>JAFGXT010000192.1 GCA_016936495.1 Victivallales bacterium
AATGCACAAAGGAAATCAACACTTGAAGTACAGCCACAGGTATATGGGAGTAAAAGGGATAATCGCTTTTTTATGTATTTTGGCAGGGTTCTGTTCGGATGCGTTTGGGCAAAACGATTCAGCGGAAAAGGAATACAAGGAAATAGTTGTCTATGACGCGGATAAGGATGGGCTCAAACCGCTACGTAATATAACCGCGGGATGGATGAAAAACAGTGATTACACACCGGAAGTCAGGATTGTAGAAACTCCTGATGGCAAATTGGCGCAATATGAATTCAAAGGCACACAAGGACTTGCTATTTCGCGCATTTACTGTGATAAGATTGTGGAAGAGCAAGTAGCATCCGGAATGATAATAGAGGGAATTAAGGTTTCTATTGACTATTCTCATGATGACGCTGGGAAAATTGTTTTCATGTGCTATTCCAAATCAGGCAGACTGGCTCCTACTATCGGTTTGAAACAAGGAACGCATGATTACATTCTGCGAAGAACTCAAAGTCATAAGACGTCTTTTGAATGGAATCTGTTGCAAAATATATCTTTATGGAGCTATCCACGGGAAGGTTTCGCCAAGGAGTTCAGGCTAAAAAGCATATCCATACTTGTAGCTCCGGAGGCAAAAGATGAAAAGGTACTGAAGGTGGATTTTATCAGACCGGTTCAGGAGGTGCTTTCCATGTCCTCGCCGCTTGATGATAATGGCGATTTTATGAGAAAGTCATGGAACGACACTTCTGTATTGAAGTTGTCCGATGGTAAAAATTCCGGTCTGGTAACTGCCCGCGTCGGATATGACAATAAAGACCTTTTTTTTTACATTGACGCCATATTTCCAGGCAATCCCCGTTCCACAGTAAAAGAAAAAGACCGTGAAATATGGCAGGACGAGGCGCTGGAACTATGGTTCACCGGGCGTAACACACAATATGACACTACCCGCAGAATACAATTCGCCACCAATTCAGATGGTTATATTTTTGACTATCTTGTAGACTTTGACGCTACCGCCGCCAGAGTGGTGAAGCAGCAAAGCTGGGATTTAGTGTGTAAAAAAAAACTCTCGTACGCCGATGGGAAAATGTCATATGAATTTGCTTTTCCCTTGAGTCTGATTAAAACAGATACCGAAAGCCTGCCGTTCATAGGTTTCAACATCATGCAGAACTATGACAAGAGCAATTCTCTGGGAGTAAGAGCGCAACGCTGGGCGATTCATCCCACCATCACGTTTAAGTCATTTCCGAATATATTTACTTGCGGCTTTCTGGTGCTGAACAAAAAACCTTTCGGAAGCGGAGAGATGAACTTGGGGAAGATCAGAAGAACTCAGGCGCACTCTCCGGATAAATGCCATATACATGTTCAGTTGGACATGAACGGATTTGCCCCTGGAGATTATGAATACTCATCCTGGTTGATTGCTCCCGATGACTCCATGCTCACGCAAAACAGCAAGCTTTCCATCACGCAAAACATGACGACAACATTTTTTATTCCTAACGCGAAAAATCTTAATGGGACATATACATGGATTCTCGGAGTAAAGAACCGGGCACAGGACACAAAACTTTTCGCGGTCAATTTTATAAATGAAACGGAAATAATTGACCTGACGGGGGAAACGTTTATCTGGCCCCGCCCTAAAAAAGCGCAATGGCATAATAATCGATTCTTTAACGCCGGAGAAAAAAGTACAATCGCGATTCCTGAAAACGCCAGTGAACGCACTACACTCACCGCTGAAATGTTTAAAGGGAAATTACTGGATTTCGCCGGTCGTGATTTTACGATAACAAAGGGAGTTGACGCGGATATTATCCTGAAAACAGCGGAATATGTAAATATCAAAGGAGAAAACGAGAAACTCAAACCCGAGGGCTATCACCTGAAAATAACTCCGGATAAAGTAGAGATAACCGGTGCAGACGAGGCCGGTCTGTTTTATGGAACAATATCTTTTATGCAAATACTGAAATCCCCAATGCAACGGCGGGATAAAGCTCCGGTTAAATGCGGAGAAATACTCGATTGGCCAGACCTTGAGCATCGCCTGGCGAATACGTCCTTCCTTCCCGATCAGATCGGAGGCAGAGTGGAGGAAAAAACTGAACTTGCCTTCTTCCTTGACTGGATAGAACGTTTTGTTGTGGGAAATAAATTCAATGTATTCGGCATACACGCCGATACTATGACTGTTTTTAAACGCCGCCCCGAAGTAAATTACAACTTAGAGAACAGACATTTCACTCTGGAAGACTGGAAAACCATTGCGGATTTCTGCCGTGAACGCTTTGTGAAAATGAAAATAGCCCTTCCTGCTGGAGGACATGATAATTTTATCGGCAGAGTAAGACCGGAATTTCGTGAAAAAGGCTGGCACGATCAGGGCAATGTGTCTCACCCCGATTACTTCCCCATGTACAGCGACTGCGTACTGGATATTATCGAAGCGACAAATTGTGAATTCTTTTCCCCAAAACTTGATGAATGGTGGCATAAAAGGATAGAAAATGAAGTGCCGGATGAACTTGTATATGGTAAAACCAGAGATCAGGTCATGCTTGAGTTTGTCGTGAAACTGCATGAGTTTTTGAAAAAACATAATGTTAAAATGATGATTTCCGAAGACATGCTCAATCCTTTCCATAATGGTAAAAGATATGACGCGTATACAATTATTGATAAAATTCCCAAAGACGTCATAATCGCTCCGTGGATATGGTATGGCGGCGTGGCGCAAACCTCAGATTACTTCAATAAAAGAGGGTTCAAACTATGGGGGCACGGTACTGCCTTTATGACCATTCCGGATGTGAACACAAAAAAAATGTATAGTGGATTCGGCAACAGCATCTTCGGTTGGTGGGGCGGCGGTATTCACCCTTCAGCGGGGGAACAAGCCATGTTCCAATGGATGGCGTCGTGGTTTCGCGGAGCGGACTACTCCTGGAACTTCTTTCAGGGCAATGAATCCAGTGTAAATGACGAAATAAATTCAGGAGTAATTCCGGCTTTAAGCAGCATTTTCGCGTTAAATTCCAACCGCCATGCGTCAGAAAAAATCATCCCTCTGGATATAAAACATGCCCTCACTGAATCTTTGAACAAATTCATGAAGTCATACTGGTCGGAAGATTATCGCAACTGCGATGCTCCGGTGGACTTGCCCCAGGGAGAAACCCGGATCGCCAATATTCCTGTCCAACTGTATGCAGGGAATAATTGTGTCATTATCGACAACGGTCAAAGTGTTGATTTTCCTGTTTCGGGAAAATTTTCATCTTTTATCTTCATGCATTCAGTGATAGATGTCAAAAATCCCCGAAAGGAATTTGCCGGTATTCGCGGTTATAGAACATGGCATCACGGCTGGCCGCTCGGAACTTATATCATAAAATATGCCGATGGAACTAAGGCTTCATTCAGAGTTAATTTGGGATTGCACATCTATTGGCTGAGATCACGTCCGCTCGGCGGCTCTACGCTCTTGAACCGTTATGTATATCATCCACTTGACGCCAACGGTAAAAATATATTTATATATCAATCCGAATGGACTAATCCTTTCCCCGAAAAGCAAGTCGTCGGCATCTCTTTTGTCGATGAAAAAAGAATCCCGTTAAAGACCGCCATATTCTCAATATCAGGTCGATTGCCAAAGATAGAAAAATAAGCCATGTAAAGCTTGTACTCAGAAAGAAAACTGTTCAGTTTCCGAACAGTTTTCTTTTGGTGTCTGCCTGGAACATGTTGTTGATATATCAAACTTTAGTAAATTACAATGTGTTGCGGATAAGTGTTTTTCACTGATGGCGTTGTTGCCGCTCGACAGATTTCCCCCTTTATTAAAAATAAAAATATCAACATATAGTGTTTGCGATGCTTGAAAGATGCTATATGGTGTGTATTTTAACAGTCCTTATGAGCTGCCACCATGGAATTATGGCGGAGTATTTTTTTAATCAGGAAAGCAGGGACACTACATGAGTACGGAACAGATCAATGATATAAGTGAAGAAATATGGAAACGCAAATACCGCTATTCAGGCGGCGGAAATATACCCGCGGACAAAACTTACGAAGATACCTGGAAACGCGTGGCTAAAGCCGCTTCCGCCAGTGAAAAGGATCCGCTTCATTGGGAAAATGAATTTTATAATGTTCTGAAGGATTTCCGTTTTCTGCCCGGTGGACGTATCATCGCCAACGCCGGAACCGCACGCACGGAAGCGACGATGTTCAACTGTTACGTCATGAATAAAATAGCCGATTCCATCGAAGGCATATTTGACACCGTCAAGGAATCGGCGTTGACCCAGAAGCAGGGTGGCGGCGTAGGCTTTGACTTTTCCACTCTGCGCCCGAAAGGTTCGATGATCCTCGGCTGTGAGGCTGAGTCATCCGGTCCGGTGAGCTTCATGCAGGTACTTGATTCCACCTGCCGGACGATTATGAGCGCCGGTCAGCGGCGCGGCGCGCAGATGGGTATTATGCGTTGCGATCACCCGGATATCGAGGAGTTTATATCCGCCAAGCGCGAAAACGCTCAGTTAAAGATGTTCAATCTATCCGTTGCGATCACCGATAAGTTCATGCAGGCGGTAAAAAATCATGAGCCCTGGGAACTGGTGTTTGGCGGTAAGGTTTATAAAACCGTTCACGCCGAAGCACTCTGGGATCAGATAATGAAATCCACATACGATTTTGCCGAGCCGGGTTTTATCCTGATCGATAAGATCAACGAGATGAATAACCTGTGGTATTGTGAAGACATCCGCGCCACCAACCCCTGCGGCGAACAGCCGTTGCCGCCTTATGGCGCTTGCCTGCTGGGTTCAATCAATCTCACCCGCTTTGTGTCCAATGCCTTTAAGGACAATGCGGAGATTGATTTCGCGGGAATTGCCAATACCGTCAAGGTAGCGGTGAGGATGCTGGATAATGTCATTGATATGAGTAATTATCCGCTTGAAGCCCAGCGCAAGGAAGCGGAATCCAAACGGCGTATGGGTATCGGGTTGACTGGTCTGGCTGACTTATTTATTTTTATGAAAATTCCTTATGGCTCCAGTCAGGCGGTGGATATTACCGGCAAGATCATGCAGACAATCACTTATTCCGCTTATGAAGCAAGTATCGAACTGGGTAAGGAAAAAGGCGTGTTTGAGAAATTCGACGCCGAGAAGTACTGTCAAGGGCGCTTTATCCAGTCTCTGCCCGAGGAGCTTCAGCAGAAAATCCGCGAATACGGTTTGAGAAACTCTCATTTAACTTCGATCGCCCCCACCGGGACTATCAGTTTGTTCGCCGAAAACGTATCCAGCGGGCTCGAACCGGTTTTCGCCTATACCTATACGCGCAAAATCAGAAACACCACCGAAACTGACGTCTCTGAAATGCGGATCAATGATTATGCCTATAAAAAATATTGTGAATACATGGGCGGAGAACTCATCGCGGTGGACAAGCTGCCCGATTATTTCAGTTCGGTCGATAAAGTTACCCCAGAAGAACACATCGCAATCCAGGCTGAACTTCAGAAGTATGTGGACAGTTCCATTTCAAAAACTATAAACATTCCCGCCGATTATCCCTTTGAAAAGTTCAAGGATGTTTATGTCAAGGCATATGAAAGCGGTTTGAAAGGCTGCACTACATTCCGTCCTTCCGAGTTTATCACCGGCGTGCTTATCAAGGATGACGATAAGAAAAAACAACACAAGCAGGACAAAAACAAAGAAGTACTGAACCTGAACAACCGTCCCCTGGAACTTGAAGGTACTACTTACAAGATAAAAACTCCGCTGGCGGCGGACGCGCTCTATGTAACCATCAATGACCTGATAAATGCCGATGGCTCAAGACGCCCTTACGAGTTATTCATCAATACCAAGAACCTCCAGCATTTCAGTTGGATCGTGGCTATGACCCGTCTGATCTCAGCGGTGTTCCGCCATGATGCCGACCCCTGCTTCCTGGTGAATGAACTGAAGAGCATTTATGATCCCAACGGCGGATATTTCACCGAAGGTGTGTATGTGCCTTCGCTGGCGGCGGATATTGGGCGGATTATCGAAAAGCATCTTAGCAAAATAGGTATGATCGCCAAGCTTGAGCATGATAAATCGGTTTCCCCGGATAACGCATCACCCATAAGCAACGGGCATAGCAGTAATCTTATGTTTTGTCCGCAATGCAATGAAAAAGCGTTGCTGTCTCAGGAAAATTGTTTAAAATGCTTGAGCTGCGGTTACAGTAAATGCGGATAGACGGCGGTTATTAAAACCACCATCGGCGGTATCCCTTTCAAGGACGTTTCAGTCCTTTAAGGGGAGCCGCTTCGGAAATAAAATCATTTCTCATCTTTTTTGAGGCGGTCGAGATCCTTCTTGGCAAATTCCACGACCTTCTCAAATTTGGCTTTATTGCCATCGAAAACACGCACTAGAGTATCATGAGCGCTATAAACGGTTTCCGCCTGATCGACCTGAGAGCTTTTCTCTTCAGGGCGTACCCACTTGCGGTCTTTATCTGATTCATTGTTGTCTTTATTGACAAAGTCGAACAATTCCTCAATCCCCAAACCTTCGAGCAGGTGCCGGTTTTCCTTGTCGGCGTTGACGATCTCCACCTTGCCGCTTTCACGGACATGGAGACCGATCATGGCAAGGACACCCATAAAGGTGCTGTCCATGCCGGAACAGCCGGTCAGGTCGATGGAGATACGTTTAAAACCCTTGTCCAGATTGTTGGCAAGGTTGCGCAGCGGCGGGGCGCATTCGAAATTTGCCCTACCCTGAACCTTTATATTGTATACTCCCTGAGTGTGTGCTATGAGCAAATCTGCTTTTTTCATAGAGCACCGTTCCACATTAGTTGATTCTTTTTTCTGAAAAATCAGAAAAGTTATACTATAAAAAATAAGGACAGTTGACGTAATGTCAACCGTCCCGAATAATAAATTAACGTTTTAATACCGCTTTTATGCGTCTGACGCCCCGGCTTGAGCTTTCTTCCTTCTTTATCTGGAAGCCGCCGAGATCCGCAGAGTTCTCCGCATGAGGTCCGCCGCATATCTCTTTACTGAAATCACCAACGGAATATACTCTGACTTTTTCGCCGTAGCGGTCACCGAACAGACCTATCGCGCCTTGAGCTTTGGCTTCCTCAACGGTCATCTCTTCGCAGTTCACGGGAAGTTTACGTTCAATCGCCTCGTTAACGATCTTTTCAACTTCGGCGATCTGTTCCGGGGTCATTTTATCAGGATGAGAAAAGTCGAAACGCAAACGATCCGCGGTGATGTTCGAGCCTTTCTGTTCCACGTGATCGCCAAGCACCTGACGCAACGCCTGATGCAGCAGATGAGTGGCGGTATGCAGCGCGGCGGTGGCTTCGGAATTGTCCGCGAGACCGCCCTTGAATTTCTGCTCCGCGCCCTTACGGGACAGCTCCTGGTGGCGTTCAAAAGCCTTCTGAAAGCCTTCTTCATCCACTTCAAAGCCGTTTTCAGCCGCCATTTCCACGGTCAGTTCCAGCGGAAACGCGTAAGTTTCATACAGATAGAAGGCATTTTTACCGCTGATGACTTTTTTCTTCACGTGCTCAGGAACTTTGGCGATGAGTTTTTCAAATTCGCGTGTGCCTTTTTCCAAAGCCTTGGCGAACTGCTCTTCCTCCTGATCCATTCCGGCTATGATATTGGCGGCGTTGAGCCCCAGTTCCGGA
This sequence comes from Victivallales bacterium, assembly GCA_016936495.1. Classification (GTDB taxonomy): domain Bacteria; phylum Verrucomicrobiota; class Lentisphaeria; order Victivallales; family SZUA-371; genus JAFGXT01. Next base: position 7,735 of record JAFGXT010000192.1, read on the forward strand.
TATACTTCCTTAAAATTGGCTATTACCACTTCGGCGATCGCGGAAATGAATTTGCAATCCAATCCCAGCTTGCGGCCTTCGCGGATCGAGCGGCGGATCAGACGGCGCAGTACATAACCCTGATCGACGTTGCCAGGCATTACGCCATCGGCCATGATGAATACAGAGGCGCGCAGGTGATCAGCGATGATACGTTCTGAATCGCAACGTGTCGCGGGGGCTTCTATCTTGCGGAGTTCGTCGAGTTTATCGAACAGCGGCTGGAATATTTCGGTATCGTAACAACTGGCTTTGCCCTGGAGAATCGCGGTTACGCGTTCCAGACCCATGCCGGTATCGACGTTCTTCTGTTCCAATGGTACGTAATCGCCGTCAGCGGTCTTATTATATTGCATAAAGACGTCGTTCCATATTTCCACCCACAGCTTGTTTGACGGGTCAAATACTTCAGGAGCGTCGCCTTCGCCTGTCCAGTAAAACATCTCAGTATCCGGACCGCAAGGACCGGTCTGTCCGGCCGGTCCCCCCCAGTTGTCTTTTTTGCCGAGCCTGGCGATGCGGTTTTCATTTACACCGAGACGAGACCAGATATTGAAAGCTTCCTGATCGAAAGGCGCGTCGGCGTCACCGGAAAATACCGATACCGCGAGATTTTTCAGTGGTATGTTCAGCCATTCCGGGCTGGTGAGAAATTCGAAACTGAATTCAATGGCTTCTTCCTTGAAATAATCTCCAAGTGACCAGTTGCCGAGCATCTCAAAAAAAGTCAGGTGAACCGCATCGCCCACTTCATCAATATCCCCGGTCCTGATGCACTTCTGAAAGTCGGTAAGCCTTTTACCGTCAGGGTGTTTACTGCCTAGCAAATAAGGAACCAGCGGATGCATTCCAGCAGTGGTAAAAAGACAGGTCGGATCGTTTTCCGGAACCAGCGATGCGCTTTTTATGGCTTTATGCCCTTTGCTCTCAAAAAAACGTATATATTTCTTTCTTAATTCGTCGGCCTTCATGTGAATATTATATTCCTGTTATCCTGTTATATTAATAAGTTGCTTAACATAACACTTTAACACGCAGTGCGCAATGGTATGATATCCGAAAATAAAAGAAAAACCATCATAGTCCATATTTTTTTACTTATTGCAGTGAGGCAGAGGGGGCACGCGTTTACTTTTTCAATTCACAGAAAAGGTCTTTTGGAATTTTTTTCATTTGGCTATTGACTTTTATGCGCAGCCAAAATATAATATAGCTATAAGCGTAATACAGCTATAAATGATTTGGAGTAAAAAATGTCATCTGTAAATGCACCGGAAAGCCTCAAGCTGGAGAAGAAATATCCTCAGATAGTCAATCATCTCAGGAAGAGGATCAACAACGGCAAACTCAGCGGAGCTCTGCCCGGGGTAAAACAGCTTGCAAAAGAATATGACGCCAATTTCATGACTGTCAACAAGGCGGTGAAGGTGCTGGAGGCGGAAGGTTTGGTATATCGCGTACCGCGCAAAGGCACTTACGTCAAACGTATAAAAAATATTGCTTTTTGTTTTCAAGGCAGCGATCTGGAATTGCGTATAGATTCGGTGTTTGCGGGAATGTTCATCGCCGCGCAACGTTATCTGAGCGGGCAGAACTGCCCTATGTTCCTTGAAAGCAGCATGTCCATAAGAAAACAAAGTATGCAGATGTTGAAAAATCGTATCGACGGTATGATTTTCAGTGGCGATCCTGCTGACGTCATTTCCGGGGATATGCAATCGCTTCCGCTGGTAAGAGTACTGGGAGAAGTCAACCCCGAAGACCATTATGACCATGTGGGTTATTCCAATCGAGATATCGGCGTACTTGCCGCCAGATTCATTTTGAAGCACGGACACAGGCATATAGCTTATATCGGCGACCAGATACCACCGCGTTTTGTGGAACGGCGCGATACTTTTATTCAGACGGCGGAGCAAAGGGGCGCCAGAGTTGAGTTTTCTCCTTACGAAGCGTCTACCTGGGAGCCACGCTGTAAAAACATTGCTTTACAGATGAAACATATTTTCGGCAAAGACATTAAAGACAGACCTACCGCGATATTCTGTCCCTCTGATAACGAAATCGGCATGATTTACGACAATTTATATAAATCCGGGCTCAGCCCCATGCGTGACATACTTATAGTAAGTTGCAATTATGACATCATGATGCTTGGCTACTGTGATCCAGCTCCCGTCAGCATTGATATACGCATGGAAGACATAGGCACTATGGCGGCACAACGGATGCTTGAGCGTATTAACGACCCGGAACTCGAACGTCGGATCGACATTCTCAAACCAGTAATAATAAACAGATAATAAAAGAGAGGGAAAAAAAATGAAACAGCGTCAAAAATTTACACTTATCGAGCTCCTCGTAGTGATAGCCATCATAGCTATCCTTGCATCCATGCTGCTCCCGGCACTGAGCCAGGCGCGGGACAGAGCAAAAATGATTAAATGTACCGGCAACATGAAACAACTTGCTTCCGCAATGAATATGTACATGGATGATTACAATTGGTGGTCACCTGGAATAGGCGCGGTCGTAGATGAACATAGTGATTACTCAATATTTCTTTATGTTCATTATATGGGAATGAAACGTTGGGTCAATGGTCAGACTTTTCTTCCGGCTGTGATGACCTGTCCTGCAAATATCAATAAAACCTCTGATGGTTCAACGCCGATAGGATATGCGAGTATAATAAGAACAATAACAGAACCAGACGGAACGAAAAGGAGTATGCGCATGTCCGAATTCCGACATCCCTCGGCAGTGCCCGTGTTTTTGGATAATGATTTCTTCGCTAATGACGGTTCCGGTCTGGGAACTCTGACATATTGGTGGAGTCGTCCGCTTTATGTACAGAGGCGGCATCTCAACAAGTATTTGACATACGGCTGTCTTGACGGGCACGTGGAGGTCAGGGACTATAATGAGGCAAGAATGACCTCGCCCGCACCTAAGGACAGACTGTGGAGAATATGGACTTATCCGACAAGAAAAGAATGGTAATTTAAATAAAATAAAGGGAATAGAACATGGCACAAAAAATTCATATCGGTATGCGTCCACTTCTAGCACTGACGCTTTTATTATTGATTTTAAGCTTTCTGTCAAACACGGCAAAAGCGGCAAAGACCGTTATCGAGGGCTTGCATCCAGCCCCGGCTCTGACCGTGTATTACGTGAATCAGGAGCCTAATGCCGTTGGACGTATAAGTATCCGGCGCGGTAGCGGCAGGCAGGGTGATCGCCTGATGATACGAATGTTCGACCCGGACGAGAAGCTTGCGCTATGGCAGTATGTCGAGCCGGGCAGAGTGTTTAACGCCGGAGTCATGGGCGAAGATGAAATGAAGGATATTCTTACATCGATCAAGCCGCAAACCCGGCCCGGCGACCTTATGCTGGACATGAAGCTTCAATTTCCCCGCAAAGGAATTTATCAGATACGCGTTACCGCCGGTGAATCTAATTCTGACGTGAATATTGAACTTCCGGGTAAAGATTACGGCATCTCGTTTCAGAACGGGTATTTCAGTTCATGGAAGAATCAGCCGGAAAATCTGTATATGTATATTCCTCCTCGCGCCGAAGAGTTGGTGGTCGAACGTGGAACATTGGAAATAAACGGCAAAGAGACAAAAGGCAAGCTTGCCATTTCTTCCGCCAATCATAGAAAAATCTGGCAAGTCAAACTGCCATCAAATACCAGCCGTATGTTAATATATGGTTTCCCGGTGATATTGTGCAATTCCGCCACTGCCGCCGGAGAAATTAAAGCTTCAGTAATCGAATCCGCCGATGGCACTGTTTTCAGCTGGAAGTTCCAGGAGGATATCCATAATTTGCTTAAAGAAATACTACAGGAGAAATATGTAGGTAAAACCGAAGATCTTATTGCTGATTGGAGCAAAGTAAAAAACTCACTTACAAGTGACCCGGTACGCGAATCCATTTTATTCTCCTCCTTTGACGCACTTATGCCTGCGATAAATCCCTTGCTCAGAAGTCAAAATATTGATCCGCAATCTCATTGGAGCGGAGCTATGTGCGGGTGGCAGGACAAAATCAATGCGCCCGCCCCCGGTAATCGCTGGGACAGACTGCGCAATATCCCCGAAGTGTCAGGCGGAGTAACCCCTAAAAGCTGCCCGGGAGGAGCTGAAAAACTGGCGCTCGCCGCTACTTTTGATTTTCCCGGCAATCCGTACTTTAATAAGAAAGAGTTGTTTTTCCGTGCTGCCGCGTCTGCTTTGCGCGACCTTACCGCTCTGGGCGAAGATGAGGTCTGGCGTGGGACTGGACATGGTAACAGAGTAGAAGATCCATACCCGGGATTTATGGGTTTTGTAATGGGACAGCAGACTATGCCGGTGTTCGCTTTGGTCGCTCCGCACATGCCGGAAAATATCCGTAAGCCGTGGACAAATGCTTTACGTCATCTCATCGACCGGGCTTATCCCGATGGATTAGTGTCCTGTCGCAATCAATCGTCGCATTATCTGGTAGCGTTTCAGGCATTCGCCACAGGTTCCGGTGAACCACGTTACGCCGAACTGGCAAAACATTACGCCCGAAGGTTTACCGAAGGTACTCATCCGGCAGGTTTTCAGGTGGAGCAATTAGGTCCGGATTCGGGTTATTCCGGTATGAGCAATTGGCATATGGCGGTGTATTACCGCATGAGCGGAGATAAGGATTTGCTGGAAACTATCCGTCGCGGTTATTACTTTTTTAATCACACCGTGACGCCAGAACCGGATGGCGGAATTATTGGCAGCAACAACTTCAGTCATCGTACCAGAGACAGTTTTGATAACGAGCAGTGGAATGGCGCGAGAGGCATCCTTGATGATGTATTGCCGGAAGTCGGAGTATGGGCAATGGCAAAGCAAGCCCCGGATCAAGCTCGCGCAAATATAGTTAAAATCATAGACAACATGCCGGAGACTATAGAAAAGTCAAGCAATAAAAATATTTTCCGCTATTGCATCTCACCGGTGCGTTATGAATATTTCACGCATGCGCCTAAACATGGCGAGTGGCCGGCGCTGACGAAAAAGAGCTTCATTAGAAACATCGCCAATGAGTTGATCGCGGTGAAACGTCCCGGCTACTATGCCGCGATATATGTCGGCAAGCCCGCGCCTGTTTCGCATTATATTAAAAATAAAGAGAATTTCCGCGATGAATCGACCGATCGTAACCATTCCAGACATGTTACTCCATTTCTTGGTGGTGGACTTTCTTTGCTCTCCTCTCCGGATTACGGCGCACTGGTGGTCGGCTCCAACTGGTCGCCATTGTGCCATAACGGATTGCTTGCCTATGACAAGGGCAAACGTTATTGGGAGGATTATTTTGCCTCCTCGTTCAAGCTGAATGAAAAATCAGGCACTCTGAGTGTATCGGGCAAATTGGAAAAAGTTCCAGTGCGATATACCCGTACCTACACTTTTGCCGATGACGCACTACACATAAAAGTGGAATTGCAGGCGGAAAAAGAGCTTAAGCTAGACCGTTTCGTGGAAGTGATACCGCTGGCTCAAGGCGAAGCCAAATCCGGTGGTTTCAGTATGAAAAAAGCCAAAGGTCTGGTAAAAGTCCGCAATCGCGCGGGTAAGGGGTTCGATCTCAGTCTCCCCCCGGATATGCCATTGTCCGACAAGCAAGGCAAGCTTCATGTCAGGTCATTGCGTATTGACCGGTTGGAGTTGGAATTGCCCTGTAATTTATCCCGTGGACAGAAAGTGTCATTCTCCTACTCGATTAGACCAGTGTCCAAATAAGCCGTTCACTGAATCCGCTCCTGCGCCGGAGCGGATTCAATGTATAGAGATAAACATCTTACACTTTTGTACTTTTTACCGTCATAAAAACGGATAATCGATAAAAAATTATTAAATTTGCGAAGAAAGGCTTGACAACTACCCTGTATATGATTTAAAATAGTATATTCGGTATGCATTTATAAGTGATTCCGATAATTTAATCATATATTATGGCGATGTTTTTATGGAGCTGATCGACGAAAATAGTAATATCGGGGATTTGCCATTTGGAACAGATTTCATAAGTCTGCTGCAAAACCTTCCTTGCCCACTGGCTCTATGCAGGACACTCGAGGATAAATCCGGGATAGTTGTGCTCGAAGGCAATCATGGTCTTGCGGCGATGGCTCAATGTGAAGTCGATGAACTCCCCGGAAAACTCGTCCATGAGGTGTTGCCGGATTTTCCGGTGCAATACTTTCATGCGATATATCAGGCGGCGAAATCCGGGCAGACCACCATCAGTGAGGCGGTGTATCTTCAGAACCGGCTTATGACGCTTTCCGCTATTCCATGTCGCAATAATATCATATGTCTAAGCTTTAATGAGCTCTATACTGTCGCCTCAGCCGAAGCCGCCGAGCGCAAACTTAATCGTAAACAGAGCCTTAGCAGTATAGCTAAGTCCGGTTGCTGGGAAGTGGATTATCAGAACGGTCATATATATTGCGATAAAGAACTGCATGACCTTTTCGGTTTTCCCCGCGATATGCGTATCGACATGGATTTTATACGCAGCCGCATTCACCCCGATGATATGTTCAAGACAGAAAGAAACTATATCAAAGCTATAAAAAACAATACCGATTTCAGTATTGTCCACCGCTTTCTGGATAATGAAGACAAGGTCAAGCATATCGTACAGCGCGGAGCTACCGAATACGATCAGGATATGAACCCCCGCCGTACCGTCGGAATTGCATACGATGTAACCGAACTAAAAGAAGTGGAGCAGGATCTGGAGAAAAGCAACCGCATTCTTCACGCCGTCATAGATAGTACGCATAAGCTCCTGGCTGGAAATGATGTGGATGCTGCGATAACTCACTCGCTCGAATCCCTTTGTTATGCCACTGGTGTGACCCGGGCATATATCTACAATATAAAGGATAGTTCCGCAGGACACTATAAATGCTATTTGGCGCATGAATGGACGCGTCCCGGTTATCCTGTTCTTGCTGATATTCCGGGGAGCAAAAACTTTGCTCTCAAAACCCAGTCCATTATCAGTAATTTGCTCAATAATCAGGTAACGCTGTTGCATACGCACGTCGCCCCGGGTGATTGCAAACCCATGATGGAGAGTGCCGAAACTATAAGTTTAGCCGGGTTTCCCATAATCATTGATAGTGCCCTGCGCGGGTTTATTGGTATCGATGATTGTGAAAATCAGCGCGAATGGAGTACGGCGGAAATAGATGTCCTAAAACTCTTCGCCGAAACCAGCGGTCTTATCCTCGAACGCCGCGAACATGAAAGTGAACTCGAGAAAGCCGTCAGAAGAGCCGAAAACAACGAAGCGTTACTGCTTAAAAGCGAAAGCCGTCAGCGCAGTTTGCTCAAAGCGCTACCGGATATGATATTCATTTACAGCAGCAAAGGCTACTTCCTTGACTACAGTGTAACAGACTGCAATGAGATAAAAATGGCGCCGGAAGAGTTTATCGGCCGTCATGTTGCCGATGTCCTGCCCGAAGCCGTAGCCTTAAAAAAACTCGACAGTATCAGCAAAGTCCTCGACGATGGCTTGCCTGAATTTTATCAGTACGAAATGGTCATAGACGGTGAACTCATCATATTCGATGCCAGAATGGTACCCTATGGCAATGATGCCACTATGGAGATCATCAGGAATATTACCGAACAGAAACGCCTGCAGTATGCTCTCGAATCCAGTGAAAATAAATTTAAACTGCTTTTTGACCGTATGATCAGCGGCGCCGCGCTTTTTGAACCGGAATTTGACAAAAAAGCCAATAAATGGCGCTACCGCTTCATTGACGCCAATTCCTCTTACGGCAAAATGAATAGTCTTACCCGCCAGCAACTCATGGGACGTTATATTGACGAGGTCTTTCCTGATATGGAATCCTCCTGGCTTGACGTCCTTCACGAAGTGGCGCATAACGGCAGTTCCAAAGTTTTTGAACTGTTTCATTCCGATAACGGTAAACATTACCATTGTAGCGCGTTCAGACCGGAGAATGACAAAAATTATTTTTGCGTGATATTCAGCGACCTCACTGCCCAGAAACAGTTTGAGACGGAACTGATAAAAGCCAAGGAGAAAGCAGAGGAGAGCGACAGACTTAAATCCTCCTTCCTGTCCAATATGTCGCACGAAATCAGAACCCCGCTGAATACAATCGTCGGACTCGCCAACCTCATGTCCGAAAACGACCTTACGCGGAAAGAGAAAAAAGAGTACGCCGCGCTTATCAATCAGAGCTCCAACCAGTTGCTTAATCTCATCTCCGATATCATCGACATCGCCAAGATCGAAAGCGGACAACTCACCCTTAATAAAAATAATGTCTACATCAACAGTGTGATGGAAAAACTTTATGATATTTTCAGCTCCAAGCTGAAGCGCATAAATAAGTCAAAAATCAACTTCAATTATATCCGTACCATAAAAAATGAAGATGCCTGCATCTATACCGATGAAACCCGGCTTACGCAAATATTGACCAATCTGCTTGACAACGCGGTGAAATTCACTCGTGAAGGCACTATCGAATTCGGTTGCGAACTGGATATCAAAGCCAATGAACTGGTGTTTTTCGTAAAAGACACCGGCTCCGGCATCGCGCCCGAAAAACAGAAGATTATTTTTGAACGTTTCCGCCAGGCCGACGATTCTTTCACACGGAATCATAACGGCAACGGGCTCGGGCTGGCGATATGCAAAAACCTGACCGACATCATGGGGGGCAGAATATGGCTTTCCTCCGAACCCGGATCAGGATCGTGTTTCTTTTTTACTCTCCCTTATGTAAAAAAAGACGAAACTCCCTCGCAGAAGATCAAACGCCTTGCGGTTTATACTGCCGATGTGCATTATTCCTGGCCAGGCAAAACTGTGCTTATAGTAGAAGATACCCCCACGGTGCAGTTCTATCTTAAACGTATTCTTGAGATAGCCAATATAAAATGTCTGATTGCCGCCAATGGCAAAGAAGCCATTGAGTTATGTAATGACAATCAACATATAGACTTGGTACTAATGGATATACAAATGCCGGTAATGAACGGTTTCGATGCCACTAGACAGCTTAAGGATCTTGACCCACATCTCCCGATCATAGCCCAGACTGCTTACGCCTTCACCTCCGAGATGGAAAAAATAGCCAGTTGCGGCTGTGATGATTGCATCGTCAAACCCATCAAAAAAGATATCCTTATGGCAAAACTGGTCAAATATTTCGGTCCCTCAGCTCCGCGAATCGACTATAAATTCAAATCTTGACACACAGAACTTTATAATCCATAGACGGAAGTGCCATTAATCGGACTTATTCCGACAGCGGATTCAAAAGGCGTTATACGGGTATGAACACCGGTAACGTAAAATATCTCAACCGTAAAAAATAGCTCTAAAGTGCTTGGTGTTACAATTGCATATTACGTAACGTCCCATAGAATCCGTTATTTATATATACCCTCAATCTTCTCAGAAGTCAGATGAGTGGCTTTTCTCTTTTTATCAGGGTGACGAATTACTCCTTCAGTATTTTTCCGAGATAAAGTTCTGTTTATTGATCGGCGGTCTCAGGTAGTGCCCGGATATTTTACGTTTCGGGAGTTTTACCGGTTCAGGAGTCAAATCTTTATATTCGATCATACTCAACAGATGGTTGATACAATTTAACCGTGCCCGCTTTTTGTCATCGGCGTTTACCACATACCACGGAGATACTCTGGTGTCGGTGTATTCAAACATCTCATCTTTGGCACGGGAATAATCTTCCCATTTTTCAATGGAGTCTACATCCATCGGGCTGAGCTTCCAGCGTTTGATGGGGTCATCATTACGGGCTTCGAAACGGCGTTCCTGTTCTTTGTCATTCACAGAAAACCAGTATTTTATCAGAATAATGCCTGAACGGATAAGCATTTCCTCAAACAGAGGGCAGGCGCGCAGAAACTCCTTGTATTCATCATCAGTGCAAAAGCCCATTACACGTTCGACGCCGCTGCGGTTGTACCAGCTGCGGTCAAACAATACCATTTCACCGGCAGCAGGCAGGTGAGCCGCATAACGCTGAAAGTACCATTGAGTTTTTTCTTTTTCGGTAGGTACGCCAAGAGCCGTAATTCGGCAAATACGAGGATTCAGCGCCTCGGTGATGCGTGTGATGACGCCCCCTTTTCCTGCGGCGTCCCTGCCTTCAAAAATAACCGCGACACGTAAACCTTTATCTTTGATCCATTCCTGAAGTTTGACCAGTTCGATTTGAAGTTTCCGGAGTTCTTTTTCATATAAGGATTTTTTCAGTTTCGGTTTCGGTTCCGCTTCTCTGTCTTCATGGTAAAACCCGTTTGCAGAAGAGATTGCTTTTGAATGTTTCTTTCCCGCCATGACTAATCTTCCCCTATTAATTTTAAGCGATATGTTCAGTAAGTTAAACTTAACAGTCAATGATAGAATAGGTCTGATAGCGTAAAAAGTCAATAAAAGTTTTAATTTACTAATAAGAAGCTGACAGCTTTTTTCGTTGAAACACCGTGGTTTAAGAAAAACTCACGCAATAAACGTATGGGTCCATTATATTTTTCTTGAAAAAACCGATAAAAGCCTTACAGTAAACAACCCTTAAAGATTATGTTTTTATAACACGAGAGTTTGAAGATAATATGGTAAACGGAATTATACTGGTAACCGGTTCCGCCGGATTTATAGGATTTAATTTATGCCGGGAACTGCTGCGACGCGGATACGAAGTAATCGGAGTCGATAATTTCAACGATTACTACTACACCGGGCTAAAAGAAATGAGATCGGCGGAACTGCATAAATCCAAGAGTTTTATCGAAAAACGTATTAATCTTTGCGATATGGATGCGCTGAAAAAGATATTCAGTTCCCATAAAATCGGATTGGTGTGCAATCTTGCGGCTCAAGCTGGTGTACGTCATTCGCTGACTCATCCGGAAGTATACGAACAAAGCAATCTGGCGGCATTCCTTAATATCCTGGAAGTGGTCAGGCATAATAACATAAAACGTCTGGTCTACGCTTCAAGTTCAAGTGTTTATGGCGGCAATCCGAATATTCCTTTTTCTGAAGATGAAGATGTGAACAAGCCTCTGAGTCTTTACGCCGCCACCAAACGCGCCAATGAATTGATGGCGCATTGTTATACTCATTTGTACGGTATTCAGTCAATTGGGCTGCGTTTCTTTTCGGCATACGGTCCCTGGGGGCGCCCGGACATGGCACTGTGGATATTCGCCGAATCAATTAAGACCGGCAAGCCCATAAATGTTTATAACAATGGCGACATGCGCCGCGATTTCACCTATATCGATGACATTATCAGCGGGGTCTGCGCGTCTTTATTCAACGAAAATCTGGAGCAGTACGAAATTTTCAATCTGGGCAATCACCGCAGCGAACAACTGCTGCACATGATAAGCCTGATCGAACAGGAAATGGGACAGGAAGCGGAAAAAATAATGTTGCCGCTCCAGCCGGGAGACGTTCCCGAAAGCTTCGCGAACATCGACCGCGCCAAAAACAAACTCGGTTTCGAGCCTAAGACTTCAATAGCCGCAGGCATTCCCGCTTTCATTGACTGGTATAAGGCTAATGACAAACTTGCGCGCGAAGTCATTGAATGGCGGAGAACGCAATAGATAACATTTATAGGGACGTTACTGTTATGTCTGATAAAATAAAAAAAGCAGGTACTTTACTGGTGGTCTCCGGCCCCAGCGGTTCGGGTAAATCCACCTTGTGCGGAGAATTGCGCAAACGCCTGCCGGAACTATATTTCTCTGTTTCCTGCACCACCAGAAATCCGCGTCCGGGTGAAGCGCATGGCGTTCATTATTACTACATCAGCAAAGATGAATTCGAGCGCAGAATCGCCGATGGGGAGTTCATAGAATACGCCCGGGTATTTGACAATTATTACGGCACGCTGTATTCTGAAGTGGCGGAACGGATAAAAAACGGACAAGACGTGTTTCTTGATATAGACGTGCAGGGAGCTATGCAGATACGCAAGCGCGCCGATGAAGATGAGTTTCTGAAACGCTGTGTCGAATTCATCTTCATCGCCCCGCCCAGCTATGACGTGTTGGAACACAGATTGCGCAAACGCGGCACGGAAAATGAGGACGTCATCAAAAAACGTCTGGCGGAATCCTCAAAAGAAATGGAATATTGGGATAAGTACGATTATCTTATTCTTAATGATAAACTGGAAGAGGCGGCGGATGAGTTTTTCAATCTGGTCAGCTCTTTCAAAAACAGTACCCGCAGAATCCCGGATATAGGATTTTATTATGGCAGAGATTAAACATACGGTGGTACTTGGAATCACCGGCTCAATCGCGGCATACAAAGGCGCGGATTTGTGCAGCAAGCTCACCCAGGCGGGCTTTGACGTCAATGTCATCATGACCGCTTCGGCACAGGAGCTGGTGCGCCCCAGAACTTTTCTCACGCTGTCGCGCAACCCGGTCATGACGGATCTGTGGTCAGTTCCCGACTGGCGTCCGGGACATATCGAATTGAGCGAACGCGCCAGTATACTGGTGATAGCCCCGGCGACCGCGAACATTATCGGCAAACTCGCCTGTGGAATTGCCGACGACGCCCTGAGTACCTTTGCTTTGTCTCATCAAGGAGCTTTACTTATCGCGCCTGGCATGAACCCCAGAATGTGGGCGAATCCGGCAGTACAGGAAAATGTGGAAAAACTCAAGCGGCGTGGTGCAGTTTTTGCGGGTCCCGCAAGCGGACGCGTAGCCTGCGGCGCCGATGGCGACGGCAGAATGGCGGAAGTCGATGTTATTATGCAGCAGGTCATGAAAATACTCAACTGAAACCTTAATATGGGAGGGGTGAAGGATGAAAAAGATCAGACTGGGAGTAAGTACCTGTCTTTTGGGCGAAAAGGTTCGCTATGACGGACAACACAAAAATGATCGCTATATAAGCGGTACTCTAAGTAAGTTTTTTGATTATGTCCCGGTATGCCCTGAGGTGGAATGCGGTCTGGGAGTTCCGCGTGAAGCCATGCATCTGGAAGGTGACGCCGATTCTCCCCGCCTGGTTACTATCCACTCGCATATTGACCTGACTGACCGGATGCAGTCCTGGATCCGTACCCGGCTTGACCAGTTGGAGCATGAAGCGCTGTGCGGCTATATCTTCAAAAGCCAGTCTCCGAGTTCCGGGATGAAAAATGTAAAAGTATTCAATCCCAAAACCGGTATTCCGGTAAAGAACGGCGTGGGAATGTTCGCCCGGGCGTTTATGGAGCGTTTTCCGCTGCTTCCTGTGGAAGAGGAAGGCAGGCTTAATGATCCAGGCCTCAAAGAAAATTTTCTCGAACGCGTATTCGCTTACGGACGCTGGCAGGAACTGAATAAAAATCTCACTAAACACAATTTTATTGAATTTCATACCCGGCACAAGCTTCAGCTCATGGCTCACAGTCCGGAATATTACCGTAAACTGGGACAGCTCGCGGCGGCGGTCAGCGAAAAAGGTCTGGCGGCGACGTGCGGGGAATACCTGCCGATATTTATGAAAACACTTGGACTTCATTCCACTATCAAAAAAAATATAAATGTGCTTCAGCATATCATGGGGTATTTTAAGAAACAGCTCAGTGCCGATGAAAAAAGCGAACTGTTGGAAATATTCGACTCCTATCGCCAGGAACTTATCCCTTTGATAGTGCCGATTACACTACTTAACCATTTTATCCGTAAATACAAACAGGATTATCTCAAAGAGCAGTATTTTTTGAATCCCGGCCCCTTTGAATTGTGCCTGAGGAATTATACTTAAACATATTCAGGGAAAAAGAAGTATGAAAACCGTGGAAAACAGATTTGACATCGCCGCCGCCACTTGGGACAAACATACCGAGCGGGCGGAACGCACCCGGCATTTTGCAAAAAGCATAAGGTCGGCATTGCCGCTTAATAAAGGTGTTCGCGCGCTGGAACTGGGTTGCGGAACCGGAAATCTGGCGATAGAGCTGGAGGATTCTCTCGGGTATATCCTCGGGCTTGATTCTTCCAAAGAAATGATCAAAGAGTTTCTTTTAAAAATAAGCCGTCTGGGACTGGATGACCTCGATGCGGTTTGCGCTGATATTATGTCGAACGACCTGCAAGGCGATTTTGACCTGATCTATTCGGCTATGGCGCTTCACCACATGGATGACATCGATGGTGTATTGACGCGTTTGTACTCGCTCATCGCGCCGGGCGGACGCTTGCTTATCATAGACCTTTTCTGTGAAGACGGCTCATTCCACGGTAGTAATCCCGTGCCGCATAATGGCTTTAATCCGGATACCTTGGAGGGCTGGCTCCATGGAAAAGGTTTTTCAGGGATTGAGTTCACTGCCATAAATAGTATCGAAAAAGAACTTGAAAGCGGAGAGAAACGCTCTTTCCCGTTGTTCATGTGCACTGCGACAAAGACGCAATAAACGCATTCATCCCCGGCACCGTCGGCCGGGGACAAAATGCGTGGAGAGAGATTAGAATCAGAGCGTTACGCCATCTTTGAATATGGCGATTTCTTCATACCCGTAAGTCTCGTTTTTAGCCTCGATTCGACCTGACGCCAGCTCGCGGACATAGTCAAGTAATTCATCGGCAAGCGTATCTATCGGGACGCCGTCAAGTATGGAGCCGGCATCAAAATCGATCCATTTACTTTTGCGTCCGGCAATATCGCTGTTGGTGGATATCTTCACCGTCGGCACCGGTCCGCCGAAAGGCGTGCCGCGTCCGGTAGTGAACAATACCATATGCGCTCCAGCTGCCGCCAGAACGGTGGTCGCCACCATGTCATTGCCGGGTCCGGTCAGAAGATTCAAGCCCGGCTTGCATAATGTATCGCCATAACCGAGCACATCCACAACCGGACTGCTTCCGCCTTTCTGGGTACAGCCCAGAGATTTGTCTTCAAGCGTGGAAATACCGCCGTCTTTGTTACCCGGCGAAGGATTTTCATAAACCACCTGATTGTGACTGATAAAATATTCCTTGAAATCATTGATCATATTGACGCATTTGTCAAAGACTTCGCGGGAAACACAGCGTTGCATAAGCAATGTTTCCGCTCCGAACATCTCCGGCACCTCAGTCAACACCGTAGTGCCGCCGCGTGCTACGAGCTTGTCGGAAAACACACCGACCAACGGGTTGGCGGTAATACCGGAAAAACCGTCTGACGCGCCGCATTTCAAGCCCACTTTCAACTTGCTCATCGGCACCCGGCTGCGCTGTTGCTTTGAGGCATAAGCTGACAACTCACGCAGCAGCTCCAGTCCGGTCTCAAATTCATCTTCCACCTTCTGGGTTATCATAGTCCGAACCCGGTCACGATCGTAATCGCCAAGCACTTCCAGGAAGCTTTCCATGGTATTGTTTTCACAACCGAGACCGATAATTAATACGCCTCCGGCGTTGGGGTGTTTAACCAGTCCCGCCAGCAGTTTCTGCGTAGTCTTATGGTCATCTCCAAGCTGGGAACAGCCATAAGGGTGAGTAAACGCCAATGCTTTGTTAACCGTCCCGAAAGGTAATTCACGGTTTATGGCTTTTGCCAGATTCTCGGCGGTCTTGTTGACACAGCCGACCGTCGGGATTATCCAGAGATCGTTTCTGACGCCGACCGAACCATCGGCACGGACAAAACCATCGAAACACATACCATCGTTCACCGGGACGACCGGCTTGAAATCCGGTTGATATACGTATTCCAGCGTACCGGACAATGCGGTTTTCAAATTATGAGTATGGACCTTCTGTCCGGGCGCTATGTCGGCAACGGCAAAGCCAAGACGCATGCCGTATTTAATAACAGACTCCCCTTTGGCAATAGGGGAAAGAGCGACCTTATGACCTTTACCGATGTCTTCACGCAGGGTCAGTTTTATATTACCCGCGGATATTTCCTGTCCAGATTTAAGGTCGCCGACTGCGACCGCCACATTGTCGCCGGGATTTATTTTTATAATCATCGGAGCACTCATACCGCCCCCATAGTTTTAATTGCGGCTCTTATGCCGGAGATTTTTATCGCGTCGATAGATGCGGCGACAAAATCCGTCATGCCTGGAACCGTATTCAGATCCATATCCCAGAAATCTTTACGGGCAAGTATCGCGTCAGCTAGTTTACGAGTATCTTTGTCCGCCTTCCAGCTTTTCCAGACGGAGGCGAAGAACTCGACGCGATCGGCGTCATCGCTGACCTGATAGGGGTTACTGCGGCAATAACCGTAATATTTGCCATCGGCAGCTTGTTCCGCATCGTAGAAACATATCAGCGCCGCCAGAGAGAACGTCAAAGCCTTAGGTAATTCTTTTTTCAACGTCACATAGTCGAGGAGGGACGGCAACACCCGCACCTGCCATTTCGAGGTCGAGTTGAGGGAAATGGAAATAAGCTGATGTCCGGCAAAAGGATTACGAAAACGTTCGATAATCGAATTGGCGAAAAAACTTTTTTCCTGTTCCGGCAGATTTACGGTATGATACACTTCATGATGAATGGCGTTTTCAACAAAACGTCCGTATACTTTATCTTCCATCATTTCATCAACGTAATCAAGTCCGCCGAGATATGCCGCCAGCACGCTGGAGGTGTGCGCACCGTTAAGAAAGCGTACTTTACGGGTACGATATGGGCTCTGGTCATCAGTCCACACCACATTGAGTCCTGCCTTGTGAAAAGGAATTTCTTCGCCCAGCGCGGCATCGCCTTCAATCACGAAAAAGTGGAATATCTCGCCGCAGTTGACCAGATTATCCTGGTATCCGAGCTTCGCCAGTATTTGGTCTATCTCATTGCGCGGATATCCCGCCACGATGCGATCCACCAGAGTACAAACAAAATGATTAGCACTGTCAAGCCACTGGATGAATTCACTACCGAAATTCCAATTTTCCGCATGACGGCGAATGTATTCGTGCAATTTTTTACCGTTTTTGTCTATGAGCTCACAAGGAATGACGATCAGCCCTTTGTCAGACGCGCCTTTGAACTTCTTAAAGCGTTCGTACAGCAGTACCGCGAGTTTGGCGGGAAAAGATTTCGGGCATACCCCGGCGTTATACTCCTCTTCAAGCCAGGCGATGCCTGCTTCAGTAGTATTGGAGAACACAAAACGCAGGTCTTCACCGCAAGCGCAATCAATGGTCTCCTGCCATGCTGTATAAGGATTCAGACAGTCTTTGACACAAGTTATAACCTGCTGTTGCTCCACCACTTTGCCATCCTGCACTCCACGCAGTAGTAAAGTATAAAGACCATCCTGAGCGTTAATCATATCCGCCATGCCGTTCTCAATCGGCTGAACCATGCGTACCATCCCCTTGAACAGACCCTGCTGATTCATCTCATCGATCATCCAGTCGATAAACGCGCGCATAAAGTTTCCTTCTCCAAACTGCATCACTTTTACCGGAAACTCTTCCACTGAACCACTTTTAATCCCGCCCGGGAGACCCTCTTTCAACATTGTACGGTTGAGCTGTTTCATAATCAATCCTTATATCCTGTTTTTGTTAAACTTTATAAAGTTAATCGTTTAGCTTTGGCATCACAAAAAACATCTGTCCCAGCTGGATTTATATACAGCTAAAATCAGAGCTAAACGTTTAGCTATAATTATAATCGTTACCCATGTAATTGTCAATCACTGAAAGTGTAAAAAACGCGAAAGCACCTGAAACTCAGTTCAATCTTTGCATGAATTCTTTGCGGAAGTCTTCAACTCCGGAGAATAGTACACTGTCCCAGCCGTTGCGGATGCCCCCGGCGATATTTTGCGGCAGGTCATCGACATATAGACAGGGCTTGCCATATTGCTGTTCAAAAGCCTGATACATAGCGTCCTCAGGCTTTTTAGCTCCAGCCTCGTAACTGAAGATCGCGCCACTAACCAACCGGGCAAAAGGCGCGTGCCGGTACATGTGCATAATATGTGATTCAGAGGTGTCGGAAAAAAATATCAGCCGGAACCCCATATCGCATATTTCTTTCAACAATTCCGGCATACCGGGCATTTCATCGCCAATGATAATATTCCAGCCGTGAAGCATCTGTTCATCGGAAAACCTGTTGCCGGTAACAATCCGGAACACATCGAGAAATTCAGTTTCAGTTATAATCCCCCGTTCCATGCGCTCTGCGGCGTACAAAAATTCATCCGGCAGCGCCTGATCCGGGGGGAAACCGAAATACCGAAACGCGTCGGCATGCCGGAGCTGTATGCAAACATTACCGATATCCAAAGCTATAAATCTTTCTTTCATAATATTATCTTCTAAGTTATTTCAAGAAAAGTGTCTATGGAATTGATACAGCGGCAGCCGTTATCGGTAACCACCACCATGTCTTCGAGCCTGATGCCTCCCCATTGCGGATAATACAATCCCGGTTCGACGGTAACGACTTCACCCGCCTGCAAAGGCTCCGTGCTGGAAGCATTGAGGCGCGGCAATTCATGAATATCCAGACCGACTCCATGACCTAGACCGTGAATGAAACCATAATTGCCATTTTCATCCGCGCCGTTTTCAAATCCGTATTCAAGCATAATATCGCGTGCCCGAAAATGTACATCACAGGCGCGAACGCCTGGAGCTATCATTTTTTTCGCCTCATCACGGGCTTCCTTCACCGCGTCATAAGCGCGTCTGACAATATTCGGGACAATGCCTTTTACATAAGTACGGGTAACATCTCCCCAGTAACCGGTAGCTGAGATACGAGGAAAAATATCCACAACTATCGGCAGATGAGCAAAAATAACGCCGCTGCCGATATTATGGGGTTCGGCTCCATGCCTGCCGCAGGCGACGATGGTTGAATCGGCGCGCGCGCCATATTTCATAAATACCAGATCTATTTCATAACGCAATGTTTCCGAAGTAAGCGCACCGCCGCGCCATATCAGAGTATGATCGGGAGCAATACCTGCTTCGCTGAGGATTTCCACAACGCGTTCCTCCGCCGCCTCCGCCGCCCTCAGTCCCTCAGTGATGTAATCGACCTCAAGCTGGCTTTTATAACGGCGTTTAGTAAAAAACGCCCCGCTGCACGCACGGACTTCCACACCTTCTCCACGAAGTACGTCGGCATAATACAAAGGAAAATTACGCGGTGTCTCAAAGCTACCTATATTGAATTTCCGCGCCAGCGCGGGCAGAAGCTTTTCCATCGAACGGTCATTATCATCTTCCGCGAAAAACGTGTCTAAACTCAGTACCTTCACATCCTTACGCGCTTCATTAAGTCCCCGCCCGTATTCCAGCGTTGAAAGAACAATACCTTGTTGTCCATCCCCGCATTCAAACCATACAAAAGGATCCGGCGCTCGAAATCCGGAAGCGTAAAGCATATCCGAATCGACTTCACTGGCGGCAAGCATAAGCCGTCCATTTTTCATATAATCAACCTTGAATTAAATTTGCTTTGTTGCAGTATTATAAGCCCGGAACCTGACAAAAACAATATTCCCTTGCCAATGCACAGCAGAAAAAACACAAAAAGTCCAGCAACAAAACACATTGCTACATTTTGATCGAGGACGCCTCCCCTCTACATACCTAGCTTCTCCAAGCCAGGAGCTAAGCGCAGTATCTGAACTTGACAAACGGGCTCATCGAAGGTTTGACCAAGAGCTTTAGATATAACTGGAATAGGTCATATCCGTTTTAATGATGTGCTCGCTAACCCAGTCCTTGAGGAAATTAAAAGTGGATGTGCTTACCGCGCTTTGTCCGCTTTCCATTTTCGCGCGGATGCTTTTTACCTGATCGACGAGAACGGTGTGTTTTTGTTTATGAAGTTCTGAGTGCGGGTAGCGGGACGCGCTGAAAATGCTCTCTTCATAGCGAAAATGTTTGATAGTGTAATCGGTGAGCTCAGACAACACCTCGTTCATGACATCGTTGCCGCGCCCCTGCTGCATAGCCTCGCCGAGTTTGTTGATCAATGCGATAAGCTGTTTATGCTGATTGTCAATGGTTATACTGCCCACGGACATAGCTTGAGTCCATTCCATCATATTCATTTTAAATTAACTCCTCTTTTATGCTCAAAATAACACTATACTTGTGGCGAACAAGATAACCTTCTGGCTTGAAAAATCAAGTAAGTTTTTGGGAAATTCAACATTGCGTAATTTGACAAAACAAATAAATACATTATAGTTAAGTACTTTTAATAATGAATCACATACCGGACACCACTCAAGGGGATGCTTTAAAAATCCTCTGTATCTTATTGTGCCTTAATCAATTGCGCTAAAACAAACCATTGGATGATTTTGCTTTGGCAAAAAAAACACGAAAAAACATAATTTTTTACTGGACAGGCACGAAAGAAGTGTGTATTTTAAGTGTTCTGTTTGCCCTCATTGTGCTTTCGCACACGGCGGCAAGTGGAGCGGAGACGCCGTTTCAGGACGGGAAGACCGGGATTCGAGCAAAGGTGCTTGTGAAAGAATCACGTGTCCTGAACAAACTCACTCTGGTAGAGGATGAGCTGGAAGCGCTCCGGAAAGAAAAATTTGCGCTGGAATATCGCCTGGCTTCGCTTGAAGCGGAACGGGAGGTGTTGCGTAAAGAGTTGATTGAGAATATAAAACGGTATAAGTTGCAGGAAGACGGCTATCGGAGATTGCAGTTGGGAATCGCCGCGAAAATCGGTGATTCAGGGAAGGTTCAGGCTACGGTCAATGAACAACAACTGCTCGGTGCACTCCGTGAATTGTCTGATGACTGTGTGACCCTTACGCTCGCGGTCAATGAATACTGTGATTTCATGGAAGGTGAATTGGAGAAATCCGGTTTAACTGACACAGATGCCATAAAGCTCCGGCTTGCGGCTCTGCGAAAGAAAGCCTCCATGATAAATACCGTTGCGAAACCTTATCCCCTGAGCGGTCCGGTAAGCCGATGCAGAATACTGGCCGTGAACGATAAGCTTCGTGTTGTGATCCTCTCCGCCGGACTGGCGCATGGCGTCAGAAACGGATTGAACTGGTTCGGTGGTGAAGGAAATAACTGCCGTTTGCAGGTGGTGGCCACAAGGTCAGAACTGTCCGCGGCGGTGTTGGTCGATGGAAACCTGAAGGAATTAGCTCCCGGCATGGAATTGTCCACCGGAAGCGAAAAAGAAAAAAATTGAGAGAACGGAACTATGGAAGTTCGAGCTATAACAAAACACGTTAGAATTTCGCCCGAGAAAGCCCGGCACGTGTCCAGGCTTATCCAGGGCAAGTCAGCGCTGGAAGCCTTGGCTATTGTAGACCTCAGCCCGCGCAAAGGCGCACGGCTGCTCGGGGAAACTCTTCGTTCTGCGATTGCGAATGCCGAAAACAATTTCGACTTGAATCGCGACTCCCTGGTGGTGAAAACCGCTATGATCGGTCCGGGACCGACCATGAAGCGTTGGCAGCCCAAGGCTCGCGGTTCAGCAGGCAGGATCCGTAAAAGAACAAGTAATTTCACAATTGTCCTCACGGACAAGTAACTAAAGAGGATTTTAGTTGTGGGACAGAAAGTAAATCCAATCGGATTGAGAACTGCGATCAATAAGAACTGGGAATCCCGCTGGTTTGCAAAGAAAGCTGCTTTCGGTGACTGGCTGCATGAGGATCTTAAGATTCGCAGACACATCAAAAAAGAATTCTATAACGCGGCCATTGCAAGAATCCAGATCGAAAGATTCGCAAGTCGTATTCGTATTACTGTCTTCGCGGCGCGTCCGGGACTCCTTATCGGTAAAAAAGGTGCTGAACTCGAAGGTTTGAGAAACAAACTGAGCAAATTTGCTCCGGGTAAAGAGATCATTATCGATATAGCAGAGATCAAACGCGCGGAAATCAACGCACAGCTCGTTGCCGAAAATATCGGCATGCAGATGGAAAGACGTATCGGTTTCAGAAGGGCAATGAAAAAAGCCATTCAGACCGCTATGGAAATGGGCGTTGAGGGCATCAAAATCAACTGCGCCGGACGTCTCGGCGGAGCTGAACTTGCCAGAAGCGAGCAGTACAAAGAAGGAAAGATTCCGCTGCATACCCTGAGAGCGAACATTGATTATGGTTTCGCCGAAGGTAATACTACAGCAGGAAAGATCGGTGTTAAAGTATGGATATGCCATAAAGAGCCTACGGAGGATCAGCAATATGCCACTAATGCCAAAAAGGGTAAAGCACAGAAAGGTTCAGCGCGGAAGTAACGCCGGCCTTGCGAATAGCAATAATAAACTTGATTTCGGTGATTTCGGGTTGCAGGCATTGACCCGCGGTTTCATCACTAATAACCAGATTGAAGCCGCACGTATCGCGATCAACCGTCACCTGAAAAGACGCGGAAAAGTATGGATAAGGTTGTTCCCCTACAAACCTGTTACCAAAAAGCCGCTGGAAGTTCGAATGGGTAAAGGAAAAGGTAACGTTGACGCATGGGTCGCACCGGTAAAACCCGGCCGTGTACTCTTTGAGATCACCGGTTGTACCGAAGTCGTAGCCCGTGAAGCTATGTCAAGAGCCGCGAATAAACTTGCACTTCGTTGCAAGTTCCTCGCTCGATAAGCCGGACTCAACTGATAAATTAAGGTTGACTTAAGATGAAGGTTAAAGAATTAAGAGAAATGACTGTCGCCGAAAGAACCGGACGTCTTGAAGAACTCAAGAAAGAAAAGTTCAACATGGCGATTCAGTCTAAGACAGGACAGCTTGAGAATACAGCCAGAGTCAGACAGGTCCGTCGTGAGATCGCAAGATTGAAGACCGTCATGGCTGAAAGCCTCGAAGGCTGAACCGTTATAAGGAATGACGAAAATGGCTACAGTTGAAAATAATAGCACAGTACGCGGTAATCGTAAAGAGCGTACCGGCCTCGTGGTCGGCGACGCTTGCAACAAGACGATTACCGTTGAAGTTAACCGACGTGTAGCACACAAGCTATACAAAAAGGTAGTTAAGGTCAAAAAACGTTTTGCCGCGCACGATGAAGAGAATCAGGCAAGGAAAGGCGATTTCGTTAGAATCGTCGAAACCAGACCCCTGAGCAAAACCAAAAGATGGCGCCTGCTCGACATCATCAGTCGCGCAGAGACTGAGTAAGACCGGGAGATAAATAACTATGATTCAGATGCAGACAAGTTTGGAAGTTGCCGACAACTCCGGTGCAAAACGGATTGTCGCAATTACTGTTCTCGGGCAGAGAAGAAAAGTTGCCCGTGTCGGTGATATCATCACTGCGACTGTCAAGGAAGCCATCCCGGGCGGCAACGTTAAAAAAGGTGATGTTGTAAAGGCAGTGGTCGTAAGAACCGCTTTCCGTATTCGTCGTCTTGATGGCTCGTCGCTCAGATTTGACAAGAACTCCGCGGTTATCATTGACGGGCAGAAAAACCCGGTCGGCACCCGTATTTTCGGGCCGGTCGCCAGGGAACTGCGCGAAAACTTCATGAAAATCGTATCGCTGGCACCGGAGGTGTTATAATGAGCAATAAGTATCATGTAAAAAAAGGCGATAAGGTTGTTGTCAATACCGGTGAATGGAAGAACAGGGAAGCGAAAATCCTTGCCATTCTGCCTAAAAAAGACAGGGTTGTCCTCGATATCGATGGTCTGACTGACGAAGACAGACGCAGGCTTGGCAAAAGAACCATTAAGAAAACTCAGCAGAACCCTAACGGGGGAATGGTTGAGCGTAATGTTTCTTGCCATGTCTCTAATGTCACTAAAAAGGAAGACTAGGCGCAGGAGAATAGCAAATGCCGGATATGTACAAAAAATACAAAGATGAAGTAGTTGCGGCTTTGACCGAAAAGCACAACTATAAAAATGTTATGCAAGTGCCGAAACTGAAGAAGATCGTTCTCAGTTGCGGTATTAATTCAAGTGCGGAGCGTGACACCTTCCAGGAAGCCAGAAAGCAGCTTGCCCAGATCACCGGTCAGATGCCGGTAATCACCAAGGCCAAGAAGAACGTGGCCAATTTCAAGTTGCGTATAGGTCAGCTTAACGGTGTCATGGTAACTCTGCGTCAGTCCCGTATGTATGAATTTCTCGACCGCTATGTACACATCGCGCTGCCGCGCGTTCGTGACTTCCGCGGTATTCCGAGAAAAGGATTCGACGGTTCTGGAAATTATAACGTTGGTTGCCCGGATATTTCCGTATTTACGGAAGTCGATCCTGACAAACTGAAATACCCGCTGGGCTTCAATATCACTCTGGTAACTTCTGCCAATACTGATGAAGAAGCGTTCGATCTGTTAAAGCTGATGGAACTGCCGTTCGCGGAATAAACACAGGAGACAGGCTAAATGGCCAAGAAAAGTATGATCGCAAAGTGCGCCAGGGGCAGCAAGTTCAAGGCTCGCAACTATAATCGTTGCGAAAACTGTGGCAGACCTCGTGCTTTCATCCGTAAATATAAGCTTTGCCGTATCTGCTTCAGGGAACTTGCCTCCAATGGTAAGATCCCCGGCGTAATTAAAGCAAGCTGGTAGGAGATTTTACATAATGAGTATGCAGGATCCAATTTCAGATATGTTGACACGCTTGAGAAATGCCGGTATGGCAGGACTCAAAGTTGTGGAGATGCCTTCATCTAAAATGAAAGCCGCGGTCGCGGAAGTATTCAAGAAAGAAGGCTATATACAGGATTACACAGTAGAAGGTGAAGGTCCCAAAAAGACTCTTCAAATCACCATGAAGTTCTTCCAGAACAAACCGGTGATCGAAGGTCTTAAACGGGTAAGCAAGTGCTCATGCCGTATTTATTGCGGTGGTAAGGATATCCCGAAAGTGAGAAATGGTCTCGGTACCGTTGTCCTTTCCACTCCTCAGGGTATTCTTGACGGCACTACCGCAAGACAACAGAATGTCGGCGGCGAAGTCCTTTGCTACATCTGGTAATTTTGATTACTAAAAAAAGAGGGTTTGTTTAAAAATGTCACGCATTGGAAATATACCGGTCCAGATTCCTTCCGGCGTAAAAGTACAGGTCGCAAACGGCACTGTAACCGTCGAAGGTAAGGCCAAATTAGAGATGCAGATTCCTCCGAGGGTGAGCGTCAACGTTAACGACAATGTTGTTACGATTGCCCGCAATGATGAATCAAGAGAGTCCAACGCCATGCAGGGACTTGCAAGAAGTCTCGTAAATAACATGGTTATTGGTGTAACAGAGGGTTTCAAAAAAGATCTCACTATTATCGGTGTTGGTTACAGAGCTCAGATACAGGGTCAGAAGTTGAACCTGAGTCTGGGATATTCGCATCCGGTGGAATATGATGTTCCCGCTGGTGTGAAAGTAACAGTTACTGATAATACCAAACTGTCTGTGGAAGGCGCTGACAAGCAGCTTGTCGGTGAAGTCGCCGCCACCATCCGCCGCTATCGTAAACCTGAGCCTTACAAGGGCAAAGGTGTGCGTTATGCCGACGAGCGTGTGGTTCTGAAAGAAGGCAAGAAGGTTGGTAAATGATGATAGTGGAGACTATATAAAATGCCTGTTTATAAATCAAATAAAGATAAACGTCAGCGTAGACACATGCGTATTCGCCAGAGAATTTCTGGTACCGCGGAGTGTCCGCGTCTGTCTGTATGTTTTACTGCAAAAAATATTTACGCGCAAATCATTGATGATGACAAGGGGCACACAGTCGCTTCCGCTTCTTCTCTGGAGAAGGCTTTCAGCGAAGCTGCCGCCAAGCCCAATGTCGAAGGCGCGAAACTCATTGGCAAATTAGTTGGTGAGAAAGCAGTAGAAGCCGGCGTCACGACTGTTGTATTCGACCGTGGCGGTTTTAGTTATCATGGCCGTGTTAAAGCACTTGCTGATGCCGCCAGAGAATCCGGACTCAAGTTTTAGGAGCTTGCAAAATGGCGAAAAATAACGCAGAAAACAACAACGTAGGTGTGAGTGAGTTCGAAGAGAATGTCATCAGCATCAATCGTTGCGCTAAAGTGGTAAAGGGCGGCCGTAACTTCAGTTTCGGCGCGCTGGTCGTGGTCGGCAACCGCGAGGGCAAAGTCGGCTATGGCTACGGCAAGGCCAATGAAGTCTCCGACGCTATCAGAAAAGGCGGGGAAATGGCCAGAAAGAACGTAGTTACAGTTCCGATCAATGGCACTACTCTGCCTCATGAAGTTGAAGCCAGACACAGCGGCGCGAAAGTGCTGATGCGTCCTGCAAGCCAGGGAACAGGCCTCATTGCCGGTGGTTCCATGCGTGCGGTGCTCGAACTTGCCGGTATCCATGATGTGCTCGCAAAGTCACTTGGCGCCAACAATCCTGTCAACGTGGTGAAAGCTACGATGAAAGCTATTGATATGCTTTCTTCACAGGCGGATGTACTGGCCAAGCGTGGAATTGAAAAAGTCTAATTGGAGATTGAATCAGTATGAAATTACATGAGTTAAAGCCAACTGAAGGCTCCAGGAAGGCTCGCAAGCGAGTAGGACGTGGAGATGGTTCAGGCATGGGTGGCACCGCTACCCGCGGTGAGAAAGGTGCGAAATCACGTACTGGCTACACCCATCGTCCGCACTTTGAAGGCGGACAGATTCCCTTGTTCAGACGTCTGCCGAAACGCGGATTCAAATGTCCGAGTTCAGTAGACTACAATATTATCAACGTTGCGCAGCTCGAAGCCGGGTTTGAAGCCGGGGACGTAGTTGATTCAGAGATTTTGAAGGGCAAAGGTATTGTCGGTAAGAAAGACTACATGCTCAAGATTCTCGGAAACGGTGATATAAGTAAAGCATTGACAGTGAAAGCCAGCAAATTCTCAGCCGTGGCGAAGGCCAAGATCGAGGCTGCCGGCGGAACTTGCGAAGAATTGTAATTATGAATTACCGGGAACCGGACTTGATCCGGTTCCCGGACACTTTAACGGGTAGGGATAGATGTTTACTGCATTTTACAATAGTATAAAAATAAAAGACATCCGGTCGAGGATCCTGTTTACTGCGGGAATCATTGTGCTGGTGCGTGTAGCGGCCAACATTCCGTGCCCCGGGATTAATCCGCAAGCCTTGAATGAATACTTTACTTCACTCAGTCATAACGCTGCGTCAGGATCATTTGTTGATATGTTCGACCTGTTCAGCGGCGGAGCCTTGCAAAATTTTGCGTTGGCTACACTGGGGATAATGCCTTATATTTCGGCGTCCATTATTATGCAGTTGATGGTGCCGGTGGTACCTACTCTTGAAAAGATTTCCCGTGAAGGCGACGCGGGCAGACAGAAGATCAATCAGTACACCCGTTATCTGACTGTTCTTATATGTATTGTCCAAGGCGCAGTCGCTGCCATGACCATGATCAATCCTTCCCGTATCGGACTTCCCAGCCCTGATTCTGATCTGGTATTCAATAAAGGAATACTTTTTATCGCGATGACGGTTATCGTACTGACAGCCACCACTATGATTATGATGTGGCTGGGCGAGCAGATCACCGAGCGCGGCATCGGTAATGGTGTTTCATTGATCATCACCATTAATATTATCGCGAGAATGCCTGACGCCATAGTTCAATTGTGGGATCTTGCATTTCACGGCGGCGGCCTTTCAGGCGCCATGTTCAAACCGGTACATCTGTTGATATTATTCATCGTTTTTGCTCTGGTTACCGCGGGCACTATTATGCTCACCCAGGGACAGCGCCGGGTTCCGGTTCAAATTGTCCGCAAGGGTTATGGCAATGCTCAGGCGCAGGCAGGAACAACCTATATGCCATTGAAAGTAAATTTTGCCGGTGTAATGCCGATCATTTTTGCCGGAGCCATCACTCAGGTATTCGGTATGATAACGCCTTTTCTGCCCTGGGGACTGGGTACATATTTCCAGTACGGCAGTGGAACGTATATCGTTATTGAGGGTATACTGATATTATTATTCTCATTCTTCTGGGTGGCCAATCAGTTCAATCCGATTCAGATAGCGGACAATCTCAAGAAAGAGGGCGCTTACATCCCCGGCGTCAAACCGGGTGTGGCTACGGCTGATTTCCTTGACACTACCATGAGCAAGATCACCTTTTGCGGATCGATTTTTCTGGTGGCGCTGGCATTGTTCCCGATGATGCTGTCCAGCAGTTTCAAGGTACCGTTCCTGATCGCGTCTTTCTTCGGCGGGACAAGTCTGCTGATTATGGTCGGAGTGGTTCTTGATACGCTTACTCAGTTGGAATCTCATCTTACCATGAGAAACTATGAGGGTTTCCTTAAAAAAGGAAAACTGCGCGGTCGTCGCTGATAAATTCATCCGGGAGAAAGTCACATGGCTCAAGTCATTGCGATTGATGGACCTGCCGCTTCCGGAAAAAGCACGGTAGCCGGCGGAATTTCCAGAAAACTGGGCATTCCTTACATCAATACCGGCAACATGTACCGTTCTGTAACCTGGCATTTCCTGCGTAACGGCATAGACCCGCTTCATGCAGATATGCATGACATGCTGGATTTGTTGCAACAGCTGAAGCTGGAATATCTCAGAAACCCAAACGGTGATTTTCAAATATATCTTAATGGTGATGCTGTATGTGAAGCGGATATCCGTTCTCCTGAAGTTACTGCCTGCGTCAGCCAGGTCTCAGCCATGCCTGAGATCCGCCAGTGGTTGCTGGATAAACAGCGCCATTTCGCCGGCATGGGTCTGGTGGTCATGGAGGGACGCGACATCGGCACCGTAGTTTTCCCTGACGCCGACTACAAATTTTTCGTAACCGCCACCCCTTATGCCCGGGCTTTACGCCGTCTTAATCAGGATGGGGAAACACCGGACAATTCTACGGTTCAGTCGGTGGCGGATCAGATCGCCGAGCGTGACCGTCTTGACTCGACCCGTGCAGTGGCGCCGTTACGTCAGGCTGACGATGCAAAATACATTGACACTACCGATATGAGCATCACTGAAGTAGTGGAACTCATCGCCGGACAGGTGAACAATGCGCGTAACTGAGCTTGAATATCGTGTTCCCTATGCCGACACCGACCGTATGGGCATTGTTTACTACGCCAATTATCTGATTTATTTTGAGCGGATAAGAAACGAAATACTGCGGGAAGCGGGTCTACCATATCGCATACTTGAGGAACAAGGATTGATGTTGCCGGTGGTGGAAGCGGTTTGCCGTTATAAAGCGCCGGCGCGTTATGACGATATGCTTAGTTTAAAAGGCTGGGTCTCCGAGGCAAAAGGGGCACGCACCCGGATTGAATGTGAAGTTTACAAAGATAATGAATTGCTGGTAAACGGTTATACCATCCACGCGGCTGTAAATGCGGCAGGTCGTCCGGCAAGGCTTCCTGAAACGCTGATTGCGCTCAAGCCGGAAGCGTGATATTCATGCTCCAGAGAGTTTTATTTTTTCTTTCCGATTTTTTTATTTTCTGATTTGCTTTTAAATCAAGAGCCTGTATCTTACTTGCCATCGCAACAATTGAGATTGTGGCGTACATGGTATCAATGCCATGATTATATATTTAGAAGCCGGAAAACCGCAAGGTTTTCCGGTTTCGCTTTTTATATCTATGCTTGTCCGAGTTTTTCCTCTATGTGCCTGGCACAGTCGTGCAGCATGGACAATATTCCCGCGCGACGCGGCTTATCCGTTCGCGACAGCGGCGCGTAGCAACCTAGAGCGGCAACGACCTCATTGCCGCCGGTGAGTATTGGCGCCGCGATTGCTACAAAGCGACCATGTTCATCCATGCAACCTCCGTCTCTACGTATGCGCCGCAATTCCTGCTTCAATCCCTCAATCGTATTGCCGCACTCCGGCCAGTCCTCCTCAAGAGGAAAGCCGTTGACTTCGATAAAATTATTCAACTGTTCCTGAGAAAACCATGCAAGAACAACCCGGGTGGTCCGCATCCGGTAAAAATTGGCGTTTGCCGCCCAATGCGGTTCCACCATGTTATCCCCTGTCGCCTGTCGCCGCAATATCTCCACCCGGCGTCCCTTTACGATGGAAGACAATAGCACGCTCTCGCCCAGATCCTCAACCGTTTTATCTATCAGCGGCGCCGCCACTTCACGCAATCTTCTCAGAATGCCTTCAGCGCGGAACAAACGACAGCACTTATCTCCTTCCTCGTATTTTCCGTGCCCACTGCGACGCACATAACCGCATTCCTCCAGAGTCCGCAGCAGATTACGTGCCGTCACCGGCAGAATACCGGTGCGAGCCGCCACCTCCGCCAACGTAAGATGTTTGTTTTCCAATGCTTGATCCATCAGCAATTCCAATATCGCCATTGCCTTGCTCACCGATTTCACCAATTGATACGCCATTATTCCATTTCCTTGTTGTATATTCAGCATTACTGAATATATCACCAATTAATCATCTTGTCAAGTCTTAAAAACACTTTATTTTGAGTTTATTAAAGAAAACTGTTGCAAAAACCACCGCCATCACTATATTAATAATAGCTGAATGTCAAACAAGTAAATGGCATTCGTTGTATATTAAAACAAACACAGGATCAGTAAAAAAATGACTGCGAAAAACTGGGCGGAACAGGACAAAGTAATGAGTGAAGCTTACTGGAAACTCTGGAATCCGGAAGTACAGGCACGCATTGATCGGGACATCGAAGCCAACCGCAAGGCAGACGCATGTGTGGAATTGCCGGGTTTGCCACATGACACGGAAGTACAGGTCGAACAATTGACGCATGACTTTGTTTTCGGAGCGCATCTTTTCAATTTTAACCAGTTGGGTACAGATGAACGCAACCGCAAGCATCAGGAGCTTTTCGGCACGCTGTTCAACTCCGGAACCGTGGCTTTCTACTGGAAAAAGTTTGAGCTGGAAGAAGGCAAACCCCGCTTTAAAGAAGAATTTCGCGATACCGCCGAATACTGGAACAAAGCTGCCGACCCCAAAAATGAGACTCACTGGCGCCGTCCGGCAACCGACCCTGTAGTGGAATTCTGCGAACGTAAAGGCATCCGCATTCACGGGCATACTCTGACCTGGGGTAACCGGCGCTGGCAAATGCCGGACTGGATGATTAAAAAACTGCCCGCGCAGTTTATAGAAGGGTATATGCAGGAAAGCCCAAGGGGACATAGTTATTTTAACAATATATTTGCGGATTTCACCCCGGAACAAGTTGAAAAGCTTTTGCCGGAATTTACCCGTGAGCTCAATTGCAAAATGACAGAGCGCATAATCGAGATCGCGTTGTACTATAAAGACCGTATTCACAGCTGGGACGTCGCCAATGAAAGCGCAACCGATTTTGGTCTGGGCGTGATGAAGCCAGGCAGTGGCATATGTCAAAGTCATTACGGTTTAATGCCCGGAGATTACACCTATCGTTCATTTAAAACCGCCGAAAGCGTATTTAACGAAAATATCAAATTGAATATCAATGATTATAATTTACAGCAATGCTACGTGGATCAGACTTTGGACTTGCTCAAACGCAATTGCAAAGTCGATATTATGGGCGCACAAATGCATTTATTCAACCCGGAGACATGTCTTAACATTGCGGCTGGTATAGCTGATGGCAGGTCAGAGACCCAGTTCCCGGAAGCCGTATGGGAAACAATGAACAGACTGGCTTCGGCTGGATTGCCTATTCACTTAAGCGAGATCACGATAACCGCGCCGGATAACGACGCACGTGGACAGGCGATCCAGGCGGTCATCACTCGCAATCTATACCGCTTATGGTTCAGCGTCAAAGCCATGATGGGCATAACCTGGTGGAATACGGTTGATGACTGCGGGGCTCCCGGCGAGCCCTCGGTTTCCGGTATATTCTCGCGCGATATGGAACCCAAACCAGCTTATTTCACCCTGAATAAGCTTATCAACGAGGACTGGAAAACCAGGACAACGGTTAAAGCTGACAAAGACGGACGCATAGAGTTCCGCGGTTTTCGCGGCAATTACCATCTGAGCTGGAAAGATGCCAAAGGTGTCGAACAGACACAGGAATTTTATCTAAAATAGACTAACCTTAGACTCAATAACTCCGGTCTGCGATGTACAAATCCAGACTGGAGTTTTATTGAATGCATAGGCTCTAAACATACAAATGACACGTCGGATTAAGTAGTTTTTCACTTTTTTTGCTTTTCAAACAACACCCTGTATTTTACTTGCCATTGAGATAATTGAGACTGTGGCATACATAACATCAATGCCATAATTATATATTTAGAAGCCGGAAAACCACAAGGTTTTCCGGCTTCGCTTTTATATACCCGGCGTAACCGATTTAATGATATAATATTCAAGCTTAAGATTAAAAACCATACGCATCCAATCCCACTACACATAGAAAATTAAGCTTTTTATTCATTGCATTAATATGATTACAATATTTTATTCTTCTGTAAACTAAAAATAAATTTGTTTACAATATATTTACTTATGCCAATAAAGTGCTATAATATCATTAGTGAATTAATAATATTAATTAAGAATGGCACTTTATGATAAACTCCATCCAGATGATTGAATTGAAAGAAGCAATCAAGGATTGTCCGCGTAATGACCTTCTTGATTTGATCCATAGTAAAATATTAAGCTGGATTCAGAGTATTCCACCCAATAAGGCTGACGCAAGGTTTCCCGCTGTTTCAGTTCTAGCCGGAAACCTGGGGGTAGCCAGGCAGACCGCACAGAAAGTTTATGACCGACTGGAGCAGGAAAAAGTCATCTTTCGTTTGCCCAATGAACGGATATGGAGGTTAAGGAAATTCAAACAGAATTCTTTGAAATGCATCGCACTGCTTTTACCGATGACATTTTCAGAATATTACCAGCTTTCGGTAGAATATGGACAGCGTCATTTCGATATTTACTGTGGAATGACGGATCGTGCAATGGAGCTGGGAGCTGTTCTAACTCCAGTTCCGTTACTCCATATTGATGCTTCTGAAGAAGAAATAGATGAATGGCTTGAGTTCCTGAAGAGTGATTTTGTCGGAGTAATTCATCTCGGCAACCGTTTGATTTATCCTGATATTCCGTTGCGCCGCTTGTGTGAGTGTGCGGATATACCTCAAATTGCGATAGACTGGGAACATGATATGCCGTGGGGCGGGACGGTTTCAGTTGACGCAAAAGCTATCGCCCGAACTGTACTTACACATTTACGTGAACATGGACACAAAAATATTTGTCTGACTCCATTTTACCCGATGAATGAGACTGAAGGAAAGTATACATACAGCATGCGTATATTCCATGAGTTTGTGGAAGAGGATTATGAGTTCTTTACATTTTGCCGGATAAACGCAAACCACCGGATGTTTAATGATTTGTTTGAAAATGAACTCGACCGTGTGTTAAACAAACCATCTCCGCCAACAGCTTTTTGGTGTATTGATGATACAACCGCCATGGAAGTTATAAATTATCTAAATGCAAGAGGGAAACAGGTTCCGAGGGATTTTTCTGTTATTGGTTTTGACAACCTGCCTGAAAGCCAAACCTTTAATCCTCCTGTAACTACTATTCAGGCTCCGCGTTATGAGATGGGATATATTGCAATATCAAAACTTTTCGAATGCATAGAGAATCAACTGGAGCCGGAACTGAAGATGACTTATGTCCCATGCACTTTATATGCACGCCAGAGCGTAGGACCATGCAGCAGTTCCATTGACAGAAAAATTATGGCTTTTAATTCTCTCAAAAGGTAAGTAGAACAATATTGTATTTTCAGTAGTTATATTTATATATTTACACTAAAACAAATAGTGTAAATAAAATGCAATAAATAGATTAAAGTTGTTGACAATTGCCTTTTATTGGTCAATAATATATAAAAAGCAAATTAATTTTTTAAGAAACATATAGGCAATTGGCAGGATTCTTCAAACCTATGCAAAGGAATTAGTAATGAGAAAGATAACAGAAAGAAATTTTACACTAATCGAACTCCTCGTCGTGATAGCCATAATCGCTATTTTGGCGGCCATGCTTCTACCGGCACTGAATATGGCAAGGGAGAAAGCCCATGCTATATCATGTT
The DNA here is from genome assembly GCA_016936495.1 of Victivallales bacterium. Taxonomy (GTDB): domain Bacteria; phylum Verrucomicrobiota; class Lentisphaeria; order Victivallales; family SZUA-371; genus JAFGXT01. The sequence goes on from JAFGXT010000192.1 coordinate 41,850, forward strand.
CAAATAACCTCAAGCAGGTGATGCTGGGTCAGACTATGTATGCCAACGATAACAATGAATTTATGGTAATGACAATAAAAAAGACCTCTTTTATTCCATGGACACATATCTTAAGGTTTGATAAATACTTGACCGTGGAAAGTCTTAACTGCCCTGGAGTGAAGAAGCAGATAACTAAAGACAACTGGGACGGTATTACGCAGTATATGGTATCTTACGGCTTTCCGAATGAATGGAATTATCTTGGTTCATGGAGTTATTCATGGAGCCAGTATGGCAATTTTTTCATCTACAGGGATGGATGTGTCTACTATAATATGAAGCAGATGAAGCGAACTTCAAATATCTTTCTAGGGATGGATACTATAAAAGGTGACCCAAGTAATTCATGGTATGGATATGGTTATATGAAATGGGCTCAGGGAACCTCTGTTGAGGGAGCCCGTATTCACCTACGTCATTCCGGGATGGCAAACGCCGGAGCGGCTGATGGTCATGTGGCTTCATTTAGAGGGGCTCCGCTTTTTCAGGATACAGCACTTAAGCCCAGATACTTTTTCACTCAGGACATACTTCCTTTAAACTACTAATATCTAGTTTGACTGTGGCTAATAGTTAACTGCAAAGGGATTCTACTGCTTGTATTTATAATAATAAGACAAAATTAATCGAGGATTTTTTATGAAAAAGTATTTTGCCGGAGCCATATTGCTGGGAAGTATCACGGTACTGGCTGGTCAACGTTTGAGTTTTTCAGATTGCGGGATGAGGTTAGTAGGTTCAGCTGACATGAAAAAAGACTTATCGCTTTCCACTACTGATATTCCCAATGTTTTGGAAGACATTCCGGGCAAAGGACATAAAGGTATTAAGTTGACATGGAAACAGGATTGTTTTATAAACGGGGAAACACGTTTAAATAAAAATATAATGACGCCGTTTGATTCTTTTCAAAAAGCAAAATTTACTTTAAGGATGCGTGTCCCTGAAACAATAAATCCTCCCCATATATTACTTCGATTTGAAGACGCGGAATCAGAAATATTCCAGATTCTGCCAGCAGGAAAGCCAACAAAGAGTGAAGTGCCTGGGCTGCAACAGATGACTTATTATATTGAAAGTTCAAAGTTGGAGTCAAGCTGGGGTAAAAAGGTTAACAGGGAGATAGACTGGCCATTAAATTTCATAGGGTTGTTTTTTGTA
>JAFGXT010000193.1 GCA_016936495.1 Victivallales bacterium
CAAGTTCCTGTTCCGGAGCTTGAGCTGTTGAAGGCGCGGGACGAACAGTTACGGGAGCCAGCGGCGCCGCAGTCTGAATCGCTGGTTCGGGGGAAGTTGGAGGCAATGCGCTTTTTCGCTCCTCCTCGGCAATAAGCTGCTTCAAGCGATCAATTTTTCTCCGGCACAACTCAATACGTTCATCGACAATGCGTTTATTCCAATCCGGCTGCCTCCGTTGAATTTCAATAAAGCCGGAAAGAGCTTTTTCAAACAACATAAGTGAGGTCTTGAACTGTTTTTCAATGGCTGCACCTTCTGCCATCTCATAATCCTCATATCCCTTACGCCATGTATTCCATGCCCATGCGGACGAACATCTGGCGGTAAAGGCTCCAAGCAGTATTAAGCCTGACGTCATACTATACAGCATAATTTTTTTCAACATCGGCGTCTCCCTCTATTTTCGTTATTAAGCGCTCAAAGAAAACTCTTTGAATCTGGTGTTAAATGTCTTGCAAATGTTTAAAGTCATAAGCATATCTCCATTATCAGCATACTCCGATTCCAGCACCTGACCTTTATCATGCGCCAGAGCAATAAGGTCATAGCGCGCAGGCGGGATTCGAAGCTTAAGTACCTGTGTCTGACGGTCAATATAGCGTATAAACTCTGTTTTAAGTTCCTCAATGCCCTGTCCGGTTACGGTGGAAACCATAATCTTATGCGGGAAAAGACTGTTTACCCGGGCATATACCAACGGGTCATGCTGTAAATCAACCTTATTGAACACAACAATTATTCTTTTATCATCGGCACCCAATTCCTTGAGTACTGACATAGTAGTCTCCCAATGTTCATCAAGATGAGGACTGCTTATATCAAGTACCAGCACCAGGAAATCAGCAAGAACCGCCTCTTCCAAAGTTGATTTGAAAGATTCGACCAGAGAATGCGGCAGTTTTCTCACAAATCCCACGGTATCGGTCAGCAGCAAGGGAATATTATTAGGCAGGGTTATCCTTCTAGTTGTAGGATCAAGAGTGGCAAAAAGCTTATCTTCCGTCAACACATCCGAACCAGAGATACAATTCAACAACGAAGATTTCCCTGCATTGGTATAACCGACAATGGCGGCGTGAGGGACATTCTGCCGATCCCGGCTTTTCCTCTGGGTAGAACGTTGTTGCTGAACAACCTCCAGCTCTTTACGCAATGAGGTTATACGCTGTTGAACCATTCGGCGGTCGGCCTCTATCTGCTTTTCCCCTTCTCCGCGAGTACCTTTGGCGCCCCCGCGCTGTCTGGACAGATGCGTCCAGGCCCGGGTCAAGCGCGGCAGAGAATACTGCAAACGCGCAAGCTGCACCTGAAGTACGGCTTCACGAGTCGAAGCCCTGCCCGCAAAAATATCAAGAATAACTTCCTGCCGGTCGATCACGCACACTTTGGTAAGGCGTTCCCAGTTACGCTGTTGTGAAGGGCTCAAATCACAGTCAAACACCAGACAATCGGCATTTTCAGCTTTCACCCTCTCAGCTATCTCTTCGGCTTTTCCCGAACCAATCAAATAACGGCTGCTAACCAGTTTCAATTTAACCAGTTCTTCGCCGATAACCGGCACGTCGATATTTTTAACCAATTCAGCCAATTCCTCAAGGTGCTCACGTGCCTCATGCTCGGAAGTCTCATGATCACACATTCCTATAAGGATAGCGCGCTCAACCAGTTTTCGATTGTCTTTTTCTGTTTCAATCATAAATCAAAATAAATGTAAAACCCATATTTTATTTAAACGTCATATAATCTAAATCTGATTAGCCAATTGAGCAAGCGGATTGTTCCACTACTTTGACAATTTTTCGTCATTTAATAATTATCCCGCCTGATTTCAGGAAAACAATCGGCATTACTCAATATTTTTCCCGCCAAAAACAAGATTGAACTGGAAAATGATTACAGCGCATGTATATTCTCTTTTATCTCAGTTTTAGAGCGTAAAGTCAACCCTAAATTGCCAAGGTAAAAATATGAGACAAAAACTTCTTCTGGTTGCCGCAGTGGCATTCGGTCTTCTCGCTTTCTTTTTGACCCACCAGCAAATCGAACTGGAACGCCGGAAAGTTCTGGGCGCGGCTCAGGAAGTAAATCTGATTGAATTTGTAAAACCTATGGCTCGCGGGGATATAATTAAATCAGAGGATATCCGCCGCCTCAAACAGAAACGTTTCAAATCAATAAGACAAAAAGAAATACCCTGGGAACAACGCGGTAAAATATTAGGCAGGGCATTGGACGTGGCGGTGGAACGCGGACAAACTCTGGAATGGGGCGACCTGAAGGTCTCTTCCGAAAGAAAATCAGGACTATCCTCCATTATCCCCATGCAGGAACGCGCGTTGTCGATTCCGGTAGACGCCATCGCGGCGGTATCGCACCTGATCCAACCCGGCGACAACGTCGATATAATCGGTACTTTCCGTTTTCCTGAAATGAAAGGAGATCGGGCGCTGGATACAGTAACCCTCACCATACTTCAATATGTACGGGTACTCGCGACCGGTTCGGATTATGGTCTCATCTCAGCCGGGGAACAATCCACCAGCAAGCGCAGCTACAGCACCATAACCGTCAGTCTCACTCCCAAAGAAGCCGAACTTATTGTATTTGCCATGCAGAAAGGCAAATTAATACTTACCCTCAGAAGCCAGGAGGAATCCGCGATAGAAAAAGACATTCAAAGCGTAAACTTCCGTTTTTTAGAACAGAAACTCGAAAGCTACAATTTGGACAGGGAACGCAGACGGCATAGTATCAGGAAATAACCGCATACCGGAACAAGGGCTTTATCATGTATGAAATAATCATCAAAAATCCCGGTCAGCGCGGCATGGTCGGCAAATTGATCCCGGGTGCCTACAAGGTTGGTTCGGGGTCGGATTGTCATATCCAGTTGCAGGATCAGGGCATATCACCGGTTCACGCCCAGTTTTCAGTGTCTGATGATTCTTTCAAAATTATTGATCTGGACAGCGATACCGGCACATTTGTAGATGAACAACTGCTCACTCCCAACACGCTTTATGAAGCGGTAACCGGTTCCACAGTAAAGATTGGGAGTATCGAAATAGTTCTCCGGGGGCCGATTGCCCCTCCCCTATCGGAACCGCCGGAAAGCAAGCCGGAAATATCACCGGAAGAGGAACAGAAAATCAAAGATAACATCGCCAAGGCAGAACGCATGGACGATGACGCCAAGGGAAAAATTCCTTTGCTGGAGATATCCGGCATCTCCGCGAAAGCAAGACCGTTTGTTCAGGAAATAAAAAAATTAGCTCATCATGAACTGCTAAAACGACTGAACCTTAAACGTATGGCGCTGTCTGGGACTTCGGAAAAAGAATTGCACGAAAAAGCAAAATCAACTATCCGTGAAATCGTCGGCGAACTATCCGTCCCCCTCCCCAAAGGCGTTACAGCCGAACAAGTGGAGCAGGAACTGATTAACGAGGCGATAGGACTGGGACCGCTTGAATACCTTATACCCATAGACGACATAACCGAAATAATGGTGAACGGCCCCAATCAGGTATTTGCAGAACATAAAGGGGTACTGTATAAAACTGACACCGCGTTTGCCGATGACCATCAGGTTATGGCGGCGATAGAACGGATTGTGTCACCGCTCGGACGACGTATTGACGAAAGTTCACCTATGGTGGACGCCCGTCTGCCTGACGGCTCACGCGTGAACGCCATTATCCCGCCGCTGTCGCTGGTCGGACCGTCCATCACAATTCGTAAATTCTCAAAAACGCCCTTTCAGGTAAATGATCTTATACGTTTCGGCTCTATCACTCGTGAAATAGCCGATTTTCTAAAAGCCTGCGTACTGGTCAGGAAAAATATAATCATCTCCGGCGGTACCGGCTCAGGTAAAACAACTTTGCTCAACGTGCTCAGTTCGTTCCTGCCCAACCGCGAACGCATCGTTACCATTGAGGACGCCGCGGAACTGCAATTGAATCAGGAACACATCGTACGCCTGGAATCCCGCCCGCCGAACATCGAAGGCAAAGGCGAAATATCCATTCGCGATCTGGTCAGAAACTCATTGCGTATGCGCCCGGACAGAATCGTGGTGGGGGAATGCCGCGGCGGAGAAGCTCTTGATATGCTTCAAGCCATGAACACCGGTCATGACGGCTCGCTGACTACTATCCACGCCAACACCCCGCGCGACGCCCTCTCACGTCTGGAAACGCTGGTTTTGATGGCTGGCTTTGATCTTCCGCTACGCGCAATCCGCGAGCAGATAGCCTCAGCGGTAACCATCATCGTGCAGCTCAACCGCGACCGCGACGGCTCCCGCAGGGTCACCAAAGTCAGCGAGATAACCAAAATGGAAGGTGATATTATCACCATGCAGGATATTTTTGTATTCAAACACGGCGGCTGGGACGACAATGAAAAAATAATCGGTGAATATGTTCCTACCGGCAGCATCCCCACTTTTATGGACGAGATAGAACGAGCGAAAATACCACTTGATATATCCACCTTCAACCCGGCAAAAACAGGGGGGAAGCTAATATGAGCGAAATACTCAATTTGGGAATGATCGCGTGTTTCTGCGCATTTCTGTGCGTAACACTTGCCACTCTAGTATTTATAGATTTCATATCCTACGTGAGCGCACGTTACAAAGAAAAATATTTGCAGGAAGCCACCGCCGAGCTGGATGATGTCCTGCTTCAGGTTCCGGCAGGAAGAATCCTTGATGTAAGCATGGCGGGCAGCGCCTTTGTCGGCTTCATGGCAATCACTATTATCGGCGCCGGCACAAAATGGACCTGGGGTCAGGGCATCATGGTGGGTATAATTCTGGCAACGCTGGCGTTCCCTGTTCCGCGCATGATATTGAAAATGCTCAAAAAACAACGCATGAAAAAATTTAACAACCAGCTGGAAGACGCCATGGCGTCCATCAGCAGTTCTCTAAAAGCCGGATTCAGCATAAATCAGGCGCTGGAAACCATCGTCGAAGAAAACATCTATCCTATATCGGTGGAATTCAGACTATTGGTACAGGAAATGAGGCTGGGGGTATCCTTGGAGGATGCTCTGGAAAAAATGCTCGCGCGCCTGGAAAGTCCTGACTTTGAACTGGTGGCGACCGCCATTATTACCGCGCGTCAAACCGGAGGCGAACTTACGGTTGTCCTGGATCGACTTGCCGGCGTCATACGCGAACGTCTCAGAATCAGTAACAAACTCAGCGCTATGACAGCTCAGGGCAAAATGCAGGCGGGAGTCATAGGCGCAATGCCCATTGCGTTGATGTTCGCGATGACCTGGATAACCCCGCGCGTAATGGATGAATTTTTCGGCTCCATGGCTGGAATACTGCTGACGGTATTTGCATTCGTAATGGTGTTTTTCGGATTTATTGTCATTAAAAAGATTCTTACAATCGACATTTAAACGGAGAAGCAAGATGCTGAATTCAACTTTAATAACATATCTGGCTTCAATATCCGCAGGGATAGCGACGACCTGCTTAATGCTACTGCTGATAAACTTCATACGCGGTCTGGAAATAGAAAAAAACCGGTCTGAGGATTCCAGAAGTCTGCCACTTTTTTTTAAACTCATACTGCCGCTGACGCCAAACGTGATAAAACTAACTCAGGGACCATCATTTGACCAGACGCGTGACAAATTACAGCAAAAACTGCAAATGTCAGGCTTCGACCTGTCCATAACCCCCGATGAACTGCTGGCCATAAAAATCATCTACGCCATTATGGGCTTTATTTTCATGTTTTATTGCGCCTTTGTAGGTAAAACCATTATCGGTATAATATTTTTCGCGATGCTGGTGATATACCCGGTGGTATGGCTTAAAACAAAAGTACAAAGACGTCATCTGCAAATACTCAAAGCATTGCCGAACGTACTTGACCTGCTCACCCTCTCCGTCGAAGCCGGACGCGACTTCATGACCGCGCTCAGAGATATTCTTGCCCGGCGTAAACGCGACGCCATCGGTGAAGAGCTTGACCGGACTTTCAAAGAAATACAAATTGGCAAACCGCGTACCGAAGCGCTCCGCGATCTGGGTCGCAGAGTGCAGCTGCCCGATCTTACTACCGTCCTCAACGCTATAATCCAGGCGGAGGAACTGGGCGTAAGCATTGCCGAATTGCTGAAAATACAAGGCGACCTGCTTCGCAATAAACGCTTTTCCAGAGCAGAGAAGCTCGCCAATGAAGCACCGGTAAAAATACTAATGCCGATGATTTTGTTTATTTTTCCGGCGGTATTCATCATATTGATGGCGCCGATGATATTACACGCAATGAAAACAATGTTTCAATAAAACTCTTGACATGTACTGTTTTATATGATATATAATCTGACAAAGAAAAAATGTATTTCCAAAGTGCCGTTTTTCGCCAATGGCTTTATAGCACGAGGCCGCGGTATGATAGGAAGAGATTTTACGGAATTCGACTCCATGGTGTTTAACCGTTGCAACGCGGTACATACGCTGTTTATGGGCATTCCTTTGGATCTTGTGTTTCTGAACACAGACAACGAAATATGTAAAATAGCCCAAGCGGTCAGACCCTGGCGCCTGATGATAAAAAGCAACGAGGCTTATTCAGTTATAGAACTCCCGGCGGGAGCGGTGGAAAAAACCGGAACCGCTCTAGGCGATGTACTTGATCTGAACGCTACCATTACCAGGGAGATGGAAAACAAACTTAAAAGTAAAGATATTATAAACATGGAAACTGTGATTACATTTAAAGAGAGTGAAAGATGAAGTTATATCTGCTTGATCAGAATAAAACCATAGAGAATGAAATCGAACTCACCCCCCCCGCCATGGTGCTCGGACGCGAGGTCGATACCGATGTCCATGTCATGGTTCCCGGCGTATCCAGATACCATTGCAAATTTGAATTTGATGGTGAAAACTGGACAGTCTCCGACCTGAATAGTACCAATGGTACCAAAGTCAACCGTGAACTGATCGAAGATACTAGAATATTGTTTCCCGGAGATACTATCGATGTGGGAGACCAGCTCATCCGCTTCGGCGAAACCTCTCCCAACGCCAAAACTGAAATAAACGGTATAAGCCGCGAACTCGCAGCGACCGTATTGAATTCGCCCCCGGTCGTGGATTTTGAAATCAAAGAGGACACCGCCGAAGAGTCTTTTACCATTCTTGACACCACTGATACAATAAAAAATGTACCTCGATTCAACGTTCCCGGTTCTATGGAAGCTCCGCCGTCGACGCCTCCTAAAGTAATAATCAATATGCCAGGACAAAGCTCCGGCGGCAATCCCATAATATTTGAACCAATACAGGATTCTCCTACGCTGGAAAAGTTTGACATAAGTTCAGACAAAACCATTCGTTGCATGCCGGAAAAACTTCTCAACCCCGAACCTTCGGAATCCACCCTCCAGCCCGCGCCGGAGAAAAGCAAAACGGAAAAACACAGTACCCCTGTACCTGACAAAGGCAATGAGAATGAAGAAAGTTTTGATATGGCTTCACTCAAAAAACTGGGCTTGTTCGGTGGATCCGGAAAAAAGAAGGCTACTCCCGAAGACACCGGCAAAGAACCGGATAAAAAACGTAAACGCTTTTCAGATCTACTGTTCTATGTAATCGTCATATGTATAGCCGCCATCGTTATATCTATCTTCATCATGTTCAACCGCAAACCGGCAAACACAGCAGTGCGCCCCAGCGCGGCAACCAGTGAAAATCAAACGGATTCACTGGTTATCATATACGAAAAAAAGATAATCAGTAATGATAATATTTTTCGTTTTTCCATGGTTTTGGACAATGGCAGCGTGGAATTTGCGCTTGATGACCTGAACTCTGAAAGACATTTCGTCAAAGAAGATAAAAAGGTAAAACCGGAACTGATCAAATCACTGTTAAGCGACATCAAAGCCACCAGCTTCTTGGAACTTCCGCCTCAGGCGGCGGGATACCCCAGAGATGGCAAAGACGAACGCCGCATAATGAAAATCGGCTACGGCAACCAGTTTAAGGAAGTCACCATAGCCAACAATTCCATTCCCAATTCCTTTGAATCCATCGAACAATCCATAACCATTTTTGCAGAGGAATACGGTCTGCACACTATCTCCATGACTCCGGAAGAGCTCAAGGCTCAAGCGGAAATAGCGTTTAATAAAGCCGAAGAACTCTTCAAGAATCGCGATGCCAGACCAGAAAACCTCCAGGAAGCTCTGAAACGCTACAAATTAACTATGGAATTCCTGGATCAATTCGCCCCGAAACCTCAGGCATGGGAATTATCAAAAAGACGCATCAGCGAAGCCCAAGGCATCCTGACCAAACGTATCAATGACCTGAAGTTTGACTATTCCAGATACATACGTCTGAAAGACTACGACAACGCGCTGCTGATACTTAAAAGCCTCATTCCTCTTTTGGATCTGGACTCAAAAGATTACAGCACTTATCAAAAATATCAGCAACGACTGGAACTCACCCTGAGCAGGAGACAAAGAAGATGATGAAATATTTACATATACTGATACTGTCAATAATGGGATCAGCCGCGCTACTGTTACTGGCAGGTTGCGAAAAAGCGCCGGAAAAACCGGGGTTCACCATCAAAGTAGACTCCGAGCCTCAAGGCGCAATAGTGTCTTATCGCAACAAAGAACGCGGCAAGACCCCCTACTCCACCGTCGCCAGACGTACCGGCACATTTTTATTTAAAATATCGATGAAAGACTATGAACCACAATGGCTCCCCTTGGTTGTGTCTGAATCCGGAGCCTCGGCAAAAGTCCAGCTTAAGCCCATCACTGCTGACATACTCATTACCAGCAACCCCTCTGAAGCCCAGGTAAAAATCAACGACGTAGTAATGGGGGAAACCCCGCTTGTCCTCAAAAATCAACCTGTCGGCGAACAGACTGCGGTTATCGAAAAAATAGGCTTTGTCTCCCGGCGGGAAAGCTGGACAGTAAAAGATTCACGTCCGCTAAAGATAACTGCTGATCTAAGCTCAAATATCGGTATCATAAAACTCACCAGCAACCCGGATCAAGCCGAAGTGTTTATTGATGGAAAATACTACGGACTGACCCCGCTTGAGAAAAAAGTTGAACAGGGAAAACTTAAAGTAGTAGTAAAAAAAGAAGGTTATTCCACTTTTGACGAATATATCATCACTCAACGGAACCAGACCGTTTCCAGGGAAATACATCTTCACCTGCTGCCTGGCAGTTTAAATGTCAGCTCAGTGCCACAAGGCGCCGCCATCTATGTAAATAATTCGCTGTCAGACAAAAAGACTCCGGCATTGCTGGAAAACCTCGCTCCGGGAAATTACTCAATAAAAATAGAGAAAGGCGGTTTTTCTCCTGTAACCAAAGAAGTAAAAATAACCCGTGGAGGCAAAAGTAGTTTACATTTTGAATTGGGAGTCAACACCGGCGGCATCGATCTGGTCGCCAATCCCCCCGGAGTTACCGTATACCTTAATGGCAAAGAACACGGTCAGACAGAAGCGGACGAAGACGGCAAATTCTCGAAAGTCTACCGTCTGCGCGGACTCAGCGAGGGTATCCAGCAGATAACAGTTGCGCACAAACGCGCGCAGCCTCCACAAAAAACCATAAGCGTAAATGTAACAAAAGGAAAAATCGCAAGAACAGCTCCGGTAAACTTGTGGATTGCCAACGCCGAACTGAAACTTAAAAGCGGACGCAAAATGATTGGTCTGCTCAAATCGGAAACAAAAAACGAAGTATTTTTTGAACCTGAGCCAGGAGTACGTCAGGCTTTCAAGCGTAGCGAAATAGAATATCTGGAACCCTTGCAGGATGAAGAATAAAACAGCAATCCGGTTGATTTAACATCATACCTGTTATATAATATTGAAAATAAACCTCAAAAGGACAATGAAAGATGTATGAAATAGAAAAAAAGAAACTATCTCTTACTTCGTATATAGCTTTTCTGGTTTTTCTGCTGATGGCGGTAACTTTCGCTTTCGGTAGAAACATCATCGAAAAAGTAAATCTTTTCGCGCTTACATTGACCGGAGAAGTAAAAATATCACAAGCTCCTCCCGACGCAAAAATAAAAAAAGAAGTCATAGAAAAACGTACAAAATTCAAATCAGCTCAAAACCTGATGCGCGCCTCCACTAAAAAAATAAAACAACAGAAAGCCCCCGCGGCACAAGCGGTAAAACGCAAACGCCCGGCTGAAAACGGCTTTTATGTAACAGATGCGACCACCGATCATACCTCGGCAATAATAAATGTCGGCAGTAAACAAAACATCACCCTGAACTCAAACAATTGGAGCGGCGAAGACGACCTCTCTTTCAGATGTAAACTGGAAAAGAAACACGATGGATTTCAAGTTACCTTAGCGATAAAAGATAATGTTCTATGGGCTAAAAATGCCAATGTTGATTATAGAAATGACTGTATCGAAATATATTTTGACGTTCGTCCGGATAAAGACCGTGGTAAACCCGGATATGAAACCCGCGCGGTATATCAGTGCACTGCGGTTCCGTTTTTCGGAACCCCGAGGCGAGCTAATACTTTAACTTTGCGCACCGGCGGACAAGCTGTACCAACACCTCAGGAATGCGTCGTCAGAAGCAATGCTACGCCAGGCGGATACTCCATTTCCGTATTCATCCCCTTTTCCGTGTTCAAATATAAACCCGGCGAGGAGTTTAACTTCGATATAGGCGTTATAGATTATGACGCCGATAACAATATGACACAAATGGTGTGGTCTGGAACAAAAGAAAATTATATGAATCCGACTTATTTCGGCAGAATGAAGCCAGCTAAATAACAGTAGTTTATGAATATTTACCCTCCTGACAGTATTATACTGGCGCCGCTTTCCGGCTATACCGACCTGCCCTACAGACATTCCGCCAGACGGCATGGTTGCGAATACGCTTTTACAGAGATGATCGACGCCGGTTCTATCGCCTATTCCAACGAAAAAACCCATATCATGCTCACACGCGCCCCCGATGAAAAATGGTTGGGCGTACAACTGGTTGGCTCGTGCCCGGAACGCATCACCAAAGCAGTTGAGGTCATCAACCGCCATGAGTTTGACGTTCTTGACTTCAACCTGGGCTGTCCAGTAAAAAAAGTAGCGAAGAAAGGCGCCGGAGCCGCACTGGGTTCCCAGCCGGACAAAGCGGCAAAACTGCTGGAGCTGATTGTAAACAAATCCCGCCATCCGGTTACAGCTAAAATAAGAATACTGGATGAAAATGACCCGGAACCAACCCTGTATCTTGCACGCCTGCTGGAAAATGCCGGTGCTCAGGCAATTACCATACATGGAAGAATCAAGAAAGTATTTTATTCCGGTCCGGTGTTCTTTGATATTATCAAAGCAGTGCGCGAAACCGTAAATATTCAGGTCATCGCCAACGGCGGGGTCATGGACAAATCAAGTTATACCCAGCTCAAAGAAAGAACAGGCTGTGATTGCGTGATGCTTGCCCGGGGAGCAATGGGCAATCCCTGGTTGTTTGACGAGTTACGCCGTGATGATTACACTCCTCCTGACGCGCTGGAGTTTGCCGCCGAGATATATGAGCATGTAGCAGAAATGACTTTGCAATACGGCGAAGAGCTTGCCATGAAAGTAGCCCGTAAGATAATCCTGGACTATCTCAAAGGCAGAGGTTATCCTAAGAGCCTTAAGCCGGAGGTGTCATTTATATGCACCCTGGAGCAATTTCTGGAGTTCACGGAAAAACTCAAAGCAGGCCCTGCGGATAGATACTGGACATGGCTTAACGCTTCCGGCAGTGCCGAACGCGTATTACGGAAAATGACTGGAGCATAATAAGCGGCTTTACTTTTTGCTGAGTCTGATTCCCTCATCTTCAATGACGATCTTGCGTGATTTGTACAGCATACCGATGTTCTGTTTGAAGACCTTTTTGCTCATATTGAATTCGCGTTTGATGTCTTCTGGCGAACTCTGCGAGTTATAGGGCAGAAAACCTCCGGCGTCTTTAAGTTTTTTCAAAATAAACGGCAGTTGTTCTTCCACCCCAGCGAAACCTGGCTTACGCTGAACCAGATCAATTTTAAAATCCGGACGAATGCGATTTACATATACCTTAACGTGATCTCCGGTTTTTACCGGATTGAATATTTCATTATCATAAAGCATACCCAGAAATTCCTCATTCACCAGACAGACATAACCGATGTCAGTATGATTGCAAACTATCACCTCGACTTCCTGTCCATGCTTGAGCTGATCGGTACAATGTCTGGTAAAAGCTGAATAACGGTTCGAGGCGATGACCCTGTCGCTTACTTTATCATGAATGACCTTAACGACATAGGACTTTCCCAGTTCCATAAGTTCACGCTGTTCTTTGAATGGGACGAGCAGATCTTTTTCCAGTCCCCAGTCCAAAAACGCGCCGACCGGGGTCATGTCTTTAACTGTCATGAGTTTTATATCCCCTACTACCGCTTTGGGTTTCAGGGTGGTGGCAATGGGGCGGTCTTCCGAATCTGTATACAGAAAAACCTCCAGCACATCCCCTTCCTCGGTGCCTTCAGGTATATATTTACGAGGCAGAAGCACTTCATCCTCGCCATCAGTCAGATATGCGCCGAAATCGACTTTACGGTATACTTCAAGTTTGTTATATTGTCCGATCTTAAACATTTCAATCCTGGTTTGATTTTTACATAACGGTCATATATCCGCCTGCATCAAAAAATACATCCATAAAGTTTAAATACAAGGCAATGAAAAGAAATGTCCATTTTCGTTCATTTGTGTTATTTTTTGTAATTTTATATATAATGCAGTAAAAAAACAAAAAAAACAGGTTATATTAAAACAGTTGATCATGGAAAGTCAAAAACACGGAGAGTCTATAAAAAATGAATTCATTGTATCTTGCAATCGGGGCATTTGTATTCTATCTAGTGGCTTATCATACCTATGGGAAATTCATTGCGCGTAAGCTTTTCAATGTGGATGACAAGAACATATGCCCCAGTCATGAACTCAATGACAGTGTGGATTACGTTCCGACCTCTAAGCAAGTGCTGTTCGGGCATCATTTTGCCTCAATAGCCGGTACCGGACCAATAGTCGGACCGGCGATAGCGGTTATCTGGGGCTGGGTTCCGGCATTGCTGTGGGTGTTGCTGGGTTCAGTACTGATGGGCGCGATACACGACTTCGGTTCACTGGTGGTATCTCTGCGAAAAATGGGACGTTCCATCGGCGATATAGCTGGAGAGCTTATCAATTCCAGAGTAAAGATACTGTTTCTACTGATAATATTTTTTCTATTGCTTATAGTCATCGCAATATTTGGGGTCATCATCGCGGCGGTATTCAGTATTTTTCCTGAATCAGTGATTCCCATATGGTCTCAAATCCCCATCGCCATCGGACTGGGGTACTTGATATACAAAAGAAATATAAAGTCAAAACTGCTGGCGATAGTGGCGGTGATATTAATGTACATCACCGTAGTAATAGGCGCGTATTTTCCTCTGCCCATGCCATCGGGAGTGCCGCTGGGACCGGTCGGCTTATGGGTGGTCATCCTGCTTACATATGCTTATATCGCCTCAATACTGCCGGTACAGGTATTACTCCAGCCACGCGATTACATCAATGCGTATCAACTGTTAGTGGCAATGGGTCTGCTGGCACTGGGAATTATTGTAGCACAACCGGAAATCGTCGCGCCCAGTGTGCGAATCAACGTAGCAGGTGCGCCTCCAATGCTGCCATTACTTTTTGTGGTCATTGCCTGCGGAGCCATTTCCGGATTCCATTCGCTGGTGTCATCGGGAACGTCGTCAAAACAGTGTGATACGGAGCGCAATTCCTTATTCATCGGCTTCGGCAGTATGCTTACTGAAGGTATGCTGGCGGTATTTGTCATCATCGCCTGCTGTGCCGGACTGGCAATGCACCTGGAAATAGACGGGAAAATATTGACAGGAACAGAAGCTTTTACTACTCACTACGCCAGTTGGTCAGGGGTCAACACCAATCTCGGCACGAAGCTGCATGCCTTTGTAACGGGCTCAAAAAATATGATTGCCGCCGCTGGAATCCCGGCTCAGATAGCCACCACCGTCATCGGCGTATTCATCGCCGCTTTTGCCGCCACCACGCTGGATTCCGCCACCAGAATACAACGTTATATCGTAAGCGAACTGGCGGTACACGCTAAGCTTCCGGCACTAAGCAAGAAACATCCGGCTACGCTGATCGCGGTTTTATCGGCATTTCTGCTGGCATTTCATGACGGCGCCGGACAGGGCGCCATGACACTCTGGCCGTTATTCGGCAGCCTTAATCAATTACTTGCGGGACTGGCACTGCTGGTGATCACCATATACCTGGCAAAAAACCGTAAACCGGTGATATATACAGCGTTGCCGATGGTATTCATGATAATCATGACCGGCTGGGCTATGATTATCAATCTGGAAGCGTTTTGGATTGCAAAGAACGTAATCCTGATCATATTGTCATTGTTGATAATGTTTTTTGAGCTGTGGATGATCGTCGAAAGCGTCATCATACTGCGTAAAACTTATCTTACGGGAAAATCCAACGACAGCAATAACGCCGCGGAAGCGGTATAATTATGTTTATGTTTTTCGAACCCAATCAAGGAGTCAAATCATGTCATTGAAAACAATTACAGAGCTCTCCAGGAGCTACGGAGCCGACAGTCGTTTTGTGCTTGCCGGAGGCGGCAACACCTCTTACAAAGACGAACAATTTTTATATGTCAAGCCCAGCGGAATCAGGCTGGCGGACATCCGTGAAACGGATTTTGTAAAAATGGATCGTATGGACATCAGAAAATGCTTTGAGCTGCGCGACTTCGCCAGTCAAGATGAGCGCGAAGCCATTGTCAAGAAAATGATGGCCTTTGCAGTCTGCCCGGAATCCAGCGGCAGACCTTCAGTCGAAGCCCCGTTACACGAAATACTTCCGGGTAAATTTGTAGTTCACTTGCATCCCGCGCTGGTCAACGGCATGACCTGTGGAAAAAATGGCAAAGCAAAATGCGCCGAACTCTTTCCTGAATCCCTTTGGGTTGACTATATCGACCCCGGGTTCGTTCTGGCTAAAACGGTTTTTGACGCCAATAACCGCTACAAAGAACAACATGGCAAAGCCGCATCGGTGATATTCCTTCAGAACCACGGCGTATTTGTCGGCGGAGACTCCGAAGCGGAAATCCGTGCCGCTTATGACAACATCATGAACACGCTGGAGAGCTATTATGCCTCCCAGGGGGTATCAACCGAGATCAAATCCGGCAGTCTTGACAAACAAACTGTAATGGAAACCGCTCCGGCACTGCGTACATTACTGGGCGATGCCACTCCAGTGGCAGTTACCTCCCTGCCCCCAGTTGAACCAGGTAAAGGCCCTCTGACCCCCGACCATATTGTATACGCCAAATCATTTGCGCTCATCAGCGACGCCGTCAACGCAGATAAAATAAATGAATTCCAATCCGCCCATGGCTATAAACCTATGGTCGTATCAGTTCCCGGCAAAGCGATATTCTGCGCCGGAGCAACTCTCAACGACGCCCTGAACGTCGCCACTCTGGCAAAAGACGCCAGCTTGGTTCAACAGCTCACCGAAG
>JAFGXT010000017.1 GCA_016936495.1 Victivallales bacterium
AAAAACAGGAATAAGCGGCAGTAAAAATTAACATCATCGCATCAATTATATATTGTCCGTCTCAAATTTTTTATTGTTGGCTCTGTAATCGTGCGGCGAGCAAGAATACTTACGACAGTAATAAACTATCTGGGTAATGCTCATATATGTTTACAGCAACATTTTTGCGGACTGTTCCAGCCTCAGATTAATTAAATAATTAATTGGCGGCATTTATCCATCACGAACACATAACCCGCGCTTGCGCGTTGCTTGCCGCCACGGATTACTCTCTACGTGAAATATGCCGCAAGACCGGTTATAACTTCAGCAAAGTTTTTAAAAAGTTCACCGGTGTCCCTCCGGAAGCCTACCGTGCCGGACATCGCTGTCAATAAATAAAAAGCACTTTTCTATCAAAGCTTATTTGTTTTTAAACCCAGGCTTAATTATATTTTATATGATATAAATTTAAAAACATAAAACAAAGGTCCGGATCATGAAAAAGGTATTATTGCTAGGCGATTCCATACGCATGGACTATTGCGGATTTGTCAGAGAAAAACTCCAAGGTGTGGCGGAAGTATATTATCCGGAGGAAAACGGGCGCTTCGCACAGTATACTCTGAGGGGACTTCAGGACTGGAAAGGCTTACTGAAACTTGATGACGCGGATGTGGTTCACTGGAACAACGGCCTGTGGGACGTAGGGCATCTCGGCACGGGAATGGGCTTTGAAGCGGAAGGTAAAACCGTCAATGTCCCGAAAACAGATGGTGCCACGCCACTGTTTTTCGAGGAGGATGCGCTTACCCCGCCGGACTTTTATGCGTATATGCTCGACCGCATTTATAAACGTATCAGCTTCCTGTTTCCATCGGCAAAAATCATTTTCGCACTGACCACTCCGGTGAAAGAAGAACAGATTTCCTGGCTGTATCGTTCAAACCGGGAAATACACCAGTACAATGATATTGCCAGAAAAGTACTAAGCAAATATGGTGTATCTTTTAATGATCTGAACACTTTCGCGGCGCAAAACTGTTCTGAGCTGCATCGCGACTGGGTACACTTTGGCAACGAAGGCAGTTGTCTCATTGCCGGTGAAGTTGCCAAAGTGATAAAACAGTATTTGTAAAACGCCTGCGGAGTTAATCCATCCATATTGGGTACAACCTCAAAAAGGCGTCTTTTTATGATTCTCCGGAGGTACAATAATATAGATGTTTTTTACTTGAACACCGCTACGGTCCGTGCCGAGTTTACCAAACTGCAAACTGAATGTCTTAATAGAGTGGACTTGCTCCATCTTTTGCTTTTCAGGGAGCAGGCGTTTTAACGGCATAGATACTTTCTGCCATGAATCCGGATCGGCGTCAAGCTTCCCGTTGATGTATTGACTTGCTCCGATATACTTGGAGCCCAGCTTTTTGCCATCTTTATCCAAAATCAGCAATTTTATTTGAAAATAAAGATCACCATGAGATTTGCCCCATGCATCTTTTGTGGCATTGACGTCAAATACCAGTTCGCCGTCGGCAATGGTATCGGGTACTGTAATCGGTTTATTAAACACAAAATTTATTCCAGACCAGTCTTTAGATTTATCTGAGAGCTGAGCGGTTATAACCCCGTTATTAAAACTGCCTTTGCAATCTCCCCAGTGATTGATCCGGGCTGGATATTTCAACATAGGGATGATGCTGGAGTTAGCGACGTCCTCGTCAACAGTTTGAGCTGTTATCCCGACAATTATTGGAATAGTTATCTTGTTGGAGGATATAATATCAATTGAATCAACTGAATTATGTGGACTCGGATTTATCCACTCATAAATATACAATCCACGATTTTCAGAATTTTTCCATGCCGGAACAGCTTTAAGTTCCGAACGCTCGACTGAAACATTATACCAATCGGCAATTTCAATGCCACCACGAATGGGAATATCCAAAGTCGTTCCGTCCCGATATTTAACCACATATTTAAAGGCTTCATCTTTATTAGTCCACGCCGTCGCGTGGAGGAAGAAAAATTTTTCGACCTTACCATCAACTTTAACATCCAGAACTTCTTTGACGCCATCCGGCATACGCTGAGATCGCATGACAATGCAGGTTTTGTCATCGTTCTGGTCAAAGCGAATAATATCAAAAGGCACGCCGCAAAAGTTTTGCACTCCCCATAGTATTCCCTGAAGGCAATTGGCGCCTTGATCAGTCCAGCCGCCTTTGCCATCTCCGGCAACTCTATCGGTGAAGCCTCTATTTACATGCTTGCGAAGGTCAAGCATTTTCACTCTACTCAAGTCTACGGCAAGCATTTTTCCGATGCTGCTTTTCTGTGCCTGGTAATTTTTAACAAAGTCTTTACCTTCGGCAAGTTGTTTGTCATATGGATATACTTTGAGATCCTTAAAGCGGGTCAACAACTTATGCTTTTCCGCGCCAACCAGAATCACGCAGTGTCGCGGAGGGAGCACTACCAGAAACCGACCGTTACGTTTTTCTAAAAGCTGTTTACTGAACGGATCACACAGAGCATAGGTATCGCTGTTTTCCGGCAACGTAAGTTTCACAAGTCCCGGCAACAGGTTTTCGTTGAAAAAAAAGAACCCTGAGTAACCGTTACGTTTTGCAGCAACCGTTTCAACATTAAAATATGGTTTATCATGAGCAAAGGTACTGAGCTTACAGGTTTGTTCAATGCCCAAAGAGTTTAACTGAGAGGTAAGCCATCTGCCCAGATTTTCCGCAGAAGATTTGGCATTGAAGAAAACAACACTGCCTTTGCCGATTTTGCGTGAATAGATCGCGGGTTCGCCATTGATCTCACCGGTTACTTTCCATGAAGGAGTAACTTTTACCTTGCGATAAACAGCCGCCGGGACTGACAGCCGCCCTGTTTTGAGCACACCAATATCGCTATCAAGTTCTTCACCCAAGGTCAATCCCGGCATGGCGGCAAAAGCATTTTTCAGACCGTATTCATCATACTGCATCGCTTCCTGTCCTAAAATAACAACCCCTCCTTGTTCAATAAATTTGTGCAATAATGCAGGGGTTTCCTGATAAACGGCATCAACACCGGGAACTACAATTACTTTATATTTGTTCAGCCGGTCAGTATTAAGCTGTTCTTCAAGAATAACATCCATGGCGAACTGAGAATACTCCAACGCCTTGGAATAATCACTGATCAGAGTGTGGTTTGTAGAGCCAAGCACTCGCGCCAGCCGTTCAGTCGGGTATGAGCGCAGCACCGCCACTTCGCGCGTTACCCCACGGTCTCGTGGTGTAAACAGATCACTCAACTCAAAAATCTCTTTTTTAGCCGTCATAATACCCGTCAATGCCTCAGCAGACAGGCGATATGGATTAAGAAGCATATAGGGAAATTTTTCAGCGAGAAGTTTTCCACCGGCAGAACCTTTATCTTTTCCCCACGCTGAATCCCAAGCGCGTTTGCTCCATTTAAAAAGGTATGAGGCGTTGAAACCCCGTGCGTACTGGAGCCAGAACCTGTTGCGGAATGAATTGGCGTTGTACCCTGAATATGACATCCCGTAAGTCTCACTGTCGATTATGGGTCTGCCGTCGGCAATGGCACGCAGGAAATGCCCTTCAAGAAAATCACCTCCTCCTGTCGAGGATATAATGGCATTGAAAATCTGTGAGAGCTTATAAGAATTTATATTGGACATTTTAAAAAGAAGAGGTTGTACGCCAAACAGGACATCCGGATTGGAATCGACTTTTTTTATCTCATTGATTCCCTCCACACATATGTCTTTAAATGCATCTTCCATGAATTTTGACCATGCGACATGAAGACCGGGGGTATCCGTCAATCTCTCAAAGCTGCTCATGTTTTCGAAATCAGAGAAATTGCTGTTCCAGGCTTTATTCAATCTGGATATGGAGCCATATTCTTTTTTCATACGTTCCGCGAACAACTTACGATTATATGGACTCCAGTCGTTGTAATCCGGCTCATTGAATAATTCATAAATAAAAGGTTTCACTCCGGCATTTCTGACGAATTCGGCTCCGCTCCGCCACATATCCAAATAAAGTCCGCGTCCTTCGGGAGTTGTCAGACTATAACTTATCCAATGATTTCCACCTCCGTACTTTGACTTGTGATTAAACGCGGTCTTAGGCAGCAGAGGATTATCTTTACGATATTTCAAGCCTCCATGCGTCCATGAAGCCGCAGTATAATCCACATATACAGGAACACCACAGTGTTTCAATATCCCGGTATATAATTCACATTCCTCGTCGTTCCAGAAGAAAGAATTATATTTGGGATCATGCTTTTTCATCCATAAATTAGGAACGCATATACCGATAGTATCAAATCCGACACGTTGAGAATTTTTATAATCCAAAGGATGATCATAAAGCCAGCTCAACGCCTCCGGATAACCTGAAGTCTTAGCATAATCACGCTTCGCCCCCGCATAATATATCACGCCAAACATATAACGCGGCTTGCCATCAACAAGAAAAGTTCCATCTTCAGCAACTGTTAATACTGGATTTTCCGGCATCAGTACCGGAGGTTTTAAACTATCAAAAGACGGAAAAGGGTCTTGTCCGCGTAATACGCCGGATTGTACGATCAAAGCAAAAGACAGTATTAGTATATTACGTAATCTCATATTATTTCCTTGGGTGTATCAAATATTGCTCAGTTAAATCTTTTCGTCAATAAGCCAGCAAGCGCCATAAACAATTAATACTTTACATTATATCCCCACCAATAATTATTCCATGATGAACCCGGCACTTCATGAAATGCCATTGACTCAACGTGCATATCTTGATATAAGACGTTTGCTTTTTTACTATGTCTGAAGCCCACCGTTGCGCGCGAATCAACATTGCTGTTTCCCAACGGACCACTGTTGGTGAGCTTGGATGGGTCTCCATTTGAATCGGCGTCGATTACCAGCATCCTCTGAGCTGGTTTCCGGACTGCTGGTGTAAAATTATTAGGTTTGCGATATACCCAGGGATTGCCGGAAAAATAATTCATTCCATAATGTTCACGATGACGGTCTGGATATTGTTGCCCGGGACAGGCAAAAATGCCTTTAGGAATACCATTGGCTCTCCAACCGTCACAATCATTTACACACGCTTTATCAAAATATATATAGCCATACAAAGCGGTCTGCCATTTAGAATTATCAGGCAAGGAGCCTCTGCCTACACCAAAATTAGAAAACGGAAGGTAACTTTTATTATCATCAATATAAAACAAATACGCATTCCCTATCTGCTTCAGATTTGATACACAATTAATTGCCTTGGCTTTATCTCTTGCATTACTCAGCGCCGGCAATAACATCCCCGCCAAAATCGCGATAATGGCTATCACAACCAAGAGCTCCACCAATGTAAATCTTTTCTCTCTCATTTTTTTGATCCTTTATTTTGTTGGCTTGTTTTCTATTTGTTGTATTTATCAATCTTTTTATTCAAAAATTTTGAAAATCCATCTGTATTTATGAAACATGAACTTCCTGCGACAAAATCCATCGGAATTTGTATATCCTTTATAATGCTCATTCCGCTTTGACGCTGTTCTTCGACGAAATCCAGTAATGCCCTGGCAATACCCTGCTGATTTTGCTGGTATCCTGAAAGCTTGAATGGGAAAAGCGTATCCAGCCACGAATAGCGGTCATGGCAGAATACTGATACGTCATCGGGAATCTTTATTCCATTTTCCATGAGTTCCCGGCATACTCCTATTAATGCGTTATCGCCAGAGGTATATACCGCGGTGAACTCTAACTTTCTTTTCAGGATTCTACGTATAACCTGACGTGCCGACTCCTCATCCCACGGAGTAACAGGAATCAAATAGCTGGAATTCAGCTCCAGCCCGAGTTCATCATATACTTTAATTACATCGTTTAATGAATTATGACCCGGCAACAACAGAATATTTTCATGCCCCATTTGATGAAGAGTCTTAATGGCTTCTCTCACCGCATGTTCACCATTTGAACGTACCTGTGGAAGATTCTCGGTATATTCTACTGGTACAACCACAAACGGGATGCGCTCCGCAATAAGCATCTTACGTGTTTTTTCCGTGAGCACCTGAGAATTCAAAATCATTATCAGACCGTTACGCATAGTTTTTGTAACACCTTTGGCCAGATAATCATTGATTGACTGATGCCTGGCAAGAAGTGTAACATTCACACTGGTGTTTTTAGACGTGGCGTAAGAACACAGGTTCATCAATAGAATATTACCAAATGGATCCGTTTCGATACTTTCATGTACTGAACAGATAACTAACTGAACAGATAATTCTTCTTTATCCCTCTGATCGATCTTTTCAGATACAAATGTACCTTTGCCTTGAACCGGAAACACCAGCTTGTTTTTTATCAACTCATTTACAGCTTGACGAATTGTTAGAATTGACGTATCGTATGTTTTTGCCAATTCTTGTGAGCCGGGAAGCTTATCGCCCGGATTGTATACGCCGGTCTCAATGCGTTTGGCTATTTGAGAACTGATAAACTGATATTTGTTCTTTTTGTCATTCCTGGTAATCATATTGCAAAACCATCTTGTGTTGTATTGTTATATATATATATTATACTATTCCACCGGGATTGTCAATGCCGATACCGAAAAAAAACAAAAATTCATCCAAAAACAGCCACAAAGCAACCAAGTAGCAATCAACAAAATTACCGCATTTTAACCAGCACACACCCGATACCGTGCTCACTCCAGCACAAGATTATAAAAAATATCACAAAAACAAGAAACCAACAGTTGACATATATATATAACAATATAACTTAATAAATAAGAACTTAAAGCCACCTATATATCAATCCGGCTACAACGCAGGAGCAAAGAATAAAGATGAATACTATTACATATAAACCGATAAGACTTTTCCCCGCCGCTGAAAACCGGCAACGCTGGGAGATCATCAGAAACAATAAAAGTGTTAGCGGTTTCATTGATAATGTAATATCACAAGCCGATGAAACACTCACCGGTGAAATCATACATATAACGGCGTCCGCATACATACAATTTCACACGCAAGGCAATAGAAGCAATTTTGAAAAACTGTACGCGGCAAGACGTATCAGCCTGGAAAATCTGGTACTGGCAGAAGCTCTTACATATCAAGGGAAGTATCTCAACAAAATAGTTGACTATATATGGGCTATTCTAAATGAACCGTCATGGTGCGCTCCCGCACATGACAACCTGCACGGCAGTGACGTACTGCCGGATTGCCGCACCGAAAATGTGGATATCTTTTCCGCGTCAACCGCGATGACATTATCCGCTACGTTGATGCTGCTGGAAAAAGAACTTACTGAAATCTCCCCCAACCTTGTAAAAAGACTGAAGAACACTCTACTGGAAAGAGCTGTTTTAAATATAGAAGAAAACCTGGAACATTACTGGTGGGCGGCAGGAAAAAACAATTGGACTCCATGGATATGCTCCAACCTGCTAAATACAGCTGTAATCGTCCTGAATGACCCCGAACGCCTGACCCGATACGCCAATGCACTGAAAATTTGTGTAGATAGATATATTGAACAATATAGCGAAGACGGATGTTGCGACGAGGGGGCTTCGTACTTCTTCCTGTCTCCAGCCAGAATGGGACTCTTTGGTGAAACTCTCT
>JAFGXT010000194.1 GCA_016936495.1 Victivallales bacterium
GATGAATTTCCAGCTAAACCAAATAAGGAATTGCAGTAAGTTCATAACTAATTCAGGATAATTAAACAACAATGTTTGATTAAATAAATGGAGAACGGAAAAATGGAGAATGGAAAAATGGAGAATGGAAAAATGGAGAATGGAAAAATGGAGAATGGAAAAATGGAGAACGGAAAGATGGAGAACGGAAAGATGGAGAATTTGAGAAGCCCCTTCAAATCAAGAAAGCTTCTGATATCTATGACAATCATTTCTATCATGTTTATTGTTTTCACCGGTATGGCACAGGAAAAAAACAGGAATCTCTTTAGAAACAGCGAACTTATTGAAAAAGACGGTAAAATTGCAGATTGGGGCTTTCAAGGCAGTTACTCAAGTTGCAAGGGTTACAAAGGCAAAAATTCAGTTTGCATAAAAATGGATAGAAAGGGCAGGACACTTTATCAGTCTACTATGGGGCAGAATATAAGAAACCTGAGCCATGGCAAGTATATATTTTCCGCCTATGTAAAACTCGATAAAAAAATTGACGCTTTAGTACTTTGCAGAATAATAACGCAAAATGGTAAAAGTGTTTATCAATCTATCCGGCTCGATTCCACCCAACAGGAAATAGAAAAATGGACAAAGATGATGTTGGAGTTTGATATACCAGAAGGAATTAATAGTGCCTTTGTCGCGTTTGACTTACGTGATAAATCTGCCGGAGCAAAAGTCTGGATAGACTCACCATTGTTGGAATACAAGGCCGAATAGCATTATTAAATAAGGCAAGGATTGAAATACTATGAGCCTACCGTTGAAATTATTTATTTTAATATATCTGGTTTTAGTTTGCGGCAACGTCTTCGGCAAAAATATTTATACAGGAGATACCAGCGCCGAAACAGAATTTGGTACTCTTACCCAAGGAAACTATTCTAATGAACTAGTTCCTTATGTGTGGGATGATGCAAATGCATTTGATGGGGAAAAAAGTATTAGAGTCTCCTGGCGCCCGCAAAATCGTTATTGGGGAGTCCCCGCCAGAAAGAAGTCAAGAGGAGAATATATATCGATAGCCAATACTCCTGATTTGGTAAACGGTATTCAATATACCTTCTCATTTTATGCTAAAGCCTCCAGTAATAACTATTCGCTTAGATTGAGGCTTCGTCCTTCACTATGGCAATACGGCCTCGCTGAAGGGAGCTATCAAAAAGAATACAAACTTAGCAAGGAATGGAAACGCTATGCCATTACATTTGTTCCACTTCTAAAAGAAACTGCTCCGGTCAAAGCTTATTCAATGATATTGGACTTCGGAACTTCTCCAGCAGGCGAAGTATGGTATGATGCTGTTCAGCTTGAAGAAGGCAAAGAAACAACAACCTATAGCAACGGAAGTATTGCAAATATAGGAGTTAATCTAAATTCTTCTAATTGGAGCAATATCTATTTCCCTAACCAGAAAATTATTGCAACAATATTAACATCCATGCCAGAAGGAATGCTTGCTGAGCTAAAATACAATATCCTTGATTACAAGGGAACAACTATTGCTGAACACAAAAGAAACATCAATAGTTCGACGGAAGTCAGGATTCCATTAACGTTAAGCAAACTGGGATGGTTTAAAATTACCGCGTCGCTTTCGATTGGAGGAAAAGTTATCAGTTCACATTCAGCCAACTTCATAAGGATAAAAGAACCAATTAATGTAGTCAACGGAATTCAATCATTTTCCGGGATATGTGGAACCCCATATAATGATGAACACCTGGAAATTCACAGAAAGATCGGAGTCAAACGTCTACAGGTATCAGCCGTATGGGGATATAATCCTTATCATGACGCAATAGAAATATCTCCCGGTAAATTTGATTGGAGTAGCATCGATGCTGTTTTAAAAGCTTACAAGAAGTACGGATTTGTATCCAAAGTTATTGCGGATCCAATTCATGCCCCATCCTGGCTCTTCTCTGATGAAGAAAAAAATACAGTACAGGAAATGACTAATCGGTGGTGGCTGGTAGCTGATCGTTCTAAACATAAACAATGGTGCACGTTCATCAGCGAATTAACCAGACGATATGGTAATATGATTGATGAAATCGAACTTGGTGGAGAACATAATGGACTTCTCGGTCATAACGCCTATTACAAGAAACTTTACCCGGAGCACGTTAAAGGCTCTTTTCTGTGTGGGGGCAAACCGTTCGATGACCTTTGCAATATGGTTAAAGTCGGCGCCGAAGAAATTCGCAAAACCTATCCGCAAATGCGAATCAGTGCAATTCGTCCTTCTCAGGGACGAGCGGGAGATAATTGGGTGTTTGTTGAAGAGATGTTTAAAAAAATCGGTAAGGATTTCAATGTTTTTGGAATTGACACTTACCTTACTGAACCATATAATTATGGTCCAGATTTTGATAATAAAGGTCGCCGTGGCACTTTGGATGGTCGGTTTTACACATATAACTTGGCCAAAAGTTATACGGAAAAATATGGATGTAATCAACCTATTTTTATTTCCGAAAGTGGCATGTTTATAGATATAAGATATCCCGATGAGTCTATATATCGCCAGCAGCATGCAGAAACCTTGGTGAAGGATTTTATTGTATCAAGAACGGCCGGATTTTATGCTTATGATTGGTTTTATGAGATACGTGCTGGTTGGAGCGTTGATCTATATAATGGGACAATGGGACAAAATTGTCGAATTCAATCTATAGCAGCAGCCTACAGCGCCGCGGCTCAGATAGTGGAAAATGTTACAGAAACCAAATGGCTGACCCCGGACAGGATTACCCGTATCGCGGTTTTGCGGAAACACGATGGCAAGGGAATCGCCGCGATATGGGCGGATGATGGATATACCCTGAGACTGCCGGAAGAGCAAGCCAACCACCTTACGGTAACAGATATGATGGGTAACGTTTTGCCCTATGGTAAAGGAGTTTTCGCGCTGACGACCGCGCCCCTGTGCATCAAGAGCGATAATTATAAAAAGCTTTGCGATATGATGGCTAAGGTAAAAATCGATCTGACCGAATGGGGACAGATAAAATTTCGGATGATTACGCCGGAACTCGGACGCATTCAGTTTGTAAATCTATCAAACACAGTTGACCTGGAAATTAACGCGGTCATCAGTGTCGGCGGTGTTCATACAACAGAGCTTATCAATGTACCCAAAGGCTCGACAAACAGCTGTAACATTGTATTGAAAGGCGATGCCCCAATTGAGGTAAAAGCGTCAATAGAAGGCAGCGACTCCAAGCTTACGGCCAGCTTTACGCCCGATACGCCTGTAGACATTGGACAGGGTAATGACGCGCAAACTCAAATCGCCACCATTCAGACGAACAACGATATTCTTCCCAATGAACCATGGGTGCCATGGAGTGGGACCAATGATCTCAGCGTCAATATCTTTTCCTCATGGGATGAAGACTATCTGTATTTGCGGTTCGTGGTCAAAGATGATGTACATAAAAATAAATTTGAACAGCCTTGGGGCGGTGATTCTATTCAGATAGCCATCGACCCCAAAAACAATGGCGCGTTTTTTGACAGAAAAGGCAACAATATCATCGGCCCAGACCACTTTGAGTTCGGCATGGCGCTGAACGATGACGGGAAGGTTATTTATAAACACGCCTTTGGCAAAGAACTATGTACTCCTGATGATTATTCCGTCGTACGCGACGAAAAAGCAGGAACTACCACCTATTCTTTGCGCATGCCATGGAAAAAACTCAAGGTTAAGCCTTATTCCGGCATGGTGTTCGGGATGAGCTTCGTGGTCTTCGACGACGATGACGGTACCGGACAGAGTTATTATGGATTTATCGGCGGCGGCATAACCGGAGACCTCGGCGGCAAAAATGCGGCACTATATAAAAAGTTCGTATTGAAATAAACACGTAAGTACAATTGTTAATCGTAAGAAATAGTCATGTAAGTTTTTCATTGGCAAAGCTTAAAATTGACAGAAAACCATAAAATAAATACTGAAAAGATAAAACGGAGTTTATGTCATGGATAATAAAATTAAAACTGCCGCCTATTATTTTCCTAATTATCATGCCGATTCTCAAAATGAGGCTGTTCATGGAAAAGGATGGACAGAATGGGAACTAATGAAGTGCGCACGTCCTCGTTTCGAAGGACATCAACAGCCTAAAGTTCCTTTGTGGGGTTATGAAGATGAATCCGACCCGAATGTAATGGCAAAAAAAATTGATACAGCGTTAACATATGGTATTGATGCATTTGTGTTCGACTGGTACTGGTATGATGGTCCATATCTCCAGCGTGCTCTTGATGAAGGTTTTCTTAAAGCAGATAATTGTGGGAAAATAAAATTTGCTCTTATGTGGGCTAATCATAATTGGCGAATGATCCATCCTGTATCAAGAGGAGTTGAGCCTCCAATTCTATATAAATGGAGCACCAGCTATGAAACGATTGGCTTTGTATGGGATTACATTATTGAACGCTATTTTCAACAGGATAATTATTGGAAAGTAGATGGAAAACCTTATTTCTCAATATATGCCATGAATCTTTTTATAAAACAAATGGGCGGCAATGAAAAAACTGCTGAAGTAATAAAACTCTTAAAGGACAAAGCGACTGATGTGGGATTGCCAGGTGTACATATTAGTGCTCACTGGTTTGATAATCTTGATGATCAACCGGATAATATCTGCCCTACCGAGGAGTGGCATACGCGGTTGGGATTTGACAGCTATACGTCATATAACTTTCCTCTTTATGCAGCACAAAGAGGCATATTCCCTGAGCGTGATTATGACGAGTGCGCTGACTACTACCTTCCTATTTGTGAAAATGCGTTGAAATCTCTTCCCGCTCCTTATTTCCCGGTAGTAACCGCAGGCTGGGATTGTACGCCACGAATTACTCAGTCGGATTGCTTCGAGAATATTGGTGGATATCCATATGGTGCAGTGATTCAAACAAAGCCAGAGCAATTTGAACGAGTATTAATAGCCATCCAAAAAATTCTTTGTACTCGCCCCGAAAAGGAGCGCATACTTTTTATTAATGCCTGGAATGAATGGACTGAGGGTAGTTATCTTGAGCCGGACACCCGTGAAAACTTTGCAAAACTTGAAATTATAAAAAAAGTACTAAAGAGTTAATGTGCGCATGGGAAATGGATATTAATGACAAGCGTATATAACATTTGGAGTAGGAGTATAGACCTTGATTTACTATAGCGGATCCAGTTGCAGATTGAATATGGAGTATGCCAAGCGAACGCAAAATGGTATAGTTATGTGTTGCAAAAGCTTACATGAAATTGCACGCTACGGCGGAGTTGCCAAGAAGAATGATTTTTAAGGATGATGACAAAAACTATGAATAAAGAATTGATTTTTTGCTACCGTTCGTTCTGGCCGGAATTTGAAGCCATGAAGCAATTCCGCGAGGCGGGAGTCAATATCGTATGCGTCTTTCCTGCCAATACCGATAATTCACTGGGGATGCCCTATAGCAAATATCCGCCCGTTTGGCGCTGGTTTGATAAATATGATTTTGATTCGCTCAACAAACAGTTTGATGATGTGCTAGCGGTAAATCCTGACGCGGAATTCATCTGTATGGTCGACCTGAACACGCCCTCATGGCTCCAGCGACAAATGTCGAGCCGTGGACACAGTGTCGAATGCGAAAGCTTTTCCATGCTCAGTTGCGCTTGCGCCAATCCTGAATGGCGTAAGTTCACTGGAGAGTATCTCAAAACAATTGTTAAACATATGGAAGCCCGCTATGGCGACCGGATAAAAGCCTACCTCATGGCGTGTGGTAAAACCGATGAATGGATGGATTGCAGCAAAGGCATAGCGGGGCGGGAAAAAACCGCCGCATGGAATGAATGGCTTAAACAACACGGGAGCCATAAAACTCCAGTTCCAGCTTTGGAGCACATCGATTTGGCGGATTTTGAAAATCTTATCAGAAACCCTCAGGACGAACAGGACATCATTGATTACACTCATTTCTCAGGAGATGTCATTGTAGATGCGGTGCTTGAATTTGCCGCGGAAACCCGTGCACTAATCCCGGCACAACGTCAGATCGGCATGTTCTTCGGGTATATTCTGGAACTGACTGGAACCTGCGCAGGACACTTGGAATATGAACGTCTTTATGCGTCAGATGATATTGATTTCTTTATTAGTCCGGGCACCTACAGGGACAGACCAATGGGAGGCGGCAGTGGGTTCATGGTTCCCTATGGCACGCTCAAACGCAATGGGAAAAAGTTTCTGCATGAAATCGATCACCGTACTCATACATACAATTGTGATCTAGACGAATATGTCTCCATCGGCTGGATGGTGCCCTGGAAGGATCAAACTGAAACCGACGCGGGTTTGAAACGTGAGTTCGCGCTGGCAACCATTAATCAGACCTCGTTATGGTGCTTTGACATGTGGGGCGGCGTATTTATCACATCGGAAACGATGAAACTCGTAGAAAAAAGCCGGGAAATATGGGAGACTTATACGAAAGAACCACTGAAAAGCGTCGCGGAAGTCGCATTAGTCGTAGACCCGCAAAGTGCGCGACTTCTGAATGATAAAAATCCTGTGTGTTCAAAAATATACGCCGAGACCCGCAATAAACTCAACCGGCTCGGCGCTCCCTTCGACGTCCTGTCCGTGAACGACCTGGCGGCGGTGGATATTTCTCAATACAAACTGCTGGTAATGCCCGGACTTTTTGAGCTTACTCCCGAAAAAGAAACAATGCTCAAAAAATACGTGTTCAATTCCAGCAGAACCGTGTTGTTCGCATACGCAACCGGCATATGCGACGGTACGAAGCTTGATGTGAATAATATTGAAAAACTTACTGGGACAAAGTTTAAAACTCCCGGTCTAAGTATGCGCAAACACGATAACTGGCTGTCTGCCTATGTCCCGGATTATGACACTCTTACTCCCGCAATCCTCAAACAGCTCGCAAGCGAAGCCGGGGTAACAATTTATTGTCAAGAGGAAATCCCGGTATATGCCAATGAACGTCTGGTGGCTATTCACACCGCCGAGGGTGGCCGCAAGACCATAAGCTTGCCATGCGCTTGTGATTTTGTAACAGAACTTCATACAAAATTGAAAATAACGGTTGAGGATAAATGTTTCACCTATGAGTTTAAGTCTCCAGACACCGCAGTTTTTCAACTCCAGAAGCAAAACCATGTTTTAAATAAACGAAAATGACTGCAAGTCATTAGAAAAACGATAGAGAAAGACTCATATTAAATCCATTATGGATTCAATGTATAGTATTTTAAATTCATAGAATACAATTGATTGATTAGGAGAGTGTAATGAATATTTATATTTTCGCAGACATGGAAGGAATCAGCGGAGTAAGCGGGAGTGATTTTGTAAGACTAGATGGACTTTTTTATCAGGATGGACGCCGATTTTATACCATGGACATAAATGTTTGTATTGATGCCTGTTTTAAAGCTGGAGCAGATGCTGTAATTGTTAGGGATGGACATGGCTCAGGCAATAATTTGCTCTGGAGCGAACTTGATCCCAGGGCTGAAGTAATTCAAGGAAACTCAGGCTCCACACGATTACCTGGAATTAAAGGATGTTCGGCCATAATACTTCTCGGATATCACGCAATGGCAGGAACTACGAATGCCCTATTGGAGCACACTTATTCTTCAACATCAATTCAGAATATGTGGCTCAATGGAGAACGGGTCGGAGAATTTGCAATAGATTCAACGATTGCAGCAGAATACGGGATTCCTACAATTATGGTTTCAGGCGACGATAAAGTTTGCGAAGAAGCTAAAAATTGGATTCCTGAAATAGTAACATGTCAGGTAAAGACAGGTTTGACATGTCAAGGTGCTCGTTTGCTTTCAAGAGAAACCGCGCATAAACTTATCAGAGAAAAAACTATCGAGGCCATTGAAAGTATTAATCGAATAAAAGCCCCGGTAATCAATAAGCCTGTAAAGCTAAAAAAAGAATATGTTGAGCGTCATCAAATCCATATAGGAAATAATGTTAAAATGATTGACGGGCATACAATTGAAATTACATCAAACTCTTTAGAAGAAGCTCTATTAATAGGATAATAAAATATGTTTCATGCCGGTGTTTTTCTCTTGAAAAAGAAACTTTAGGTGCAAAATTTAAAATATTATATTTCGTCTCAAAGAAGGATATCATGTATGCAAGGTGATTTACAGAATAAGGTTCAAGAGGTTCTTGATCGCGCGGTGGAGCATGGCACGGAGTGTGGATGCCAAGCCGCATTATTTATAAACGGGGAACTGGTCGTTAATGCTTACGCCGGACATACTGACTGGACTCGGACAAAAAAGGTGGATGAAAACACCATCTTCCCCATTTATTCAACCGGGAAGGCGCCTTCGTCTACAGTGTTGCATCGCTTGGTGGAAAAAGGTATTATTTCATATGATACCAGAGTTGGAGATGTCTGGCCGGAATTCGCTTGTAACGGCAAAGAGGACATCCGCGTCTGGCATGTACTCGCCTATCGTTGCGGGTTATTTGACATTCCTCAATTGGAAAAACCGGAGTTGGATGCCGACTGGGATTATATGCTTATGCGTATGGCTCAGGCAAAACCGGCTTATCCTCCTGGATTCAAGCAGCAATATCACGCCTGGACCTACGGTTGGCTTACGGGTGGAATAGCTTGCAAAGTACTGGGAAATAATGACTATGCGGAGGTTTTCAGGAAAGAGGTTGGGGAGCCTGCGGGAATGGATCGCTTTTTCTACGGCATCGACACAGAAGCGGAGCAGAACGCAGCGACTTTGGTTAGTTCACTTGCAGGGAGCAACTACGGACAGAATTTAGTTGACCAGATGAATAACCCTTTGTATAGGCGTTGCTGCAACCCATCAACCTGTGCCATGTCCAATGCGCTTTCAATTGCAAAACATTATGCCGCATTGGATACCGGCAAATTGTTGAAGCGGGAAACTATGGATAACGTAAGTAAATCCTGGCGCGGAGATGATGATCCCATGCCGCTGACGGCAGGACGTTGGGCTCTTTTTGGACTTGGATATGTACTATCGGGTCCGACAGAAAATGTGGGGCAGATTTTTGGACATGGCGGAGTTGGAGGGTCAGAAGGATTATTGGACAAAAAACGACATTATGCTATTGCGTTTACCCGGAACGTTTTTGCAGATCCTAACGTTTTGACCAAGTTTTACGCCGCAATAGATTTCAAAAATCGGGATTGGCCGGATACTTCAGAGGTGCCACAACAATCCTGAGAGTTTACAAGGGCAAGGAACAGTGATGTTCAATTGATTTTGACTGGAATTACATGAGCTGATTTTTTATACAATTAACTTTTTTATACACGGGGAAAATTACAATGGAAACAATGATAAGTCAATGTACAGCCAATGCTTGTACGGAACCGATGGAAAATCCGTTTCCTACAGAATATAACTGGCTGGAAAGGCACAATGCCATAATAGTCGAATGCAAAAAGAAAGCTCCTGGCATGATTTTCATTGGAGACTCGATAACCCACTATTTCGGCGGTTGTCCGGTTGATGATATAGCAAGAGGCGGCGAAGTCTGGGAGCAATATTACGCGCCCGGAAATCCAGTTAACATGGGCTGTGGCTGGGACAGGACTCAGCATATGCTCTGGCGTCTGGATAATGGTTGCCTCGATAATATCAAACCCCGGCTGGCTCTGGTGCTGGCGGGGACAAATAATGTTCTCTGGGAAGACTCCAGCGCGGAGGAAATAGCCGAGGGCGTCAGACAGATATCAGTGAGGATACGCCACAAACTGCCTGATACAAAGATTCTGCTGTCCGGGATTCTGCCGTTCGGGGAAGCATCGGAATGTGAAAAACGCTCAAGGATTAGAGAAATAAATCGGATCGTTTCTGGCTTTGCGGATAATAAAAATATTTTCTTCGTAGATGCCGGAGCTGGTTTCCTTAATACTGACGGGAGCCTGAAAATGGAATTGTTTGTTGATGGGCTTCATCCTAATTGTGATGGATATAGATTATACGCGAAAACCATAGAGCCGACTGTGGCTCTGTTGCTAAAAAAATAAGAGATAAGTTTATATGAAAAACGTAATTATTCCCAGTCCCAAAGAAATTATTTCAGAAGATGGATTATGCAATGTTAATGAGTTGACATGTCTTAAGGTATCTGGATTGCCGCCTGAGAGTGTTGATATATTAAGGTCGGAATTTACCGTCCATGAAATTATTGCTGACGCTGGAGGAACTGGAAACTTTTCGGCTGTATTTACGAAAAGCGCGGAAGAGAATTTGCCTCCGTCGCCTCAGGTGATTTCCGATAATGAAGAGGGATATGTTTTGAATATCACCTGTAACGCGGTGCAAATCTGCGGTTCTTCCGCTCAGGGTTTGTGGTATGGCATTCAGACCTTGCAGCAACTTATGGATACTGACTCCTCCCGGATGCAGGCGTGTACCATTAAAGATCAGCCGATTCTGAAAATCAGAGGCGTTCATTGGGATATGAAAGGCTACCAGCCCAAATTGGAAGTATTAAAAGAGGAACTCCGTATCCTCAGTCGCTATAAGGTAAATATGGTGCTTCTGGAACTGGAAGACAAATTCCGCTATCAGAGCGTGCCGGAAGTTGCTGTAGAAAACGCCTACACCGCGGAGGAATTGAAGACGGTCAGCGAATACGCAAAAGCATTGTTCATTACAGTGATACCTAAAGTGCAGTGTTTGGCTCATGTCGATTATCTTTTGAAGCATAAAGCATATGCCCATTTGAGGGAAAATAATCATCCCTATCAGTACTGCGCCAGAAACAAGGAGGCGTTTAAACTCTGGACAAAAATGGTAGATGAAATTATGGAAATATTCCCGGATAGCCCATATTTTCATGTCGGAGCGGATGAGTCAACGCATCTTGCAGAATGTGATGAGTGTAAGAAATATTCCAGAGCGGAAAACTTTATCTATTGCGTAGGAAAGAGTATCGCCTATATCAAAGAGAAAGGCATGATTCCCGTGATCTGGGATGATATTATCCGTAATAAACATGGTAATATTGACGAGGAAGATATAGAAAAAACCTGGATACTGGCGAAAGACGCTGTAATTATGTATTGGGCATACGGTTACGGCGGCATGAATAATGTTTTCCCGTATATGTCTAAATATCTCAATAAGAATATGAAAGTCTGGGGTGCGTCAGGCTTTTCCGGATGCGGTCCCTCCTGGATTCAAAACGTCCCGCCAGCGGCTGAAAGGATGATCAATATCAATGCTTGGACTAAAAGCTCCATTGAGCACGGACTAGAAGGCTTTTTCAATACGGGTTGGGGAAGGATTGCCTCTGCTGATCCGGGGGCTGAACCACATGAGACATGCTGGTTGCCGATCGTGTTCGGTGCTGAAGCCGGATGGAGCGGAGTAGTCGTCGAGACGAAAAAATTCGCGAAGAAATTTCTAAATCAGTTCTATGGAGTTTACTTCCCTGATTCATTGATTGACTTTATACTAAATCCTGTTGCCGGAAACCTGAACAGTGAAGAGATTAATGCAATAAAGCCTCTTAGAAATTGTACACGTTTTGAGTTGTTGCGCGAGATAAGCACGTTGTCGTCGCATTGCGGTTACCGCGAAAAGGTCTTGGCTAACCGTGCCATGTATCATGAATTTTTAGGAAAATCAATGGTGGATTATCGTCATAAAATGATTTGTGAGGATTTGCATAAATTTAAGGAATCATTGCAAACAACAGAAACGAATTGCATAAGATGTCTGCATCAATTCTACTTCAAGGAAGGCATCGAGGCGTTTGCCTGTTCTCGTTTCGGTTATGATAAGCAACTGATAAAAGAAATGGAAAATTTACTACAGGAAACTACTCTGGTGTAATGAGTCGCTGGCAGCAGCAGGCGAAATACAGAGACTTTTACAGTCCTGTACAGAGTAAGCTGAAAATGCATGCATGATAAAAATTTCCCTGTTTGGGTTTGAATTTTGATAAAAAAAGTTTCTATTTAGTTTGAATGGATGTATTATAATAGTAGCTATCAAAATCATCAGTAATTCGGGGTTAGGCTTATGCGGTCTGATAAAATTGAATCGTTGCGGAAACGGGCTTCCTGCGCGCTTGCCAGTCTGAATGTTTTGTTTGAGGTACCGGATAACGGACAAAACAGAATAGTGGATATTGACCGGCATGATTTTGTGTTGTTACTCAAACGGGTACTTGCGTCCATTCTCAAGGATCTGGAGGCGGTATATGGTAATGACGCCGTCGCCGCGCGTTTTTATGAGGTGGTGGACAATACCAGTGATTCAGTCGATTACATCAATACAATGGCGGTTTATTGCCTGAAAAACTCATTCCAGGGGTATGTTGAATCGGCGTTTCTGGATCTTACCGCGATGGAGGATGACTTCTTTAGCACGCTGAATTCGCCGGATATGGCGTTGCGCACGCTTTCACGTTATAAAATGGCGCATGCCGATCGTTTGTGCAAGGCTTGCGGAACGCTGATACCGGATTTTCTCAATCAGCTTGAATTGACCGCCGGAGGCGGGGATGAAGGTATATCCCGTATTAATCCATGTTGCTATGATCTGATTTGCGAGGCTAAAGGCTTCGGACTTCCAGATGGCGACGTCCCGGATGAACAACTTAGCGCCTTGCGTGAGCTGGCATACAGTGCCGATCCTTTCCGCCTTGGCCGCACGTTCCGTTATGTGGACGGTGAATTTCACCGAGTGGAACTTAATTCCATCCGTCCGGTTGATAAGTTCTATGGCTATTTCAATATTAAAGAGCTGTTTAAAAAGCATTTTAGTGCTTTTGTCAAAGGCGAAAGCAATATCCCGCTGCTTATAACCAGTTTGCCGGGTCTGGGCAAGACACATTTTTCCATAGCTTATACTTTGACCTTTCCTGAACTGACTTTGATTTTGCCCGAACCGGAAGACCTGGAAAAGAATCTGGTCAGGCTTATCCAGCGTCTGGCAAAACGCAGAAGTCATAAATTTGTTTTGTTCTTTGACGATGTAGACGCGAGAAATATCAACTGGTATTATTTTCGCACCAATGTCGGCGGTAGCTTTGTACTGCCCGACAATGTTATAATAGTAATAGCGTCAAATTTTGATTTTCCAGCCAACATATGCAGTCGCGGCAGAGAGCTGACCTTTCCGCTCTTTGATGATGAAGCATGCTCCGGTATGATCTACGATTATCTGAAATCGTTGAAGATGCGCAATCCTTCGCGAGATTTGATATCGGTTATGGCGGCGGATTATCAGGAAGAGTTTGGACAAAAAGTCTATGCCGAACTAAGTCCCCGTACTCTGGTACGCTATCTTGAGATATACGACCGCAGCCCGGCGAAGCGTAAAAAAATGCTTGAACTGTCCCGCTCGGAAGTCATAACCCGACCGGATCCACAATTATTTCACTATTTCAATGTGAAGCTGATAAAGCAATTGTACGGCGACGCCGGCATGGAGGAATTACGTAACCGTGCTTTGCGCGGCTCCGGTATGAGTAGTATTAATGATGATGACTTTTGATTTTGGGATAACTTTATGATTGTATTTGACGATGAATATTTTATGCGTATTGCCATGCGGCAGGCGGAAGTAGCCGCTGAACATGGCGAAATACCTGTCGGGGCGGTGGCGGTGCGAAACGGTGAGATACTGGCGCGTGCCTGGAATCAGGTGGAAATGCTCAAAGATGCCACTGCTCACGCCGAAATACTGGTTTTAACTCAGACCGCCGCGGCACTGGGAGACTGGCGACTCGAGGATGTGGAAATCTTTGTAACCAAAGAACCATGCGCCATGTGCGCGGGAGCCATGGTCAATTCCAGAGTAAAAAGAGTTGTTTACGGCATGGCCGACCCTCGCTCCGGCGCCGCCGGCTCCGCGCTGGATGTTACCGGATTTCCCGGTATGTTGCATCAAGTCGAGGTCAGAGGCGGCGTGCTTGACTGGGAATGCAAAGAACTTATGCAGGAATTTTTTCGCCAGGTCAGGCAGGATAAAAACGAAAAAAAGAAAGAACTTAAGGCGCAAAATCTTTTACAGGGGGAAGTCTGATGCGTTTTTTTATTATTGTTGGTTTGTGTTTTTTAGCCACCTGCGGCGCAAACGGCGCAGAGCAGAATATTATTACCGCCAAACAGAATCCTCCCGCAGCCGCTGAGACGGAAGTCCCCGGCGGCATTGATCCTGATGGCTATCGCGATCTGAGTACCTTTATTTTTGTCATGCAACTTCTACGCGAACATTATGTGGACGATGATAAAATATCCTACCGTAATCTGTTTCAGGGTGCGTTGAAAGGTATGCTTGGCGGGCTTGATCGCTTCAGCTCCTATCAGAGCCCGGAAGAGTTTACGCGTACGCTTAATAGTAATCAGGGCTCTTTTGTGGGTATTGGCGTTATACTTTCATTTCGCAACAAGTCTTTGCGCATAGAAAACGTGGAATACGGCAGTCCCGCCGATCGTGCCGGACTGCGTGAGGGCGATGTGATCGTCAGCATTGACGGCAAAGATGTCAAAAGCATGTCTGTGCAAGCCTGCCTGGATATGATAAAAGGTAAAGCCGGTTCTATGGTCAAACTTAAATGTTACCGTGAAACAGATAAAAAATATTACGAACAGGAAATGACGCGCGAGGTCATCAACGCCCCGGCAATCCCAGCACACGGCGTTCATTTCGTCGCCGACGGCATCGGCTATGTGCGGGTAAACCAATTTTCTATGAGCTTGAACGAGGATCTGGATTTCGCATTATCCAAACTTGAGCGTAATAAACTTCAAGCTCTGATAATCGATTTGCGCGGAAACCCTGGGGGATTGCTGCTTACCGCCGTAAGGTTTTGCAGTAATTTTCTTCCTGCCGGTAAACTCATTGTAGAAGTAAAAGGGCGTAATAAAGCCGAAAATGCGGTCTATAAATCCGGGAGCGTCAATAATCCATTGCTGAATATACCGCTTGTTATACTTGTTGATGGCGGTAGCGCCAGCGCCTCGGAAATCGTCGCCGGTTGCCTGCAGGATTGCACCTCCAAGGGTGTGACCAAGGCGATCATTATAGGCGAACAGACCTTCGGCAAAGGTTCCGTGCAGACCATCCTGCCGCTGGGTAACAACACGGCCATCAAACTGACCACCGCGCGGTATTACACGCCGAAAGGCCGCTCCATCCAGGCCAAGGGCATCA
>JAFGXT010000195.1 GCA_016936495.1 Victivallales bacterium
TATCTGAAGGATTCTGGCTTTCCCTAGAGAACGTTCACGTTTATCAGGAGCAAGACGTCCTTCCAGAGCCTCAATTATATCCTCTATCAATTCATAAATAATGCTATAAAGCCTGATTTCCACTTTTTCCTTTTTGGCAAGAGCATTCACGCCAGGATTAACCCGTACATGAAATCCGACAATTACCGAACCGGAAGCGGAAGCAAGCATTACATCATTTTCAGTAATCGCACCTACGCCATTGGAAACAATATCCACCTTGATTTTTTCGTCAGGCAGTTTTGTCAGAGAATCAGCGATAGCTTCACCTGAACCCCTGACGTCAGATTTTATCATGACTTTCAAGGAATTGGCATTGGCAGTAGCTGTGCTCATCTGATCAAACAGATCTTCAAGACTGGAGCTGGAAGCTACAGCAAGATTTTCAGAACGTTTTTCATGACGACGCGCTTCAGAAGCCAAACGCGCTTCTTTTTCGCTCTCAAACACTCTGAGCACTTCACCCGCGCACGGAGCTCCGGACAAACCGACAAGTTTGACCGGCGTACTCGGACCGGCTTCCGTAATCCGTTTGCCGTGTTCATCTATCATGGACTTGACACGTCCGAAGTACTCATCACTCAGAACCGCATCTCCGACCCGGAGTGTGCCGTTCTGGATAAGGACATGTGCGGTTGGACCAAAGCCCTGTTCAATCTGCGCTTCAATAACCACACCCTCTGCAGGGCGCTTAGGATTAGCTTTAAGTTCCAACATCTCAGCTTCAAGAATAATACGATGCAACAGCTCATCAAGCCCCTGCCCGGTTTCAGCCGATACCCTTACAGTACCAACGTCTCCGCCCCAATCCTCGCTCATAAGACTGTTTTGCTGCATATGCAGCAAAACCTTGTCCGGGTTGGCATCTGGCAGATCCATCTTGTTCATCGCCACAATAATCGGCACTTTAGCCTCCTGAGCATGCTTCATGGCTTCGACCGTCTGCGGCTTAAAACCATCATCAGCCGCCACCACCAGAATAGCGATATCAGTCATATCAGCTCCGCGGGCACGCATCTGAGAAAACGCCTCATGACCAGGAGTATCAATAAATGTGATTTTTTTACCCTCATGTTCAATGACTGACGCACCGATATGCTGGGTAATACCACCGGCTTCCCCTTTGACCACTTTGGTATTTCTTATTTTATCCTGCAAGGAAGTCTTTCCATGGTCGACATGACCAAGAAAAGTGACCACCGGCGGACGCTGTATCAGATCATCAGGGTTATCGATAAAATCAATATCCGCTTTCCTGCCGGTAGCCGTCTGACGGATAGTTTTCTCCCTGCGGTCAAGCACAAGAGTCAAACCGTATTTTTTACAAAGAGCTTCAGCCGTATCCTGATCAACCGTCTGATTGATCGCCGCCAATATCCCCATAGACATCAGATCACTAATTACAATATTAGGTCTTTTGCCAACGATCTCAGCAAGATTTTTCACGACAATAGGAGTCTTCAAATGCACTTCCCGAACTGGAGCGGCAGTGGCGGCTTCCTGTTCAACGGCAAGTTCTTCCTCGGCTTTCTTCGCTTTTTTCTTAGCTTTCTTCTCGTCTGTATCGTAAAGGTC
The DNA here is from genome assembly GCA_016936495.1 of Victivallales bacterium. Classification (GTDB taxonomy): domain Bacteria; phylum Verrucomicrobiota; class Lentisphaeria; order Victivallales; family SZUA-371; genus JAFGXT01. The sequence continues at coordinate 1,615 of JAFGXT010000195.1, forward strand.
TTCAAAATGCTCTTCGATCAGTTCGAGCATGTCGGCCGGGATAAAACTGGAGGCGCTACTGGCCTCAATCCCCTCCGATTCAAGCTCTTTAAGTATCTCCTTCGGAGACACCCCGAATTTCTGAGCTAAATCTTTTACTTTTATTTTTTTCACTGCTAGCCTCTTAAACTTACATTTTTATTTAATCATTCAAAGCGGCCAGTATCTGCTGAACGTCTTCATCTTCAAGACCATCAATCGCCGCCAATTCTTCTTCACTCAATTCTTTGAGTCCTTCCGGAGAGAGGAATCCGCTGTTCACCAGCAACCGGGCTACACTTTCATCTACACCGAGAACCGCTGACAGAGAACTCACCGCCCTGTCAATTTTTTCCTCAAAGCTTTCTTCCTGTTTCTCCTCGTCTTCACTGTGAATATTAAATGACCAGCCAAGCAGCTTGGATGAAAGCCTGACATTCTGCGCCTTTTTGCCGAAAGCCAGTCTGGACTGATCCTTTGTTACATAGACGTCAAGTGATCTACCCGCCTCGTTTGCCTCGATACGCGAGGGCTTGGCAGGTTGTAAAGCGTTAGCGGCAAAAACCTTAACATCCTCATCATAACGGACGATATCAAGACGTTCTCCACCCAGTTCATTGGTAATACTCTTTACGCGCATTCCGCGCATTCCCACACAGGCGCCGATAGGATCAACCCGCGGGTCATTGCTCTTCACCGCTATCTTGCTGCGTGAGCCCGCTTCGCGAGCCACCGCCATGATCTGTACCACTCCGTCATGAATCTCGGTTACTTCGCGCTCGAAAAGTTTTGCTAAAAACTCATTACCGGCACGTGAAAGAATCAAACTCGGACCGGAACCGGTTATATCCACTCTGGTCAACAGCGCGTTGATCCGGTCTCCAGCTACATAATGTTCACCGGGAATCTTGTTCCGGGAACTGATAACACCCTCGGCTTTACCTAGATCCACGATGATATTACCATTTTCATAACGCCTGACAATGCCATTGACGATAGTGCCTATCTTATCTGCATACTCGTCTTTGACTATCTCTTTTTCCGCTATTTTGAGCTGTTGCATGATCGCCTGCTTACAGGTCTGAGCGGCGATACGCCCGAAGTTACTTGGGGTAACTTCCCATTCGACAACGTCCCCCAACTTGGCGTCCGGCATCTTTTCATGCACCCGTTCAATTAAAATCTGATCTGAGGTCGGAAATGAATCAACCACTTCGAGCTGAGCCCAGGCTTTGATTTCGCCTGAATTGCGATCCAATTTAACTGTAAGATTTTTGGCTGGATGAATGCTTTTGCGGGAAGCTGAAAGTAGAGCTTTCTCTACGGCCTGCGTCAGGACATCTCTGCTTATTCCCCGCTCCTGCTCGATGTATTCCAATATAGTCAAGAGTTCGTTAGCCATATCCTTAGCCGCTCCTTTCGTTTTTAATTCTTTAATCAGTTGTTCATATTCATTTGCGCATAATAAAAAAAGCGGGTAAAAACCCACTTTTCAAAAAAAGTTTAACTGCTTGATGTTTATTACAGCTTATACTATATATACCTTTGACGACTATGCAAGATTTCCGGCAAATAAATTATAAAAAAATTTCCCTTAAAAAAATATCATTAACACTTTACTGATTTTTTCTCATTTTTTTATACTTTGACACATCACCATACTGGATTTACAGCTTTATTAACATTATATTAACTTCAAGTTTTTTATTTTCAATTAAAAACACACAAATAAAATATTTCAACAAAGCTGGGAACATATCTATGACAAACTAAATTCTTTTGCTTTTTATCCGAATATTACAATTAAGTATTTTTTTGATTGAATTTCACCATTAACATCGGGGAATAAAGAATGTTGAAAAATCTCAAACTGAGCAGTAAAATAATTGTCCTAGTATCATCACTGATTATAATCTCATCTCTAATATATCTGCTAGTGGTTTTCCTGGAAACCAACAAAGTCAAAAAGTCAATGGTGGAAGAGTTCAAAAAAGTGGCATTAAACGAAACCACTACCATCACGCGAGACATCTATGAGATGTGCAAAGTCTACAACAACGGATTGCAAAGACGTCTCAACGGCAGCATGCAGATGCTTGACGAACTGATAAACCAGCAAGGTGGACTGACACTCTCTCCTACCGAAAAAGTTGACTGGAAAGCAATCAACCAGCTAAACCAATCCTCCACCAATGTCTCACTGCCGCAAATGCAACTCGGAGGCAAGTGGCTTGGAAACTCAAATTCATTCTCGACCAAAACCCCGGTTATAGATGAGGTCAGTAGCGCCTTTGGAGTAACCTGTACCATTTTTCAAAAAATGGACGATCAGGGAAATCTATTGCGTGTCGCCTCTACAGTAAAAACCACCAATGGCGACCGCGCCATTGGCACATATATCCCGGCTGTTAACATGAACGGCTCAAGCAACACAGTTGCCGCCACCATCAACCGTGGAGAAATATACAAAGGAGTTGCGCTGGTAGTCGGTCGCTGGTATTCCACCGTATACGTTCCAATTAAAGATGGCAGCGGAAAAATTATTGGAGCTATTTATGTAGGAGTAGCTCAGGACGACGATCCGTCTATACGTAAA
>JAFGXT010000196.1 GCA_016936495.1 Victivallales bacterium
AAGGTACTGGCGTTTGACTCTGTCGTTTACCGTAACTGGAAGAGACACTGTTTCCGGCGGTACGGCGCAGCCATACTTCGGTGGAGGCGTCGTTCCACTCTATTTTTAACTGTATAGCCAGAGGGATATTACGTTTTTCTTCCATATCCCAGATGTTGTCGTAATTCTTATGGAATAATTATGGAATTTTTTGCGAAAATTTGCAATTTTTATAAAGTTAGGCGATCCTAATTGACATTGTTTTTAGATGGCTTATAGTTATTTATCAAACGATAAAAGTGGCAGGAAAACAGAACAACACGGAATCGGTAAAAACAACTTTCAGGGAAAGTTGACGGTATCCAGGCAGGTGATGCGGAATGAAGGCTCGAAAAGATAGTATATGTCCCAGTTGTGGTGGCGGGACAGGAAGTGCGGTGCTGCTGGGAACTGTAAAAAATAAAATCGGGGAGTTGTTTGATGAACTTTATGTTCATGACGGCTTTGGGGGAATGGAAATCGATATGCGCATCCTGAAACGCGGACAAAAAGAAATTCTGGTGCGCTGTGGCAAAGAATTCCGCTTTGTAGTGGATTTCTCCTCAAAAATCGATGCTGCTCAGGGGAGAGCGGCTGATAAGGAAACGGAAACAAATTAATTAAGGAGGTGGCTATAGAGGAAAACTTCGACAACCATTTGTCGGGGCGGTCCCGAAATAAAAATTTTCCAGGAATGATTTAAGGTTCAGTGGGTGAACATAAATATATTAAAGAGTTGAAAACGCGTGGTGCGGCACGGCTCTAAAAAAGTTTTATAACAAAATAAACAAAAACAAACAAGAAAAAGGAAAGTCAAAATGTTTAAGAAAATTAAACGACTCAGAAAGAACTTCTCTCTCATCGAATTGCTCATCGTCATCGGCATCATGGGTGCGCTTACCGCGCTCATCCTGCCCCAGTTCCAGAGTGCTGAAGAGGATGCCAAGGATACTGGTTGCGACTATAACAACTCTGGTACTTTGCGTTATGTCTCTATGTTTAAAGCAGTTAACGGCGTTTATCCCTCAGGCTTTCATACTGGCTTGGGTGGGACTGCCGCGGCGTCAACTGTTTATGGTACTGATGATGATGATCCTGGGATTGACCCGACTTGCGCTAACCTGACTGAGGCTTGCTCCATTGCTTTACTTGACGATACTACCAACAAATATCTTACGTCTATGAAGAAAGCAGGTATTGTAAAAGTGGCAGTGGCTGATGAAGCCGCAGCAGATATTGACGGAGTTCAGGTTGCTACGATTACTGGAAACTGGTTTGAAGATAATGTTGGTGGAACTGGCGATAATCCTACTGATACATTAACTTTTCAGGGAAAAAGTTTCACTGAATGGATGGCTGCGGGAACCGCTCCAGATGGCAAGGACGGGATTTTGGTTCCTTTGTTTGCAGCAACAACTATGGATTGGGACAACTACTATAATGAAAATGGTGATGCTGTTGGTGAATCTAAAGTCAGCATTGCTCTGCCTGGTAAATGCCCATGGCCGGAAGATGGAAAACTTCGTTTTTACATCTGCTTCTTTAAAGCATATGCAGATGGTTCTCCTGCAAAGTTGATTGGAACAGCTTGCCCGGAATGCGGAACTCTTAACGCAGGCACTTTCTAATCAGGTTATCTGATAGTTCTATTGTCTGACTGACATGTTACGGCGGCGGGGATGCTGTTTATGCCCCGCCGCCTTTTGGAGTTTTTAATATATATACGTCTCTGGGGTGTGGAGATAAATTTACATGAATAGTAAAACAGATTTCAATTGAGGATGGAAAAATGAGAAGACAGAATTTTTCTTTGATAGAATTGTTGGTGGTGATAGGCATCCTCGGGGCATTGGTGTCGCTGGTACTGCCTGGATTCAGCAGCGCCACGGATGATTCCAGGGAAAAAGTCGCTGTCGCCGAAATGCGTGAGATTCAACAAGCCTTTCGTCGTTTCGCCAGCGATACGCGCCTGGAAAATAATCAGGAGGCAATGGAGGACATAGTTAAATACGGACTTTGGCCTTTGATAAAAGAAGAACATCCTGATTCAAGCGCGACCGTAAGTTATAATGATTACAATACCGATACCGGCATTGGCAGACGCGGTCCCTATTTACAGCGCGAAGGCGAACTTGTTACTATTTCAACTACGTTCGGCGAAAATTATGAAGGTGTGGGTCAGGCGAAAGTAAGTTCCGGCGCGGACACTGTAAATATCCCTGTGGTAAGAGATCCTTATGGCAATCATTACCGGGTGGTATGTCCGGCAATCGCAAGCGGGGACAGTGAGGCGCAAGTAAGGGCAAAGCTGAGAAAAATGGTGCTGGTATATACCGGAACCAACGGCAGTCTTAATACTTCCAACGCGACCGCTGATTTAGATGATAACGGGGATATAAAGAAAAGTAACGATGATGTTGTAATGCGGTTGATGCCGCTAGCGTCATGGTAATAACTTAAATATACAGAGAAAAATGCGCAAAAAAGTCTTACAATTGAAGAGCCGACCGATGACTTTGATAGAAATCATTGTAGTGCTGGGCATTATCGCGGCGGTGACGTCGGTCGTGCTGAGCTCGGCGATAGACTTCAACGACCGTGAGGCGTTTGAACGTACCCAAAGAACCGGACAGGAAATACAAAAATTATTTTATGCAAATGATTCGGATGATGGCATAAGCAGATTTTTATCGGATATGGGGCGTTTGCCTGTCGCTTATGGCAATGACTCTAACGCATTGGCGGAACTTTACGGCGAAGATATTGATCCGGATATCCATATGGAAATCTTGACTGTGGATATAAATAATCATACTTCGGATGGCTTTGATATGCCTTCTTTTCAAATGCTTTGCGGTTGGGGCGGACCGTATATTTACGGTAATGATTCTATTGATAAAGACGGTTGGGGGAATAAATGGCAAATATTAAATAATTCCGGCGTAACCACCGATTCCTGGGAAGAATATGCAACTGTTTATGGCGTCGCCAGCGCCGGGAGCGGAGGGGATGATTGGAGTGGAGAGGAACAGAAGTTCTCATTCGGTAACCCAGCGGTAAGTTCTTTGAAAGTGAACGTATATGTAGTGGAACGCCTTAGCGGTGCAAGTCTCGTTCGTCCGGTTATCATTGATCAGAATGCGACGGAGCGAGCCAATAATCACCCATATGTGCTTGATGCCTTAATAGCGGTAAATGACCGTATATATAAATGCGTTGCTGCGGGAACCAGTGCCTCGGCTATTCCCGTCGCATGGGATAAAACTTACGGTGCTACCACCGTTGATGGAACTGTGCAATGGCAATGTGTCGCCCAATATATGAACACGCTTAAAGCTTTATTTTTTTATCCTGAAGTTGTTGTTAATGCAAGTGAAAAAGAACGCGTGATAGAATCCAAATCTACAAGCGGTTCCACTACTAATATTCTTGAATTTGAAAAACTCTTTCCCGGGCGACGCAAGCTGTTTGTCTGGGGGTATTATAAAATAGATGACGATAATTTTATTAACAAGTTCCATTCGGATGTGATGGATGTAACGATCAGGCCGGGAACTAATCATGTAACGGTTTATCTGGTAAATGAATTAAAATGAAGAATAGTTGAAAATATGTTTTGGAAGAAGGACGGCATAGGTAACTGCTGTATGGTGGTTATACAGGGTGGGACTAAGATATACGCTCTGGTGATAAAAGCAGGCACTCCGGTGGCGCGAAATGAATTCGAGCCCGGGGTGGAACCTCGTGAAGTGGTGCGTTGGGGCAAGCGCAACCGGGCTCAGAACGTGAAATGGTTATTGCCGTCGGATATTTATGATGTACGAGCCGAGATACCGGCGGACGCGGATTTTGAGGAAAGGGCTTTGGCGTTTAATTATGAACTGGCGGCATTGAGCGGTCAGTCGTCGGATTCAATCCGTCCGTCGGTGTGGATAGAGGATGAACGGCGCGGCGGCAGGCGGGACAGATATTGTTCCGGCATCGCGGTGGATTTTATTAATGAGTTGGCGGAGGCGTGCCGTCGTGAGCGTATGAAGTTTGGCGGAGTGGGTGGTTTACAGCAGGCGATACTGGCTTACTATGCGAGTATGGGGGATAGCGAAGCAGGCAGAGAGCGTTCGCTGTTGATGTTCATGCGTGATAACGCGTTTCTGGCAGGGGCGTCCGGCGGGTCGTTGAGTTTTCGTAACATACCTTTCGGGTTGCCGGGCAG
>JAFGXT010000018.1 GCA_016936495.1 Victivallales bacterium
ATTTCCGGGCTCATTTCCACCTGCCAGCACAACGGTGGCTCAAGAAGCCCGGCGGCTCTCATTTCTCCCTCGAGTTCCGGGGGATATTGAAAATAAACGGCGTCCCGTGGCGCGTTAATGCTGTAGGAATGGACTTTATCGGGCAATTTCATTATGACATGCGGATAAGGAGTACGGTACTCTTTTCCATCAATTAGATCCACCGCGTATTCTTCGCTGGAAGAATAACGCAAACAGAATTCAAGTTTGTTTGTATATGTCATGGATTGATTATGATGGGAATATATTGTCCCGAACCTTGAAAGCGAAAATACGTTCTTGAATTTCCGCTTTAATTTACTCATGTCCAAGTTAAAATAATCCATCATCCGACCTCATTTGTCTTTATTAAAGATAAATGACGACAACAATATTTTCAACTGATATTGGCATAAAAGTATTGTTTTTTTGGCACGGCTGAACATTGACAATATACTCCTGAACATATATTCTAACAGCAAAGGATAACCACAAAATAAATGGAGACGGAAAATGACTGAACACCATCAAAAGACATGGCGAATAAAAAACAATTTCACACTTATCGAACTCCTCGTAGTAATAGCAGTCATAGCTATTCTGGCAAGTATGTTGCTACCCGCATTAAACAAAGCTCGAGACCGGGCAAAGACGATTTCCTGTGTTAACAACCTCAAACAACTCGGGACGGCATTTGCACAATATACTTTAGACACCAACGTATACCCGGTGGTAAGACTTCGCGCAGGCGGCGCACTGGCGGACTCCACATGGGGAACCAACATAGCGGGATATGCCGGCTATACCGACACGTCAAAACTGGGAAGGAGGTCGAATATATTTTACTGTCCGGCGGATACGGTCAATACCGTCTCCAACTCCTCTGATCCCAGAAGTTATTCAATGGCTGCCGGAATACGCGCCGTTATACCGGGAGTGCTGGGGCTGGGAGTAGGAGTTGAGACGACCGTAGCGTCATCACTGCGTCATTCATCAACAACGATACTTCTGGTTGACCGCAGTTACAGCGCGGGACGTATTTCCAGCAAGTGGGGACAAGCCCTTCGCACAGATCAAGCCGGAGATATGAGCGGTATCGCTACTTGGCACAATGGTGGCTCGAATTATCTTTACTGCGACGGGCATGTCAGTTGGCTTTCAAGAAAGGATCAACCCGACGCCCTGAATACGGCATGGTATTGGAACGCGCCATAAAAACAGCTTGCATATAACTTACTTTCAAATATAGACAAGGGAATAAAACTCAATGAAGTTACTGATAAAAAATCTAGCGGGGCTTTTTTTGTGTGCTCACGCATTAACAACAACCGGCAGCGATTCTTTTCCGGCTGACGGCAAATTTTCTACTACCAATAAATGGCGATGCCATGTCATCAAAGAAGCAACAGAAGATGGCGGCAAGGCAATTATGGAAAATGGAGTGCTAAAAGTTATCAGTCCATCAGTTCATACAGTGCCGCATGCGATACAGGCGCTGCGTCCATTTGCATTAAAAAAAGACATGGAATACAAGCTCAGCTTCACGGCAAAAGTCAAGGCTGATGCAATCATTGAGCTGGTATACAGTACCGCCAAGCCACCATATGCATCATGCTGGCGCAACAAAATAAAGCTCAGTCCGGATAAAACCGAATATGAATGTATCATAAACACCGGCAAATCCGTCAACTTCGATTTCAATCGTGAAAGTGTACTGCGCATTTACTTCGGCGGCAACATAAGCAAGGATATCGAACTGAGATCAATATACTTAAGCGAACTGGTACCCTTCCCTGCCGGAAACGTCTGGCAAGTATTTCCCGACGCACAACTTCCCGAAAAGTTAAACACAGTTCCTTCGTTTTTGGGAGCATCCAAGCCCATTACGGTAAAAATGGATGGCTGTTCCATTGATATTGGCAAGCTAACGGGAGGAGTTCTGGAAAAAAGGTCAGCAGTTATGTTTTATACGTTTTCATCTGATAAAGCCGGAAATATGCGGCTGGGTTTTGCGGCGGATTGGTGGATGGAAGTATACGTTAACGGGAAAAAGATACTATCGACAATGACCAAAGGGAACGGAAGCAATAAATTTACCCCTGGTGACCATATAGTCGAATTCCCCGTACAAACAGGAAATAATGTGATTGCGGCACGGGTTTTCAGCGGTTCGCAGGGCTGGAAGTTCGTCTGTGGCATTCCTTTGGACAAAAACAAAGTGGAGCGTCCGGGAATAAAGTTTGTGGCAGGCAAAGAGTGGGGCGCGGTTGAGATGTCCGACTTGATAGTAAAGCAGGATTCTGCATTGGATTTATCTTCGCTGGTGGACGCTCCGGCAGGCAGATACGGACGGGTTATAATCAATTCTCAAGGACAGCTTACTTTTGAAAATAATCCAGATCAGACTATACGCCTGCGTGGTTTCAATGGCGTCCCCCGCGCGATATGGCAGCAAAAAAGCGATGAAGAATTTAAAGAGCGCGCCAAACAATTTGCTATTGCGGCGCGGAGACAAGGCTACAGGCTCGTGCGCCTGAACATGTATGAATGTTATGTAACTTCCGGCGCGGAAAAGGATATGAGTTTTAATCCCAAATATCTTGACCGCTGGGACTGGTTGCTGGCATGCCTGAAAGAACAAGGGATTTATACCCATCTGGTAATCGCGTCTTATGGAGTTTATTTCAGTCCCTTTTCGTTTAAGTCGGATATTTTCAAGAATCGCAACAAGGCTAAGCTCAAGATGTATCTGGCGGACGAATCAGTAAGAGAGCATTGGCGTTTCGGCGCGGAATATCTTATGGCACACGTAAATCCATATACGCAAATAGCGTGGAAAGACGATCCGGCACTGGCGGTGGTCGAACACTACAACGAACAGGAAATAGGCATAAGGCATTTACCACATATTATAAAAGAGGATGCGAAAATCCGTGCAACCTTGACAAAACAATGGAACAAGTGGCTGAAAACTGAATGCCCCTCCGTAATTTCTGAATTAAAATCTGACCCCAATGCCCAGGTGGCGATTCCGGCGGCAGTGGGTGGCAATATAGAGATCAGCAATCTGTTTACAATATTTCTTAACGAACTGGCATTAAACTCCACCTTATGGTGCGACAAGATACTACGCGACAGCGGCTACAAAGGTTTAACCAGTCAGCACAATTTTTCAAAACAGCTTGGATTCAGCGCGGTTAGACATCTGACGTCTCAAGTTATCTCCTCCAATGGATACTTCTGTCATCCGCACAATTCTGAGGTCAACCAATTCAGCTCCATAGACAAGCTCGCCGATTACTGGCGCGGAATAAACGCCACCAGAATCGCGGGACGCCCATTTATGGTTACGGAATTCAATCATGCCTTCTGGAATCCTTATCAGTACGAAGGTGGATTACTTTTCGGCGCGTATTCGGCTTTGCAGGGATATTCTTCGATTATGGTACACTCCGGTCCAGTAGTACTTGAGGCGGAAAGATCCGCGCTCGGAGATTTTACCTGCGGCTATTCCCCCACGGTCAGAGCCGGGGAGTTTCTCGCGGCATGCCTCTTTCAGCGCCGGGACGTAAAAGAAGCTAAATCTGAGACACGGGTTGAAGTCGCTAATGATTTTCTTAAGTCAAACAACAATCGCGATGTCGCGCTGAATCCGGAACAATCAAAACTTGCTCTTATTTCGCGGTTTACCATCAATTTTCCAGATTTAAGTAATGTGCCCGGCACCCCGGCAAAACCAAACCCCGCTGACCTGACGATAACCCCAGGCAAAGGCGGTAATATAAGCGGCTCGGAATGGGCAAGCAATGTAACCGATTCCTCCGACAAATCCTTCGTTCTGAAAGAATATATTAACAAGATGAAATCATCCGGAATGATTCCCGCTGACAACCTTAGCGACCCGGACAAAGGGATTTTCCAAAGCGATACCGGGGAAATCACCATGCATCAGCAAGACAAACTCTTAAAGCTGATAACCCCGCTGACCGAAGCCGTTGCCACGGCAAAATCTGATAGCATAAAACTGGGGACAGTTAAATCAGTAAAAACTTCGATCCCGGCTTGCGTAGCACTGACGTCAATGGACTTGAAACCGCTGGCGGATAGTAAACGCATAGTTCTTATATACTCTACGGAAAGCGCAAACAGCGATATGATTCTTTCGCATGACAGAAAAAAAATGCTCAAAAAGGGACAACTGCCGGTATTGCTCAAAACAGGTAATTTAAAATGTGAACTGCGCAACCGGAATGCCGATAAGCTGAAACTTTTTGCTCTCGGATTTGACGGCAGTCGTCGCGAAGAACTGCCGGTAAAAGCCAAAGATGGAATTTTAAATATATCCATTGACTCCTCCAAGCTCAAGCATGGCCCTTCAGTTTTCTATGAATTATCAACCAAATAAATTATAATTAAAGGCAAAAATCAAGAGATGTGTTATAAACTTGACAATGGACAACTCTGCTTCAGAGTTGACGAATACGGTAAACCCTTTGAACTTTACAACCGTAACGGCGGCGACAATTACATAAAAGGTCATGATCTCTGGCGTTTGATCGTCAGCAATGGTGATTGTATGGAGGAGGAGGTCATACCAGATAACTCTCCTGCCGACATCAATATCATCGGAAATAAAATGACCATCATGCACTCTCATGTGCAAGGGCGTTTCAGCCACAAACGACTGGATATAACAGTAACCATCTCCATTTTCCTGCATGAAGATGAATTAAAATTCAAGGTCGAACTGTTCAATAATCAACAACATGTAAATATTAAAGAAATACATTTCCCTCTCCTTGCCGTCCGGGATGAGACCCTTGAAGGAGTCGTTACCACCTATACTGGAGGACAGTATTTCAGCGACGTCAAAGCCAAAATCATGAAAGGACATACGCAGTTCAAGGGCATCGACCATCATTATATCCGCGACGTTAACTGCTATCCTATGAACGCGATGAACTGTATGCTTGCAGATCGCGGTAATGAAGGACTTTACTTCGGGTGCCATGATCCATCATTTTCAATGACTGCCCATATATTGGAATTGGAAGCGGGAGACAACTTTAACATGACCATGGCGCACTTCCCCTACACCGGAACGGGCGAAAGATATTGCGTTGAAGACTTTATTCTCTCCGCCTACACCGGAACATGGCACAAGGCCGCCGACAAATACCGTGAATGGGCGCAGTCATGGTATAAAATTCCCGACCGACCGGAATTCATCCGCAAATCAAACGGCTGGCAACGTATTATCATGCGGACACAATACGGTCGTGTCTTATTCCCTTATGAAAGCATGCTCAGCGCGTTCAACGACGCCATGCAAGCCGGTATTGATACATTATTTCTGTTTGGATGGCATCGTCATGGTATGGATAACGGCTATCCCGATTATGCCTGCGATGACACTCAGGGAGGTAAAGAAGCACTGAAACGCAATATCAAGACAGTTCAGAATGCCGGAGGGAAAATATATCTTTATTTCAACGGACAGTTAATTGACCGTAAAAGCGCTTTTTATCAGAAAGGCGCAGGGCTCAAAATATGCTCAAAACTTCCTTCCGGAGAACCGGATCAGTCGTGCTACTCATTTCCCGGTCCGGGCATAAGCGCGGCAAAGTTTGGAAATGTTACCTTCAGCACCGCCTGCCCTTCCTCTGAAGAATGGCTCGATATATTGAAAAGTTTTATAGATCAAGCCATTGACCTGGAGGTTGACTCGGTCTTTTTCGATCAGATAGGCAGTATGGGGTACCCCTGCTGCGATCCGGAGCACGGTCATCCGGTTCCATATTTTGAGATCAACGAAAGCCGGATGCACCAACTATCGGAACTGAGGGATTATGCAAAAAAACGCTGTCCGCAAATGGGATTCGGCGTTGAATGGCTGTCTGATGTTACCGCACAACACGTGGATTTCGTCCATATATGGGGAAATATCGCGGAAAAGGGGAATAATCCCGGAGAACATGACATAGCTTTTCAGGAGTTTTTCCATTACACATTCCCAGACGTGATTTTCTCA
>JAFGXT010000197.1 GCA_016936495.1 Victivallales bacterium
GGCAGGCGCGGCGTGGTGGTATTGCCAACAGGTTCCGGCAAATCATATCTGGCAGTGTTGGCAATGGCGGAGGTGAAACGTCCGGCGCTGATTGCGGTTCCGACTATTGACCTGATGCAGCAGTGGACTCGGCAACTGGAAAAATTTTTCGGAATAAAAGTCGGCATGCTCGGCGGCGGCAGCAAAGACATACAGCACATAACCGTGAGTACTTACGATTCGGCGGTGCTGCACATGGAATTTATCGGCAACAGGTTCGGTTTTTTTATCTTTGATGAATGTCATCACCTGCCCGGACAGATAAGCCGGACTGCCGCGATGATGTCGATCGCGCCTTTCCGGCTGGGGCTTACCGCCACCCCCGAACGGACGGACGATGGCGAACGGATAATTTACGATCTTATCGGACCGCTGGCTTACCGCATCGACATAGACGAACTTGAGGGCGAAGTGCTCGCCCCCTATATTACCCGCAGAATCGAACTGAAACTGGACGATGACGAAGCGGTGGCATATGCGGAAAAACGCAAAATATACACCGATTTTCTTCGACGTTATGGAATAACCTTCAACAATCCCGGGGACTGGCGCAATTTTATTGGACAGTGTGCCATCCGTCCCGGCGGTAAAGAGGCGTTTCAAGCATATATGATCCAACGGCGCATTGCCCGGGGCGGCAGGAGCAAACTGCGTAAACTCTGGGAACTGATACGCGAGCACCGCCACGAACGGCTGATTGTCTTCACCGCGGAAAATGACGCCGCCTATGACATCGGTAAACGCTTTCTGTTACCAGTGCTTACCCATAAGACCAAAGCCGCGGAACGCAAGGATATGCTGGAAAAGTTCTGCGCGGGAGATTATCCAGTACTGGTTACCAGCAATGTACTTAACGAGGGGGTGGACGTTCCCGAAGCCAGTGTCGGCATCATCCTTTCAGGCAGTGGCAGTATTCGCGAACATGTGCAACGCCTGGGGCGTATCCTGCGCTCCGTCGAAGGCAAACAGGCGGTATTATACGAACTGGTCAGCGAAGGTACCTCCGAGGTAAACGTCAGTCAGCGCAGACGTGAACACCGGGCATACCGCAAAAAATCATATTTCAGGAGAGAGTTCTGATGTTGACCAAAGATTTATTACGTTTGAAAATAGTCAGTGGTTGCGTTCGCCCGCAGTTTATCGACTGCTCCAATCCGGAACTGCTGGAGATCGCGGAACAATTGCTGGAATGTTATCGGATGAACGAAGGTGAAAGCCTTTCCCTGGAAGAAATAAACGCGGCGACGGAAATGGTGCTGCGCTCATATCGCGATGAAAAATTATCGCGCGGGCTCAATAAAGTCATACTTGACCGTTGTAAATTCAGTTCGCCGGACGACTTTGATTATCAGGCGTCGCGCCGTGAAGTTTTCACCGCCTCCGCAAAGGCATTGCAAACTATGCCGGCTGATGCTGAACCGGAAACCTTAATGGAGATTGCCCGCGCGAGCCTGCAGCGACAGACATGTGATTTTATCGACGCCGGGATATATTCCGACCTGCCGGGCAATGAAAACCTTATCAGAACCCCTGCGCTGTTCAAGCGTGAGATACTCGAACGTTACAACTGCGCGCTCGTCCAATCCCTGTTGCTTTACAGCGACAATCTGGAAATAATCGCCGAAGACCCTGAACCGGCGAAAATGCGTAAGATGTTTAAATATCTCAAATTCTTCCGATTATTGGCGAAAATAAGCTCAGTACCCGGCTGCCGCCGCTTCAAAAACGCTCCGTCAAAATTGAAAATCGTCATAGACGGTCCGGTCAGCCTGTTTGAAAATACTCAAAAATATGGTCTGCAACTGGCTTGTTTCTTCCCCGCCATGCTGGAGTTGGACAAGTGGAAACTGAAAAGTATCGTCAAATACAGAGATAAAGAGCTCAAGCTCAATCTGGATGAGAGTTCGGCATTGGTAAGTCATTATCGCAATTTCAGTTCATATGTGCCGGGGGAGATAGCCATGTTTCACCGTTTGTTCAAGAGCAAGGTCAGCGACTGGCACATCAGCGGCAATACTCCATTGTTTCAGGCTGGTAAGCACGAACTTATATTTCCCGATTTGAGCTTTACCGGGGAAAACGGTGCAACCATTCATCTTGAATTATTTCATCGCTGGCACTCGACCCCGCTACTGGAACGGTTGGAGTTTTGCGATTCCCATCCAGATCTGCCGCTGATAATCGGGGTGGATAGAGCTTTGTATAAAAAACCGGAAGTGAAAGCCCGCATCGATGGGAGCGCTTGTTTCGCCAGTTCAGGATTTCTGTTCCGCGATTTTCCTGGCGTGGATAACGTGCGTAAGCTACTGGATAGCAAAAGCGCCGCATCCGACTGAATTATTTCTGTGGAGCTACCGCTACAGGGATATTGAGTTTGCGCAAACGTTCCGCCGCCAGCTTCACAACCGGATGTGCTCTGGCTGCGATCTCATCGCGGAAGAGCATAAAGTAGAGCTCACCCAAATGCCCGCCATATTGGAAGAACACACAATTCTTGCCAAAAGTATCCGCAAGCCATTGGCGTTCCGCGTTGCTGACTATAAAGTCGTCGAGTGTATGCAGTACATAAATATTGTCCATACTCTTCAATAATTCTGTTTTGCCGCGCATATCACAACGTGCGGCAAGTTCATCTAATGTCAATTCACGATTTTCCAGATCGGAGTAATATTTTAACAGAAACGTTTCGACATAACGCATAAAAGTAAACTGCTCTATTTCACGGTAGAAGTCGGTTCTGTTTCCCCAGCTGTATGGAGCTTTAAGAAATCCGAAATCGCGCTTCCGGTGAATGCTGAGAATGATCTCCTGCAAGCTTATTTTAAAGGAATAACCAATAAGTACTTCTGCTTCAATAGGGTTGAAAGGCAGATCCACGCTCTGCTTGAGTAACTCGTCAGAGCCGCATGCGGGAGTCGCGAATGGTTCATATTTCCGACGCGCAATTCTCATAAATTTACCTGCGGCAAAAGCGGCGTTGTTAAACACTTCACCTCGCTCCCAACGTTTCCACGCCAGAGCAAGTTTATCTATTTCCCTGACCGCGTCAAGCAGGTCGACCGGAGGATTTATCGCAATATAACGGTCAAAGCCAATGCGCAATGTGGGACAAAGCCCATGCTCCTGCTCCGCTATAAAAATGGATTGAATGCCGCCCATTGAGTATCCTGCGAGGACTTTAGCGGGGAATGAACAGCCCCGATTTTTTTCCAGATCATTAATAACTTTACTTATGGCATTGCGCACATCTCCGGCATCCCGAGGGATATATCCGGGAACTAGCACCGACGCGGCAGTCTCCATGAACTGCCAGTTCAAAGAGCTGCTGAGAGCCACCACGGTAAACCCTTGATCATAAAATATTTCCGCCAGAGCATTCAATTCCGTGCCGCTGTAATGGGCGCCGGTGCCGGGAAGGACGACCGCGAGCGGCGCATGCTTGTTGTCCTTCTGAAACCAGACTTTATACGGCATCGCTGGTTTGTCTTCAATGACTTTGACCGAGCGTTCAGAAGCGACGTTATAAAAATCGGAGTTCCATAGCGACACGTCCACCCACATGCTTTCACGGTCGTTGATTATATCGAACTGCGCGACCCGCAGGGTATCAACCACGGTACCCTGAGAGTTGAACCCCGGCACTGTTATATGCTCCAGGTCATTGTCGTTTTTCGTTTGCGCCTTCTCTGGAGAGGCGGCGATAATTTCTATGTATTCTTCGTCAATACACTGCTGTTCGGCTTTGATTTTGTCCCGCTTATCATAATTATTGATCTTGATATAGCGTTCAACATTGTATAAGCGCTTGGACAATTCATACGGATCCGCGGTGGAACGCATAAAAGTATCCACTTCACGATAAGATGCGGTCATTTTGTTAAGAGCTGTAAAAGCCTGTCCGCCATAAAAATAGGTTTTTGGATCAAAAGCCGCGTCGAAAATCAATCCCACCCCATCGCGAATATTAGTAGGTCCCGCTACAGGAAGATGCAAATACGCGCCCGGACCGATGCCCCATGAGGCGAACGCCTGACCGAAATCCTCATCCTGCGCTTCCAGGTCAAACCACGCGCTGGCTGGATCGTAAAACCCCGCTATGCCGATGGTCGTATTAGTGAGAAAACGCAAAAAGACAATGCCGCCGCCTTTAAATTCAGCTTGCAGAAAACTGCTGAACATTCTTTTAGGAAAGCCTATGTTTTCGGTAAAGCGATTAAAACATCCGACGATATGCCGGGGGAATATCGAACCCCAAAAACCACTTACCGGCCTGACCAGATAACGATGTCCGAATTTATTCACATGCAGCATTGAACGGTTGAAGCCCTCCAGCGGATCGCGTCCGCCAAGCTCATTGGTAAAATCAGGAGCCACCGCTTCGCCGAAATCAATATTACGTACATCAATGTCGGCAGGTTTCGTATCTTTAGAGCGGCAACCGCACAACAGACATGCTCCGGCTACATAAACAAGCAAAATCCCAGTATATTTTTTTTTCATCATAATCCCCTGAAAATAATCTGTTATACTTAAATTTAGCATGACTTGAAACATATTCCTAATCCCGGAAACACTTTAGTTTAAGGATTTTTTCAAGTATGCCGCGCAAGACTATTGAAAATATCCGGTACACGTTGTTTATTTCATTGTATATTAACAAAACACAAAAGGAACATCAACATGATATATGATGCCATCACAAATATTCGTAAATACTTCAACGGCTCCGACGTTTGGACGAAAGTATGTGATTTTATCGAAAAAATGACCCCGAAAATGAAAGATGGGAAGTATCATATCGACGGCGATGACGTATATGTCAGCGTAACGACCTACAACACCCGGCTGCATGCTGACGGCGTGATGGAGGCGCATCGTAAATATATTGATGTGCAAATGCTTCTGACCGGAGAAGAAGACGTATATGTCAGCGGCATTGATGCTTTGAGCCCGGACATAGCCTACGATGCGGAACGTGATGTGGAATTTTTACGTGGCGGCGGTGATAAAAAGATCGCTCTTGATCCGGGACATTTTCTGTTACTTTACCCGGAAGATGGTCATATGCCCTGTATATCCCGGGATAATTCACTATCTCCGGTAAAAAAAATCGTGGTTAAAATCGACCAAAGCCAGCTTGCATAAACATACAAAGCAGCGATAATCTTATATTTTACTGATCCATTCCAACATTCTGGCATTGCTGAAATCCAAATTGTGGGTGATGGTCTGGAGTGCGTATAGCGACGGGTCAAAAAGTGGTGAATGACGGTTCAACATAGTCGCCAGCACGGTGGAACACCATGCAGCGGGACGAATAGTCCAGCAGGGCAGACTTATCTCGCGAATGACTTTGTCCGGCAGGTGTTTGGCTGCCAGTCGATGATAAAACTGGCTTAAAGTAGTGAATTCGCTGTCCAGCACGGTTACTCCCTGCCCTGCAGCCTGTGGCAGGAGCATGGCGGCATATAAGGTTTTGCAAACATTTTCGACATGTGCCAGCGGCCAGCGATTTTGTCCGCGCCAGGAACCGAAATGAAACACCAACGGCGAGCTTTTCAGAAATGCCACCGCCCGCGGAGTGATGGTCGTATCGCCATTGCCCCACACCACACAAGGACGGACACAGCTGAAATATTCCGGTGGCAGATGAGTTTTCAACCACTGATCAGATTTGATCTTGTATTTGGGATAAGGATTTTTCACGGCATGGTCAAATTCCAGATGATCCTCAGTTTCGCCATGAAAATCATGAAGACCGTAGACATCGGAAGAAGAAAGAAAGACAAAGCGTTTCACCTTATGTTCCATGGCGAGCGCCGCCAAATGCTTGACCGCTTCAAAGTTGGCAAGACGGAAAAGCGCGTCGCGTCCGACATCGCTGGCTCTTGCCGCAATGTGAATAACATAATCATAGTTAACTGTAAAAAGTTCTTTGAGGGAAGCACAATCACACAAGTCAGCCCGGACAGCACCGGCGCCGGAGTTGGCGAAACGTTCTGAGACATGATTATGGATCATTCCGATAACATCGCATCCCTGACGCATAAAATATTCCACGGCATTGGAACCGATATAACCGCCTGCGCCAGTGATGAGCACTTTGGGTTTTGCAGTCATTCTATCACCCCGAAATTTCTGCCAGATTGTTCGATGGTGTCGGCTGCAAACTTGAGTTGTTCCAGTGTATGCGAAGCCATGACGTTGAGACGCAAGCGGCATTTCGAGGCATTGACCGCCGGAGTGGCGCCGATATTAGTGAATATTCCAGCATCGAACAAAGCCATTTGGAATCTGCCGAGTTTGTCTTCATCACCAACCAGTAGCGGGATGATGGCTGAGCGACTGTTCAAAGTGTTGAACCCGGCTTTCTCCAGGCGACTCTGAAAATAATCGCGATTACGTCTGAGATTTTCCAGGTGCCATGGCTCTTCCTCCACGATTCTGATACTCTCCAGCGTCGCCGCTACGACCGTCGCTGGAAGCGCACTGGAAAAGAAAGTACTCCTGGCGTAATAGCGCAAATAGTCGATCACATTACGCTGTCCGGCGGCGAATCCCCCCACACCACCAAGGGCTTTGCTGAAAGTGCCATAATGCAGATCAACTTCATCCCGTAAGCCGTAAAGGCTCGCCGAACCATGACCAAAATCTCCTACCGCCCAAAAACCGTGAGCGTCATCAATCATCAGGAAAGCGTCATATTGCCATTTCAGGCGTACAAGTTCATCAATCGGGGCAATACTGCCTTCCATTGAGAATACGCCATCACTGACAATGAGTTTTCCCGGAGTGGAACATTGTTTGAGTTGTTTTTCCAAATGTTTTGTGTTCAAATGCAAATAAGGAGATATCCGGGTACCGGAAAGCCGTGCTCCATCGAAAAGCGAAGCATGATTTGAGCTGTCGCAGAATAGAGTATCGCACGGGCGGCATAGAGCCGACAGCACCCCGATATTGCCGGAATACCCGGCGGGAAAAACCAGTGCAGCTTCCGTACCGCAAAAACTGGCAAGTCGTTCTTCAAGCTCTTCGTGCAGAACGGTTTGTCCGGCATACAACGGTGGGCTTCCGGCTCCGGAGCCGAAGCGTTCTGCCGCCTTACGCTCCGCTTCCAGCACTTGCGGATGAAAGTTCAGATTAAGGAAAGAATTACTGCCGAGCATGAGCATATCGCGCACCTGCCCGGAAGGGGTTCTTACGCGGGTGAGCGGTTTTACGCCCTCCAGCAAAGTCATATGCAACCCCGCGTAATATAGTGGTGGAGCGGAGGCGAGTTTCTGCGCCAGACGTTCGGTTTTTTCCGTTATCCGGGTTCCCGGCAGGGAGTTAAAGCATTGTTCAAACAACGAATTCATGGAGTAAGCATCTCCCTGTAATAGTTTATCGTCGCATTTATCCACTCTTCCGGAGTTATACTCCGGTAATCCGGCGGAGGAGTTTTCATGCACCCCAAAGGTTTTCCATTCGAAAACATGGTAAACTTATTTTCCACGTCATCGGTAAAGTAACCATCACCGATTTTCACCGCGTCGGTCTCCACCCCCTTGGGCATGGCGAAAACCAGTTCATATTCGCCCGCACCGCCGATCAAAGACCAGATCGGATCGAGATGCGGCGGCCAGTGGGCGAACACTTCTTCCGCGATTACCTTCATCACATCGAAATTAAGCGTCATGCCGGAATTTACCCGCCGGAAGTTTTCAAGCGCGTCAAGAAAGCCTCCGCTGCTATCTGTAGAAAACAGCGCCAGAGGCGGAACCGGGTGGCGAAGCTCAAGTTTATGTTGTGGTGTTTCTGTTAGAACAGCAAGATTAACGTCTCCAAAAGTCCCGGAAGCGTATAAATCAAACGGTACCCGCTGGCGGGCGATCCGGGTAACTGGAGTGAAGGCACTATGCGCTATGACCGTGGAGGTATAAGTCCACGGGCTTCCCACGCCGATATCTCCGCCCAGACATCTGGCTCCATAGTGCCTGAGCACCTGTTCAATACCAGTGGCGATGGCGCGATAATAATCTTTATCTTTGGCGTCATCGATATTCCATGATTGCAGCAGCAACTCCGGTTTGACTCCGCAAGCCAGGAGGTCGGAGCACGCGGCGACGGCTATATTATGACCTGTTATTTCCGGCGGTACGTCAGTGAAAAAATCTTCGTGTTCGGAAAATCCATCAGTGGAAAACAATTCAAATCCCATTTCAGTCTGAATTATCTCCGCATCGGCGGAGTAAATATCCAAGTCATGTATTCCGGCGAACATTTTTATATAATCATCTTCGCGCATATTATTCTCCTGCAATAAGGTTCAAAGTACGTTCCGCAACACGTATTTTCATCGGCAACACTCCCTGAGGATCGCCATCATATTCGATCCGGACGCGCCGCAAAGCCGATATAGTGGAGACGCTGGAATATATTTCCACGATTCCAGCGGAGCGTCCCAGATAAAAACCGGGGACCAGTTTCAACCAGCCAGTAAGAGAAAGATTATGCAACCGCCATACCGCGTACTCATCTTTTTTCAATTCAGGCAGCTTAAGTTTCAGTCCTCCGGCGATATATGGCATCCGGGTAATCATCAGGTGATTGCAGTTCAGGACATCGGCATCATTGACTTTGTAATCATATGCCCTTGACCTGAAAATGCTCCACAGCAGAGCCAGGAAAGTTCCAAACCGGTCGCCGGCAAACGGTCGTAGCCGGTTGGCGGTTTCCGCCATATCCGCACCCATGCCAAGATTACATGAACAAAAACAATGGCGCGTCATTCCATCATGCCTGATTTCCAACACCTCCACCGGGCGGCTCACGCCTCGCCTCAACAGCTCCACCGCCGGACGCGGACGAATCGGAATATGATGAAAACGACAGAAATCCGGACTGGTTCCGGTATACAAAACACCAAACTTCATATCCTTGTTAACATTTTTCATAACTCCGTCCGCCACCGCATTGATGGTGCCGTCCCCGCCGCAGGCGACTACCGCATCGACGTCGGACGCAGTCATTGCCTGTGTGCGCGCTTCTTCGATGGAGCAGAAAAATATGGATTTGCAGGCAATACTATTTTCCGCCAACGCATTCCTGTATGCGGTCAGCAAAGCCGCTTGTTTATGACGGCTGCGTCCGGATGCCTGGTTGATGAGAAGAAGTATGTTCATTGATAGATTCCCATTTTAGCATAAACGCGGGTTGAACTGCCTGGCTTCCACCCGGCGACAAGTTTTTCCGTTGTTTCCCAGGGAATCGGGAGTTCGTCTCCGGCGTGGGCGGCGATTTCTTCCGCCCGGACACAACATGTCCACTCGCTGCATGGCACGGCAAAGCTTTTACGCATGCGCTCATAAGCGGTCTCAAAGGAAACATCACTGAGCTTGCCGAAAGAGAGGTTGAGAAATTCACAAGGTTGGACGTCGCCACTCGCCCCGATGTAAAAGCGATCAATGCCTCCGCAGCAGCAGCCCAGCATCTCAGGAGATTCCTCGAACACCTGTGCGGTCAATACCGGCATGTGCCCCAAATGGCGGGAATTATATTTCCGCTGCGCATCACACGCCACTGCAATGGCTTGTTTATCAAGATCGAAATCGGCAATCTTTCCCATCCATGCACCACAAGGTTTCGGATGAATGAGCTGAACATAGTCAAATTCATGCTCCGCCGCCAGTTTCATTATCTTATCAATGTCTCCATTCATGATCTGCTCATTACTCAAAACGGTATTGAATCCGGTGAGCATTCCGGCGTCCCGGCAATCACGCAGAA
>JAFGXT010000198.1 GCA_016936495.1 Victivallales bacterium
ACCCGATATGGCTAACATAGGCTGTTTTTGAACAATTGAAAGTCAGAAACGGTACCAAGTGGCACCTGTTAAAGGTTTTTGAGGAAGAAAATGGTACACCCGAAGGGGACTCGAACCCCAAACCTTCTGGTCCGTAGCCAGACAAATTAAGCTCAATATATGGCTTTATGTATCCCTGTTGTAGCCTTTTATGGCATAAATGAACAAGTGCGCTATATATCATGATAAACTATCTCCCCCCCGTGCGGCGTTAGGTAAAAAGCCTGCTGTGCGAGTTTTACTTACTGCCGTGCATCACCCAACCTTGTGCTTTAATTGTTCCTCATTGCTCATTATTTTATGCATATAAGATAATACGTCTATTCTTTTCCCCTGATCAAGAGATTGCCAGTATTTTAGCATCTCGTCAGTTATATTATCAAGCCTTCCCGAATTGCGCAATGAACACTTGCCGACATTGCAAATCTCGGGCGTTTCGTTCTCTTTGTTTAATAGGTCTACAATTACCCGGCGATTAGTTGGACGCAATTTGGCACGACCGCAAATCCAGCGGTATACACTCTCTCTTGAAACTCCGAGTTTCTCCGCTAATTCGGATTGTGTCAAACTATGTTCATGTTGATAGTTAGTCAACTCTTCCAGCAATGTTTTGTCGTCCATTATTTTCACCATAAGTTTCTGTTTTTCATACTATTGCCCTTCTTAAGAAAAAATCCATAAAAAAACTGCGTTCAGCACTTGAATGTATTACTATCGCAACATAAATTATCATTATGTTATCAACAACAAGCCACAAATGCAATTATAACGGAGGTATAATGACTTCGCAAATCGTAAGAAAAGGGTTGTATCGTCCAATCATTACCGATCCAGGCGGGAGAATCCACACTCGGGTCAAGGAGATTGGTGCCGTAACAGGAATGAAAATCAAACTCATTGACCAGCTTGTTTATGAACTGGGCTCAAGGGAACTCGAGCGGCTTATTGCGGAAAAAGGTTATGAGGTAATTTACCGGGAGATTGTCAATGCTCGCAAGAGACAAAGTTAACGGAGTTCTTCAGGTTCTCCGGTCAGTCCGTGATATTGGCGGTCTTACCGATGGGGAATATGAAGAGGTAGCGGCGGTTCTTAGAGCCGCTCCGCGCATAGATCCTTATGAAGTCCTGCGTACCGTTTCGATAAAAACGGCGGCAGAGATTTTAGAGTTTTCCGAACCCAAAGTAAGGAATATGCTTCGCGATGGCGAACTGCGGAAAATAGCAATTAACTCAACCACGGTCAGAATTCCCCTCGCGGACATCCGCAGATACATTGATGAGCGCATTGACTATGAAAAATGTGCAAAGGTTTCATGATAATAAGCAACATTAATTTCAATAATTTGGGAGAGAAATGAAAAATCTTAGACGCATAAAGCGGTTAGTGGATGCATATAAAATGGTGGATGGTAAAGAAAAACCGGACATCGGTTTTTGTCCAGGTTTTTTAGCTCAGAGCAGTTTGCCCTACAGGGAGCCCGACAAAAACCTTCCGCTTTGGAGCCGACGTAATGGAATCATATCCTTGTCTATTTATCCAGGGCTGTTCCAACACGATGATTCCATTGAGTACATAGGATTTCCTTATGGTGTATTGCCGCGCCTCATTATTTTGTATTTGGCGTCTCAGGCAAAGATAAATCAATCGCCGGAAGTTGAGCTTGGAGACAATATTACTGACTTTCTACGCCGCTTAGGCAAGAAAAATTGTGATACAAGGTTAATAGCTAGAATGAGAGATCAGGCTCGACGGCTTTTTACGTGCCACTTCCAATTTACCGGAAGGTGCGAAGGGATGGAGTTTGGGAATAATACTCCGCTTATAACTAACTATCGATTATGGATTGGCTCAGGCAAGCACGATGCAACTCCGGATCTGTTTAGGGCTAAAATTAAGATTAATGATTTGTTTTATCAGGAATTCAATGAATCTTTTCCGATAAATCTTGACCAATTAAAAGGACTTGCAAAGTCCCCGCTCGCTATTGATTTATACATGTGGCTTGTTCGGCGCGTATACAAGCTGGAAAAACCAGTAAACGTAAGCTGGGAGAATCTTTTTAATCAATTTGGTCAGCAGATGAAAAGCGTAAAACGATTCTCACAAAATATTCGTAAAGAGCTTGGGGCTATTAAAATTGTTTGGCCTACTCTTAATGTTGATATATATAGGGGTGGTCTGACTATTCGTCCGTCTCAAACACCAATCCCCGAGAAGTTAGATTTTTGAGTATACAGCCTGTATGCTTAAAAGTATATGGAATGTATATTTTTCCTTTTTTCTGAGCTCAAAAATCATTGCTGACCGTGCTATCGGTGTACCTTTTTGCAAAAAACACCGAAAATCATCGTTTTTTCACCGTGCTATCGGTGTAACTTCGCACTTTTTTCTCATTTTCTGAGCTCAAAAATCATTGCTGACCGTGCTATCGGTGTACCTTTTTTCAAAAAACACTGAAAATCATCGTTTTTTCACCGTGCTATCGGTGTACTTTCGCACTTTTTTCACATTTTTTGAGCTCAAAAATCTTTGCTGACCGTGCTATCGGTGTACCTTTCGACGCAACCGTGCTATCGGTGTACCAAATACCGTGCTATCGGTGTACTTTCAGACCGTGCTATCGGTGTACCGCATATACCTATATAGTAGGAATATTCCTTTATATCTACCTGTAAAAAAAAGAAAATTTCAACCAGCCTGTTAATAACTTTTTGGGCGGTCGATTTTTCGAGTCGTTCCGGAAAGGCGGGGAGCCCCCAGTCGTGGGCTCCTCCGCCCAGCCTGTCGGCTGCCCGATGCCGCTCTTAGGATGGGGGCAAGCCCCCATGCCCCCCGAAAAAATAGTTCCGGCTGCGCCGGATGGCTTCGGATAAGGGGACGGATCCCCTTTTGAACCCCTGAACGAGTAAAAAACGATTTCAAAAGGCTTTTACATGCGGCAATATACCCAAATAAGCCATCATAGCGACGATAAGGGTATGAAAACATATTTTGCGTCTCGTTGTGCGTTTCGACAATAAAATGCCGTCAATGCGGCTCAAAACGCAAAATAGACATATGGTAAAACATGACACAATCAAAAAAACAAAGACTTGACTACAGGAAAAGAAACTAAAAATCGAGGATTGCCAAATTCTCACTTTCGAGATGCGACAGACTTTGCAATATGGCAAAATAAGTGCACAGGGCAACGCTGGAGGCGTGAAAATGTATTTTGCGTGTCGTTGCTTGTTTTTGCAATAAAACATCGTCACCGTGGCTTAAAATGCAAAATTCAATGCATGTATGATGGTTTGGAAAAATTTCAGCGCAACACTTGAAAAGACATTTTCAAGCAATAAGCTATGCTATAAAACACAGGGACTTGTCAATGATGAAGAAAAAAGCAAAATACAGGCATTTAACGCCGGAAGATGTCCGAAGAATCACTAAAGAGATTCTTAAGAGCCCGGAGGCTGTATAAAAGTTTTATAACGCAGTAACAAAGTCTACGAATGAATGATATATCGTAAACAAGCACAGGAGCTTATAAATTAAGATGCCCAAGAAAAGAACATGCAGATGCCTTACTCTTGAGGATGTAAAAAAAGATGCCAAGGTAGTTCTCAAGGACAAAAATAAAATCCGCAAGGTTTTTGAGGCTATCAACAAGCCGCCGACCTAGTAACGTTCAGATTGATTGCGGCTTATTCGTCCCTGAAACTACAAGAACTCGACCTGCGGAATATTTTTTGCACAATGGTTAATTCGGAGGCTTCATATTCGGCGTAAAACCGCCATAAGTCCTTGATGCAAGGTATAAACGCAATTTTGCGTTTATACAGCACCCAGTGAATCTATTTTTATGCGTGTTGTAATTCCTTGCGCGGACGACCACCTTTGCGTCCATTGGCAACCGCTGCAATCCGCTTAGCGGGAGAGGTGCTTCGACCGCCCTTGCGTCCCGCTTCAACTTGACGATGATTGCGCCGCCAGTTCAACCAGTTTTCCAGAGACATGTTACTCATCCGTTCCGGTGGATTGTCGATATATTCCACTTCAAGGTCAATATCGGCGTCCGGCCAGTGCAAGCCGCAGGCACTACCGTAAACATTGAAAAGTTCCTGTACGGTGCAATAGTTAAACCACGGGAACCGGTCAAATTTCAGGGTATAAGTTTGGTCACGATAGCTGACTTCGATAAAGTCCTGACCAATTTTCAACAGTTCAGCCTTAACGGATTCCCCGACTTTCATTCCATTTGCTTTCGCACTCATCTTTTCTTCTCCTGATTTCTTCCATTATTTTTCTGGCGGTTTTCGGATTGATATTCTTTATATATTCGACTTCAATTTCCGGTTGCAACCACACTTTCATTTCTTCTTCGGCTCCAAACCGCATTACATGCACATGCGCCCGATCCTCTTCATTTGAAAACGCTCCTATCCAAAAACCGAGATACTCAAAAAATTTTGGCATGACCATTCCTTTTCTTACTATGATATCTATTATAACCCAAAGTGCTTAGGTTTTCAACCTCTTTGGGAAAATTAATTTTCCTTTTCCTGTTGCAAAAATATTCTTACCGATGTATATTCCTTTTCGTTGATTGTAGCAGATCGACCGCCTCCGTTTACAATCAGGAGTAATGACCCTGAAACGGCGTTAAACGTAAACTTTTTTATGTCCAGGTTTCTTAGGCTTTCACGTGAAGTTCCAATCTCATTAATTGGAGCAAGGAGTGCTACCTCCGACCGTGGAAGCCTTTTTCATTTGGGGAAATCTGGACGGGAGATTCTACAAATGAATAAGAGTACCGCAAACACTAAAGCCGCCGCAACAGAAAACAACGAAGTCAAGGTCAATCAGATAATTGATCCAGAGCAGCTCCACGTCAGAATAATCGATGGCAAAGCAATGGTTTCAAGTCGTGTCGTCGCAGAGGTCTTTAGAAAGCGTCATGATAACGTGATTAGGGACATAGAATCGTTGCAAGTCCCTGATACATGGTTAGCCCTCAATTTTGAGGAGATAAAATCATCCAGCAATTTAGGCAAGGGGAGGACACGTGAATACAAAGCCTACAACATGACCCGTGACGGGTTCACAATACTGGCTATGGGCTTTACTGGTAAAAGGGCAATGGAGTTCAAGCTGGCGTACATCGAGGCTTTCAACGCAATGGAGCTGACTTTGCGCCAGCAGCGGGATCATTACTTGGCGTGTACCGAGGAATGGAAGGAAAAACTCGCCCAGATAGAAATCAAAAACGGCCGGATCATGCTTGACGAAAAGGTGTTGATTCCGGAAAGTCTACTGTTTTACGTGTTTAAGGTTGATCGCATGGATTTTCTTGCCGCAACAGACAAAGCTTTGCGCTGGCTGGATAAGGGAGTTCATTATTATGAGTTCCCAGGGGGAAAGGAGCTGAGCAAGCTCCGTAGGAAATTGTTAAACGTTCCTTTTCTCCGTCCGCTGGACAGGAACTTTGAAAGAGCGGTTTATCGTTTTTGGACGGAGGAGGGTGTCCGAGAAATCAAGGAACACTCTGAAGACAAGATTGGATATTGGAATTTGAAGATACTGGAGGAACTGTATTTTTTCAAGGAACAGTCTTTGTTGCCGGAAATTGATTTAAGTGTTTGCCAAAGGCTGAAAGCTCCAAAGTCATTTGAAAGACCAGCCGGAAGCGAAGAGATAAGCAGGCTCTCTGATAAATACATCGAACTTACGCTACTGGAAAAAGATTTCATAAAGAAAGAACTTCTTGAACAGTGGGAAGAGTTGACATACCAGCAGAAGCTTGATGTGATAGTATTTATTGAGCGTGATTTGAGAAAATTATGGAGCAAATAAAGAAAATTTTCCATAAAAACTTGAAAAACAATGGAAAACATATTATGTGTATTCAATCAATCCAGCAAGGGGAAATTATGAGAAAGCTTATGTTATTATCAGTCGGGGTTATGTGCGCTGTGATCCTTTCCGGATGCGGCAGAGATGCAAGAATTACTGCAATCAATGAGACAAAAGAGCCAGCTGTTCTATTTAATTATGGAAACAGCATGCGCATGCCGGTGTCTTTTCCTGTAATGCTCAATGATCAAGGAAAGGAATTTAGCGATAAAGGTCCTGTAATGTTTAGTTCAGCAATAAATGCTAAACAGCTTGAGGCTTTGGTCATAGTCGGACTTTTGGAAAAAAGTCAGGAAAAATTAAAATACAAAAAACTTTTAAGCAAAGAAAAAGAAGTACTTGTTCATAAATATTCACTTACTGAACTTGGTCAGAAGTACTACGCAAAACATAATTTCCAGTTTGGAACTTATGCCGCAAAAGAGATTATAACAGCAACCGAACCGGCTAATCTTTTTGGAAGGGTTGTTATGGAAGTTCAATTCATTCAAGAGGTGAAAGATGTGGCACCGTGGGCAACGTCTCCGTCATTGGCTAAGATTTTCCCCGCGCTGGAAATAATAAGTACACCAAAGAAATCAAAAGCTCTTCTTGTGAAGACAGATAAAGGCTGGGTTCACGAGAAATCATTTTCTCTTTAATTATGTTCTGCCGACTGTTACAGTCGGCAGATTTGATTTATACAATGGAGAATAAAAACCATGAAGACCAAATGCCCACAATGTAAACAGGAATACAATGTAGACAAACAGCATATCAACACTCAAACCGAGTGTCAGAAATGCAAGGAAGTTTTTACCATTGAGGAAATCAAAGCTTCGTCTCCATTAACACCGTTTGAGGAAGAAAGCAAAACAGATTCCACCTCGCAATCTGAGTTCAAAAGTAATTTTAAAGCTAACTTTAAAGCCAATTTTAACATAGAATCAGGGAAGAGGTTTTTAAGCACTAATCCTGCTATAAGTGTAGTTTGGGGATGTTTAGCGGTTGCTATTCTTCTTAATTTTTTATCCAACCTTTTATTCTTCCTATGGGGACCGCTTTACTTTGCAGTGTTTATTCACGGCTTTATGGCATTGGATAAGCGAAAATTGGTTTTAGGAATTTGTCTTATCACTGCCGCCGTAATATTGCCAATTATTATTTTCAGAATGAACGAAAGATGGCATGCGGAAAGATCGTTTATAAACATGATTAATTCGAGAAATTGGTAGCTATCGCTAGATATGCAAGGGGGTAGACCATGCCTAAGATAAAAACTCGGTGCCCGCAGTGCGGTCAGAAATATAATATTCCAGCTGAACATTTGGGCACAGAAATAGAGTGTCCGCAATGTTTGGCGGGATTCCTAGTTCAGGAATTGAAAGAAGCTCCTCCGGTTCCAGCACCGACGCCAAAGCCGATATTGACGCCCATTGAAGATGATGAGCCGGTTCATTCTATGCCAGCAGAGAAGCCACAGGAAAAGAAAGATTCTTCTGGGCAGGAAAAAGCAAAAGTGTATTGGGATAAAATCAAACAGCTCAAGCACAATCCGGCTTTATTGGGAGCCTTGTGTTGCCTGATTATTGCCGCTGGGATTAACTTTTTCTCGAATTTTCTGTTTTTATTATGGGGGCCGCTTTATCTGGTGGTTTTTATTCTCGGCATAGTTGCCATCGTGCAGCAGAGAGTTGGTAAAGGTATTGGTTTCATCATAGCGTCAATACTCTTCCCTGCTTTCATTTGTACTGCCAATATACTCATAGTCCCTATGGCAATGATGGGATTGAGTACTAAGATTGCTCATGCGGAAAAAGAAGCCAGGTTGGCAGAGTTGACGGAACGTGATCTTTTAACACCATCCAGTCAAGAGACAAGCCGCAAGTCTGTCTCTTTGCGTAGCGGTTCAGTTTCATCTCCTGTGGCGGAAAAACCGTCTATAGATCAGCATCGGCAGGAAATGATTAACTTGGCGAAGAGTATCAGTCGTCCATCCGAAAAATATATACTCAACATGCTCCAGCAGGTTGCGCTGGTGGAAAAAACCAAGGCGGTAAAAAACAATTCGCAGGATTACTGCCGGATAGAAATACGGGAAAAACAGCTTAATCAGTATATAAAGAATGACATAAATCAATTTCAAAAAGAGATTGAACTGGGATTATTGACACAGGTAGGTCAGTCCGTCAGGCCTACGGCGCGAACAAGGCAAGTCAACGGAACTTATGAATACAGCTATGTCCCCGATAGGGTTGTACGGATTTTACCGCCGTCATATGACCAGAAAGCCGATGCTATCGATTGTGTTGTTACCTACAACGTAAGTCTCCAGGGCATCCCTAAGTACGTCCTTGATAACGCCCATGTGCTCAATCGCTGGGCAAAGTGGCGGCAAGGATCTTTCAACATCTATGATCTTAAGCTAGAAAATTCAAAATCTATTACGTTCTTTTGGAGCCAGTCCAGGCGTGAATGGATGTTGAAGTACGATGGAGCAATATACGATTATCAGCCGGACTTTAAGTTTGAAGCTACTGATAATGAGATCACCTTTGCGCCTGAAGTCATAGACCCGGCTCCGCAAGTAGCCGCCGTTCCAGTTGCGCAGTCTCGCCATCCAGTGAAGACGTTGCAGTCGCCGACAACTCCCGGAGTGATCGTGGTACCTTCATCGCCGGATCAGCCGATACAGATGTTGCAAAACGGCAAACGTTCTCTTGCTGATAATCTAGTTGTGAGAAATGTTTTCCGTTCAAGAGTTATGTTGCAGAGAGTTCGTGGTTCGAACCGCAATGATTGTAAAATCCTTTTGGATATAGTAGATGAAAGTGGATTTAAAAAAGAGGTAAAGCAGCTTAATTCTGTCATTACTGTTGGCAATCAAGGGTACAAGATAGTAGATTGTATGCCCAAGGAGGAAACGGTTAGGGAAGGAAAGATGAATATAATAAATGATCTTTCTCAAATTGTATTGCAAAAGTTAAATAGTAGTGAAAGCGTTGTTGTTACGACCAAAAAGCCAACATTCTTCAGCCCCCCAAAAGCCAGATTACAAGATGTTTCTACTGGACATCATTATACTCTTGCAGTGGGGGAAACTTTTACTATAGGCGATACCAAGACCGGAAAAGAAGAGTACAAAGTGCTTTCTATCGATTCCCGGTTTAACCTGGTTCAATTGATGAATATGAAGGACAATTCGATTGTTGAAGTATCCCAGATAAAAAGATTTGAATTGGGTTCGAATATGCCAACATCGCCGCCACCGCAGATATATCATCAGCCCTGGGAGCGCTTGGAATTACGTGATGCATTTACATATTCCAAAAAGTATACTATTAACTTAGAAAAAGTGGTAGTAATATCAAGCAACAAATATCAATGGCGAGCTCGATTGAAGTTTACGGCAGATAATGGAAAGGTTTTAAATCGTTCCCTGCGCATAGATGATGATTTAACTATCGGTGGAGATACTTATCGAATTGTCGATATTTATGTTCCAGAGTACATTGTTAATAAACCTCGTCCAAGTCAAATTTCTTTGGTCAATGCATTTAATAACAAACCGAATTTGGAAATTTTTATTGAATTACTTTATAAGACTACAGGTGAAAAACAGAAGATTTATGAGAATCAAACTATTCGAGTCGGTGATTATAAAGTCTTTTTGACAGATAAAGAGACTAAAGAGAAGTTTGATTTATCTCCTGGAGATAAGTTTTCCATTAATCACAAAGGAGAGACTTATCAATATCGCATTGCCGAAGTAAAAGGAGAATCCGTGTACGTTAGTCCCAATGTCAGTTCCCACGAATATTATGCCATCATTGAGGATTTAAAATCAGGAAAAAAGATTCCTCTAAGAAAACCACAACAAATATTACGATTTTAGTCATATTGTTAAACTGGCCAGCATAGATAAAGATGTCTATTGCCGCGGACATAGACGCTTTTGTTATTTCTTATTCATTATAATTCTTTGCATTTTATAAATATTTTATTTATTTACATGTTTTACGTATAAAATGTAAAATATGCAAAGTAGTTAATTATTGTTTGTGGTCATATTCTTCAATAAGCATGCTGAGCCGTATAAGCTTTTCGTATTCAGAGGAACCTTTAGCCGGATTGCTTTTTGCCAAAGAAATGACTTCAGTCATAGTAGCATCGTACTCTTCTTCTGTATGAATTGAATCAATATCTTTCATTTCTCTAATTTCCTTTTGTGTACAATAGAACCATGTTGACACATAGGCAATGGACTGACGGTGAAAATGTATTTCTTCTGTATTTAAATACTTTACATTCTCTAAATATTTTACGTATAAAATGTAAAATATGTTATTACGCAAGAGTTAACTGGCTGTTGTTTACGGTCAGAATCCCGGCGGTTTGGCTGGCGCAGACAAGCGCCATGGCTATGTGTTTTTGCGTGGTCTGCACGATTGGACGGGCTCCGAATTCAGGGTTGATGCCTTCGTTCATCAGGAAAGGAAGTATTGATTCAGAGTATGAAAGAGAATATCCTTTTTCCTGTAGCCGAATTATTTCCATTTCCACTTTTTGTTTGACGATCTGTTTGAGAGCATCGTAATCCAAAGGCTTGAAACAGATTTGACAATCGCGCCGGATGCGTCCCAGAAACTCCGGTCGGAAATGGCTCTGAATAAGCCTTTCAACTATTTTCCGTGCAACCGTGAAGTTATCCTGTCCCATAATGTTTTTACTGCCAATGTTGGAAGTCATGATGATATAAAAGCCGGATAGATCGTAAGTCTTGCGCTGAAATGTAATCCGGGCTTCGGACAGGATTTGCAGGAAGTAATCAAAAATCTTCATGCTTCCCTTTTCAATCTCATCGAGTAGTATTATGCCGCTGGTGTGGGTATCAAGCATATGGCATAAGTCTTCCAGGAATTTCTTATCGTCCTGATATTCGCTCATGTCAAAACGCAGCAGAATGCAATTCAAGGTTTCCGACAATGCTTTTGCGGTCTCGGTCTTACCAGTTCCGGTCGGTCCGGTAAAAAGGAATGCGCCTTTCGGCTCGTTCGGCGGCGCAAGTCCTTTTTCGCCGATTAGAACATACCTCTCCAGTGGATCAAAGACATGATCCTGCCCGATGACACGTGATTTGAGCTTGGCTTTCATAAAAATCCTTATTTTCCTATAACTTAGTGTTGCGTTATTTAAAGTTTAATGTATACTTGACGTATCGAATAATCAACTATTAAGAGGCAAAAAATGAAAAAAACATCATATTCCAACTTTAAATTTGTCAGGGTTTCTCCAGAGCACCATGAACAATTAAAACTGATAGCAGGTTATCAGCGGCGTAGTATACGTGTCTGCCTGGAAGTGATGATTGAGCAAAAACTTGCATCGCTCAATGAGGGGAAAAAGGATAAATGAAATTTCTTGAACTCACTACAGATGAACGCAAATTTTTGAATTCAATAATTTGCAACGGCGATAATGTGGATCGTAGTTGTGCTGTTCTGATATTGAAAAAAGCGGATATAGAAATAACTCCGTTGGGAATGGAACATCCTGAATCAGTCCAGCATTTGTCTGAAGAGCTTAACGTTCGAAACCGCAAAATGTATAAAAACATGCTGGAGCTACTCAAAGAGCGTCAGAAAAAGCCTGAAATCTACCGCAGTAAAGAATGGGAGAGGGAATTTTAATAATGGCAGAAGAACTCATAGTGGAAAAAGTAACCGATGGCAGCAAGGTAACTCGTCGCTGGCTTGGGTTGAATAACAATGAGATTTTATTTCCTGTAGCAGGAGCCATAGGCAGTGCACTAATTGTGGGCTTGTCCAACATTGGTGTACCGCTGATTTTTGTCATGCCCATGTTTCCGATTCCCTTTGTGCTTTCGCTGGTTCTGCTATTTACCCTGGTTTACAAAAAGCCTCCGCATTATGCGGCAGACCTGACGGATCAGACGGCATACGGCAGTCATTTTTCACCATATTCGGGCAAGTTCAGCCTTGCGCCGGACGGCATGATTGCAGACGATGTGATTATTTGGGGTGATCCCGGCAATGGCTGGTGGTCGGTCGGCATGGAAATGCTGGTGCCGCCGCTGGACTATGCCAGGCATGAACAGCGCAATGACTTCAAGCTCCAGCTTGACGCATTGCTGAATTTCTTCGCCAAGGAAAACGTCCGCATACAATTTTACTGGACGGTCGAGGGTAATTATCCTGAGCTTGATGAATACAATCGCATGACGGAAACACTGCCACCGGAAAGCGTGTGCTACAAGTACCGTAAACTTCGCCACGCGCAGTATAGCGAACAGTTGACTAGCGGGCACTTACGCCGTGAAAAACTGCTGGTGTTTATCAGCAAGGAACTGACCGGAAAGCTTTCTGATAATCTTTCAGCTTCGGCTTATGATGAAGCTGAAAAAGAACTGCTCAATACAAATAAGCTTCATGCGGTTCGGCAGTTCAGGCGGGCAAAAGCCCTGCTTGAATCAATCGGGGTCAAGTCCCGGCAACTGACATCTGTTGAATTGAGTGAGGTGATCCGCAATTATTACAATCCTTCATTGAATTATCTGGATTTGAAACCGGGCTTTAATCCGGCTTGCAGTATTCGGGAAAACTGTATTTTCAGCGACATTACAGAAGTGGACGAATTTAGTTTTTGTACTGACAATCAGTTTGCGGCGGTATTTGCTTTGCAAATGCCATTGCCGCCACATGTATACCAGGGCATCGCACGGGATTTGACCAGACTGGACATCCAGGATTACCGCATCACCGTGAACATCACGCCCAGGAATTTGCATAAAATGGTAAACGAGGAAGAAAGTGCCCTGCGTGTACTCGAAAATCAAATGAGCCAGAAAGGAGCTCCGGCAACGCTGGAGTTCTCTTACCGCCGCCGAAAAGAGATGCTGGAGGAACTGGACAGCGGACATTCAACGCCGTTGGATTTTCAGGTCATTATCTCCGTATTCGCTCCGGAGCCGGAAGAACTGCAAATGAAGATCACCGCCATAAAAGGCGCATTGGGAAATATCCCGATCGGTTATTATTTGCTGACCGAACCGAAAGGCGCAATCAACGCATTTTTTCAAGCGACGCCGGGCTGGTTGTTCGGCAAACGTGCCGGACATTCGTTCAGGATCCTGAATAAGTTTGCGAGTTGCCTGATTCCGTTCAGCTCTACTTATACCGGAAATCTGCACAACGCCGAAGCCATATACAACGGCGCAGACGGCAACCTGGTAGGCGTTAAACAGTTCGCCGGAGCGTTTGATGAGGATTCAGACCCACAGCATTGTATTGTCTTTGGTAAAACCGGGTCGGGCAAGTCGGTTTTGACTTGTGATCTCATGTTGCAGACGCAGGGCTTTTACAAATACACCTGCATTATTGATTACGGCTTGAGTTATCAGGCATTGGCGGCGGTACTGGGACATAAGCCGATACGGCTTAGTCCAAGTTCCGGCATCACTATAAACTATTTCGATACCAATCAATTGCCCTTGACCGGAGAGCATTTATCGCTGGTAGCGACGGTCTTAAGAGTGATGTGCAATGAGCTTGCCAGTGAGGGTATGATAATGCGCTATCTTCAGGCATTTTATCAGACTTACGCCGCCGACTGGCTGGAGATGAATATGGACAAGCAAAAAATGCTTGTATCAATAGCCATTCTCCAGGAACGTTACCTTGCCGATCATACCGCCGACGATGAAGCGGAGGCGTATAAGCT
>JAFGXT010000199.1 GCA_016936495.1 Victivallales bacterium
ATAGTTCTCCATTAAAAACTATGACCGCGCCGCTTTCCGGCTCGACCATTGGTTGATGGCCTGTACTTGTAAGATCAAGAATAGAAAGACGACGATGCCCCAGCAAGACAGAAGGAGCCTCGAACATGCCACTGTCGTCTGGCCCTCGGTGCGCAAGCGTGTTAAGCGCGGAAGCAAAGAGTTTGGAATCATCCGGACCATGCTGACCGACCCAGCCGAGAATGCCGCACATCAGTAGGTCGTCCTTTCCTGTCTGGATGCACGGCGCAACAAACCTCTATAGACATAACTGAACTGTCCATTGACAAGCATCAAAGAAAATCGGCGTAGTCTGTATAAATTCTTTAACCATGTTGAAATATTACGTTCGGAAAGAATGATTTGATTTTCTTCTTGAAAACGCTGTGTCAGTAAACTCGTTTTAGTTTCGCCATGCAAACGAAGTCCACCCCAGATTCGGTTAACATGCTTAGCCTTAACTTGCTTTGTCAAGCGAAGAAACCATTCATAATCAAACGAACATTGAAAACTTTCAGTCAGAAAACCGATCTTATCATGAACACTCCGTCGCCAGAAGGCTGCTTGGTTAGCAATCAGCATACCCTCTGCCAAAAGTGCTCTGTAGCTGGGTATTACATAACGAATGTCTCTTAAAGGGCGGTCATGTTCGTCTATAAGCATCATGTCCCCTGTTAGAAGACCGGCTTTGGGGTATTTTAGGGCAACCTCGCTTAATTGATGAAAAACACCTGGGTAGTATATATCGTCTGAGTTTTGCCATGCCACCCATTCGCCTGTTGCCATTTGTAGTCCCTTGTTTATGGCATGGGTCTGACCACGATCCGGTTCGCTTACCCAGAATGCTATCCTATTCTGATAACGCTCGATAACATCGATACTTCCGTCCGTAGAGCCTCCGTCAATTATGATGTATTCTATATTAGGATAATCTTGCTCCAGCACCGAGCAAATGGTGCGCTCGAGATAGGCTTTCTGATTGAAGCTGGGGGTAACTACTGTAATCAGAGGGAATTTCGGCATTACTAATACAACCCAGAATGCCTTTTGTCCGCATTCATAGTCGATATAATTCCCATTGTTAACCATGTGCCTGTTGACATGATGTAATTTCCGTAAATTTGATCGGCAAAAAGGAATGTGAGGTATAGCGCGAAAACAAAGACATATTCTGCGCAATTTGTCATTATTTTCGGCCGTAGGAAAGGAATTATCATTGTTATTCCAGCTATTATGAGCATCCCTATAAATAATCCACCACCAACGAATCCCATTTCCGCAAAAGTCTGAAGGATTGTGCTGTGTGGAAAGCCGCCTGGCCCCGCGCAAGATCTATCCCCAAATCTTCCCGCGCCAATACCCCAAATGGGATTTGTTCTGAATATTTCGAGTGATTCTTTATACAACACCCAACGGATTGCGAAAGAGCTGATTCCTTGCTGTAGGGGTTTGCAACTGCTTTCGCCAAGGATGGGGCCCTTTGTTGTTTCGCCAAGGATGGGGCCCTTTGCTTGTTGCGTTAGTTTCATGGGCATCGCATATACATTATAGCTTTGAGGATCAACCTTGGGGAGTATTGAAAGGCAAAGGGCCGCTATAGCCAGTACTGAAATGAGTAGCCCAAATCTTTTCCAGATAACGCTTTGTCTCGCGAGTAAGCATGTGGTTGCAATTCCAAGGATGCCTGCAAGAAGCCAGCCTCTTGCGGTTATCCAGACAAGAAAGGCCGTTATAATCCAGAGAAAAATATATAAAACGAATATTTCGAGGGTTTTTCTTTTTTTTCTATCGTTTGGTTTATCAAGAATTATAGTGCTCATTGCAATCGCAGAGATCGATAGTAAAGCACCTATTAATATTGCGCTGTGATCGTGATCAAAAAACGGCCAATGTCCGGAACCACGGACAGGGGATGTTAAACGGTCAATGACTAAAAATGGCAAAATGGCAATGCCTGCAAAGATTATAATTCGTTTCAGAGCAGAAATATCAGACATGTGCATCAAACGTCCGCAGAGATATGGCGTTACCACCATGAAAGGCAGATAACTTGCAATTTTTTTCTCTATTTCTCCGATACTTCCATTCAATATGAGTGAGAATGACACCAGTAAAACAAAAACAACAAATAACGTATCCATTAAGGTAAGAGTCCATTCGTGTCTTTGTTTCCAAGCTAATATAATAACACACAAAGCTCCGGCACCATATATTGTGGCAGTTATAGTTCGCGTCCATGTGCACCCCAGGAAATGTACAATAGCAAAAGCGAATAGTATGCCAAAAAGAAGCCATGCAGCAGGATAGACTGGTGAATAAAGATTGGGATAGAGCGTTTTATGCGCTCTCATCGGAATGTCCGGAGTCATAACCTGAAAAAAATCGCATCAATTTGGAGAGTTCTCCCATCACGCGGATCGGTGAAACCTCTCTGAATTGACCAAAGCGTAAAACCGTCGCTTTCCAAGCGATGGATCATATCCATCCAAAGCTTCTGGCCATCGTAAAGAGGCACAAGCGTCATCTCACACTGAATTCCTTTAATTATGGGAAGAATTTGTGCGGCTCCATCAAGTACCTGCGACTCAAAGCCCTGGGTATCCATTTTGAGAAAGGCTCGGTGTGCATCCGCAAGATATTGTGGCGCCACGGAATCCAGCCTTCTCATTGGAACACGTTCGCTACCAACATACGCGGATGTCTTTTCGGCCAAAAAACATGCTTCCAACATTGGTAAAACGGACGAGGAAACGGAATTGTCTGCAATATTGATTTCAATTTCGCCGTCAAAATCGCCTATCGCACAACGTGGGTGTACTTGCCATTTCGGATCGCTTCCCGCCGCCTTTGATAGGGCTTTGTGTGCGGAAGAAAGCGGTTCGAAGCTTACAAGCGTTCCTTTATAACCAACAGAGCGGAGCTCCGAGGCAAACTGGCCAACATTGGCGCCAAGATCCAGAACCAGGTCAATATCAAACCGATTCAGCGCTTTCAGAAGTTCGAAAGCCGGGTTGGACGCTGGGGTAAGCCGGTGAAGATCAAAACCTGCAGTATGAATCATTAATTTAATGAACTTTTTTGAATTACTCACATTGGACTCCTTAAAAATTGCCTTTAAAGGTTTTTTGACCGCTCCAGAGATGTTTAATATCCGGTCTCGAAACTTTTACCTGTTAAAAAGCTCTCTTAACACCCAAACTTTTAGCCGTTTCCTCATCGGATGAGACCATAAAGGCACGATATTAATCATTACAAATAGAACTGCTAAGATTCCGGTCGATGGCACAGTGTCAATGGTACTTAAGAATCTATGTTGTAGAACAAATGAAACTGCAAAAAATAAAAAAGACGAGAGAAATAAATTTTTGTTTTCAGGGGGGAACAGCTCGCTCAAAGCAATACCCTCCGTAATGTGAAAAGCTATGTAAATAATCGAGCTTCCGATAGAAAGTGAAATCGCCCAACCAATCACAACACCCGAACCACCATAAAATAATCCTAACAAGAATCCTAATATGGCGTTAAGGAACCCTATAACAAGATGACCTATCACATTATAGCGGAGTACCCCCGTTCCTAAGTTAGTAAAATAAGCAGGGCCGGTAAAAATATTCAGTAAATATCCTATTGCAAGCGGATAAGCATACAAAATGAATGTCTGCTCATAATTTCCTATCCATAATTTTGATACAATGGGGATAAATACTATCAGTAATGTAAATAATGGGAGAGAAAGAAAAAAAAGGAGTTTGTAAGATGTTAGATAAACACTCTTTATTTGTTCAGGACTATTTTCATTGAGTTCCGCGATCGAGGGCACAAGAACTTGATTTGCAGATACAATAAACGCCCTAATCTGCTGGACCATTTTGTTTGCCATTTCATAATATCCAACTGCTGAAAGACCGCCGAACTTGCTCAATAGTGCTTTTGTAACAGGGTCATAAAACATAGTCGCTACTGATGCAATCTGGAAGTTTATACCGTAACTCATTATTTCTTTGAACATCATTCTATCCCATTGGTAAGGTATTATGGGGAGTATTGGTATAAATTGTTTGATTAAAATCCAGCTTAGTAAAAAGATGATGGAATTATTTATAATTTGTGCATAAGCAAGTCCTATTAAACCGTACTTTGGAGCAAAGAGAAAGCATAGTATCGTAAAAAGGAGTGAAGCGCCCATCATCAAAATATTTCTTATATAAATCTTTTGAAATCCGTCAATTCCAGACTGAAATACGCCTGTAATTATTGAAAGCCATAGACTGAAAAGGGCAAATGGTAAAATAGGTAAGGCAATACCAACGGAATCGGCCGGTACTGCAAGACTGAGTACCCATTTAATCAATGGATAACCAATTAATAAGACTATGCCAAAGCCTATCGCAAGGGTGATCGCTGCTGTTTGAATAACCTCTGAGGCTTTTTTATCTTCTTTACGGGCAACATATTTAGCGACAAATTTTACGACACTTCCAGATAATCCCAGATTCGCTATTTGCGTTACTGATGTTGTTGCAAGTATCAGCGACCAAATCCCTAATGACTCTGTTCCTACGGCGCTAAGTAGAAATTTATAAAGTATAAAGAGCGTGACGCTGACAACCGCTATTTGCGTTACGGACATTGCTGCATTTATTAGGATTCGCTTTTGATTCACTATCTCCAGACCTCTCCGACAGGATACCAAAAACGTCATATTTTTGGACATTCGTTATCGGCCCATCGTCGGCCTCGACGGGCAACCTCTTTCGCTCAGGGATGAGGATGCTGTCCCCGACGGTTTGTTTTTAAGGTATGACGGTCAACCGTCATTCGGAACATTATGATATTATGAATGAATACAAGAATGTGAAAAAGTTTTGCCCTTGGAAAACGTTGAGGCGCAAAGTCCTGCCATCGTCCATGCACATTCCCGATGCATGGTATTGTGGGTCATCATAGTGGATATGTGGTGAGTGGTTTTTCAAAAAAATCTAACCAAAATGCCAGAGCTGTCGGTTTTCTGGCATTCACCTGTCCATCTTTGGGGCAGATGCAATGAGATCGATTATTTATACCATGTCAAATCGCATAGTGGGAGAGGTCTGATTTCTGTAATTCTTGAGGAATTGCTAAAATGTTCGTAAATTCTCTGGACGCTGGATTAACTTGAGCATTCTCGGCATCAATTACAGTGTAATGAAAGGAATTCAAGAAGGTTATTACTTCTAAAGAAGAAGAACCATTTTGTTTTAAGAGATAGTTTGATAACTCGGATAAAATAACAGGACGTTTATTTTCCAGAGTATTTTTTAGACCTTTTAGAACCAAATGTTCGCAACCTTCAACATCAATTTTTATAAACCCGGGGTCAAGATTATGTTTACTTGCTAAATCATCCACAGTCGCAATGTCAATCTGTTGTGTAACAAAAGTCTCGTTTCTTATTGAAGGATGTTTCCAAAGGCCTAATGTAGAATATTCTTCTTTTCCCTCTTTCATCTTTATCTCGGTTTTCCCGGAATGATCCGAAGCAGCCCCTTCAAATACGATAACTCTATTCGTAACCTCATTTTGTTCAACATTCTTGTAAAGACGTCGTAAGGCATTGTCTGTTGGTTCGATTGACAAGACTTTTTTCCCCTTTAGATTTTTTGCAAATAGAACCGTATAGAACCCTATGTTCGCACCAACATCTATTACGTCTCGGTCTTTGTTGACATACTTGAGCGCCATATTTACCAAGGAAGATTCATATTCTTTGTTTATTAAAATACGTTTAAATAAATCTGAGTGACAATCTACTGAAAAAAATCCCTGAAATTCTGGTACATTTATAGTAATGTCTTCGGTCAAAAGGTTACACAAGTTTTCGTAAATTTTTAAATAAGCCAAATATTTTCGTTGCGTTAGAAAACGCCTAATAAAAATTATCGGCTGCAGTATTTCTTTTAAAATGGGATGTTCATCAGTATAGATTTTTATCTTTTCTATGTTCATGTGATCCCTTTGATGGTGTAATGTTAAAATTCGACAATATTATCGATAACTATTACGATACTTCCTAACAACTCAAGATTTGAAAATTGTGTTTCTTACATTGCCACCACGATAAATTTAAATTTTTCAAAATTCGTCTATTGACGGCTTCCCACTCGAGGATTACAAACTGATCCGGTGGGAGGGAAAATCATAATTCGTGTTTACTGTCATAATGATACCGATCGCCTGTTCCTTTACCTGAAACGCACCCGGCGCCCGGCGGATTTCCGCCCCTTAAAATCTCTTTTATACAGAAAAAGTTCAAGGCACCCTCTTTGTGCTCAATTCTCGGCAATCATACCACGTTTCTATGGGGTAGATTCTCAAATACCTGATCGTGTAAAATAGTGCTGTGAGTATATAAGCAGGATAAGTTTTTTAAATTCTTGTCTGTTTTAGAGGGATAGTCTCAGTTAAAAGACTGTTTTTTAATAATTCTCTTGAGCCTATAAAAATAGATCTACTTAATCCATTTTTTGTTTGAAAAGACGTCCAGTCCGTTGGGAATTCTTCATGGTTGGGTTGAGTTATTGGCAGATATACAAATTCAAAGTGCTTTTTCAATTGTTTATATACCCATTTTCTAGTAGGTCTGCACCCAGAACCTGATAATGCTTGAGTCGGATCAAGCCGATTTTCTCTGCAAAGATTAACAGAAACATCATTGCCAAAAGATACGCAAGTTTCTAACAAAAGGAATTTTTTGGTACACTTAGCCATAAAATCTATGGCTTCAGCAGGCCTTGAGAGATGGTATAATAATCCATAGCAATAGACAATATCGAATAATTCCTCATAATTCATCGGTGGTTCATCCAAGTTTA
Organism: Victivallales bacterium; assembly: GCA_016936495.1. GTDB lineage: Bacteria > Verrucomicrobiota > Lentisphaeria > Victivallales > SZUA-371 > JAFGXT01. The sequence goes on from JAFGXT010000199.1 coordinate 6,870, forward strand.
GTAATAATACTTTAATTTCTGGATATCTTGAAGCTAATACTTTAATATTTTCTTCTCTTGCATCACTGCTTACTATTTCACACCCCTTTTCCAAAAAAAAGTTTGTATGATCGCCAATGCCTGCGCCGACCTCTAACACAGTTCTTCCAGCTATGTCTAGGCCTAACGAAGCAAGATGCTCCAAACGTTTCTTGTTGTGGCTCTGGTAAAGGTCAGAATAAAAAGCATTTTTTGTAATGCCTATCCGGGACAAGATATTATTGCTGATAATCTTTAGTATTTTAGTGCGCATATTTTGCCTCTAATTGATTGGTAACGTTCAAAAGGTTTGGCACGGGGTAATTTCTATCTTTTGCAACTGAATGCTGAAATAGCCCTTGATGCCCAATTTCTGTTTCCAGAACTCCTCCCATTTATCCTTGGCGTACTGTTTCATCAGGATCATCTTCGACAAAGTATTCACGGCTGCATCAGACCATCCCCAGGCAATCTTCTTCATGCGACGTCCAATCTCTCTAAAAACACGCTCCAAAAGAGAGGTTGTCTTGGGAGCAATAATGCCCGAGGAGAGCCATGACTCAATATTTGAAAACAGACCACTCGATAAATTCTCCAGATACGAGGCGCCCTTTACATAGCCCTTCTCATAAAAAATGTGAATGAGTTCCTGAATCTCCTGTTTACTGTTGTCATAGTGGGCTTTTACAGCTTCTTTATCCTCTTCCTTGATAAGCTCAAAATCCCCTTCCGGAAGCTCAATGCCAACTATCTGTTTTACATCATTAACGTACGGTTGACTGTCCTTCTTTTTCAAGCCGTCTCCCCACATGGCATAATACAATCCCCGCGGTGCGTGCCATGTGCAACGCTGTTCTTCAGTCATGTCCGAAAGAAAACCTGCCAGTCCCGGTTCTCCATCATAAACGAAGGGAAGCGGTTGTTCCGAGTCGCCTTTTATACGCTTTTTGACGATGGCTTCTATCTCTGACCAGGAGGTATTGGCAAATGAACCCAAGGGGATCACTCTGCCTTCCTTAGAAATACCGATAACCGTGCGCAGTTCTCCCTTAGCCCCCTTGCTCTGTTTTATCCCTGTGCCGTCAGCCATAATGCCGGATAAATTTTCTATAAGAACATCCTCTTGAAATACATCGTCTATGTCGCTGCCAACAACAATGTTATGTACGCCCCCCAAAGATATATCTACCGATATGCCTTCAATAAGACGACGATAATTCGTGTCGATGACCGCCTCGGCAACCACATGCTCAACATTCCCTTCTTTCCGAGAATAAGGTTCGATCTGCAAGGCGTTCAACAAGGGGGAGTAGCGCGCTCCACAGCTTGAACATTCAACGACCGCAATGGGAATATCGAGCATTCCAAAAACCGTCTTCAACTTTCTATTGCGATATCCCCGCCGATATACATCGCCTCCCTCACATAACTCCTTATCGGATTTTCCTTTGCGCACATGCCGTACAAGATCGTTAATATCGGGCACTTCAGTTGGGTACCGGCTCAGATTTGAGAATCTATCGACAAGAAAATCATCATACGCTAAAAGTATATGCTCCAGCGAGACCTGGTTTATTTTAGTCAATAGTTTTTTAAAAATATTTTATAGCCAGTCATTGGGAGAATCACCTTGTCCGATCCTGGTTTAGAGAGTCTTTGAAAAACCGCCAATATTGTCATTTCGACCGCAGGGAGAAATCTCTAAAGGTTCATGATCTATGAGATTTCTCGTCGCTAACGCTCCTCGAAATGACAAAATTCAAAGGTCTCCCAGCATTTTAAGCATTAAGGTATCGCGCATTTCCTTTATTTGATAGACAATCTCATTTAAATTCGCTTTCCCTGTTGCCAAATCTAAATGACATGTTATAGTAACGCATCTTTTCATCACGGTCTCTCCTTTCAGGATTGTGTTTTGGCAAATATCTCCTTAATCAGAGACCGTGACTTTTTTCAATTTCTTATTCTGAGGTAATTTAGAATCTTCTTCCCCTTGATTTCAAGGGGGTTTTCAACCCATCTTTTTTCATTTCAACCCAACCAATCGGCAAGC
>JAFGXT010000200.1 GCA_016936495.1 Victivallales bacterium
AGCTTAGTCAGAATTTCGGCTTCATTCATTATCGTAAACGCCTTGAAGGTCCGCTGGGCAAAGTCGGATTGCGTCTGTTTCATGTTAACGACTACGCTCAGGTATGGCTGGACGGGCATTACCTTGGCAGCCGGATGCGCGATGACGGGCAGAATCCTTTTCCTGTAGAAGTTCAGGAAGAAGGCGCCGTACTGGATATCCTGGTGGAAAATTGCGGACGTATAAACTACGGTGTTTATGTGGGCAAAGATTTCAAAGGGATAACCCAGGCAGTGGCAGTGGAATTTCAGGAGCAACTTGACTGGGAATATTATTCTTTACCGCTGGACTCACTCGACGCTCTGAAATTCGCGGAATTTGACAATCGTCCCGGTCAGGTAAGATTTCATCGTGGAGAATTTCAGCTCGACGCCACCGGAGATACTTTTCTCCGCCGCCCGGGAACCAAAGGTTCGGTATGGATCAATGGATTTCACCTGGGACGCTATTGGAATATAGGTCCAACTGAAACGTTGTACGTGCCCGCTCCGGTTCTCAAACGCGGTGTTAATGAGATAATCATCATGGAACAGGAAGCACTTGAATCCGATAGCGTGAGTTTTCAGGCGACTCCCGACTTAGGAGAGACAGAGTAAGAACTTCATAACTCCGGCGGAAATGCTTACCGGTTACGTCAATCGGATATTACAAGCACCACGCCGGAGTCAGAGCAAAGCTTAATGGAAAGACCGGAGTTATCTATGCTTAAGTCATTAACTTTCTTAAGATCATGTTCGTTATCAAGCATGAACACCTGCGCCGTCGCCGGACATGCGGCGGCTATATAACGTATATTTAAAGAACAAGAACCCGTTTTAAAGCATGAAATGAGCATTGCGTGTTTGCCGTGATGGTCTTGCCCCGCAAGAACAGTAACACCTGGAGATTTTGATATGATCTTAAGGCGGCGTCTATAACGAACTATTTCTCCAAAAGCTTTCATTCCGTAATAAGATTTTGTCGGCATACTGCTACTGGTTTCATACAATCCCCACATTGTGGCGGTTGCGGTATAATAGCAAGCCATGTCAAGATGAGTATCCTGCCATTGGCTTAGTACTGCACAAAGGAACGCGGCGGAATGAATACCTTTTATTTCCTCCAGAATACTTTTCCGGTAATAATGATCATTGCGCATTCTCTTCCAATCTCCAGGGAAATAATGCCATTCGTTAATATGAACGGCAGAATTACGGTAACCCGCCGAGTCCAGTTTTATACGTATTTTTTCAGGCATGTCAATAATTTTCCCGTGAGGGTCGGCGCTATAACAATGGCAGGAATAAAAATCCAGAGGCGCATTATTCATCGCGCAATAATCAATGAAATCATCGCTGACAGAGCCATATCCGCAATGAGACGGTCCTCCGAAACAGAGAAGAGGGAAACGATGTTTGAGCTCTTTGGCAACATGCACATAAAAGCGATTAAACTCCTCAATCGAAGCATTCCACATAAGTTTATGACCATCAGCGTCGGCTATTTCCGGTTCATTCCATATTTCCCAGTATTTTATTTTGAAGTGAAATCCATCCGCCCACCCTTGGGTGTAATGGCGGATTATATGATCGCAAACATTTATCCATTTCTTTACATCCTCAGGCGGGTCGGTAAAATATTTATTGACTCCATGCTCAATGCTTATGCCCAGCCGGTAATATATATCTGTACCTGTTCTTATACAATTACTTACATAGTCATCTGTCTGACAAAAGTAATAGTTGCGATGATCATTTTCATCAGCATGAAAATGGGGAAATATCATGGGAATGTCCACCAGGCGGTATCCCGCGTTCTCCAATGGAGCGTCATGCAGACGCGTAAGCGGCATATTCAATGCGGCAAACGACTCGCGAATATTGCCCCCGGCTTTCTCATTTAGAACAGGAGGGGCAAGATTCCCGCCATTTATTTTCTTTATTACCCCGATTGGCTCTTCCGGATAAAAGTCTATATCAATCGTTTTCATTTTGTTTTATCATAGCCGAACTGACTGTTTTTGTTCGTATCAATTATTAATTGACCTGATCCAGCAATTCCGCTATTTTTGCACGATACTCAAGCATAGGCTGACCATAACGTGGATATTTGCTCAAGCCATTGCTGATACTGCCGAGAACCACGAGCATAGTCTTAGCTTTATCCAGCCACTGTTTCTTATCGGTAATATGTTTTTTACCGCTTTCCACCTCAGCAACCGCGGCTTTGAGCATGACTAGATACTCATAGTCCTCAAGACCATCACGCAGTAATTTCAACCTCACCGTCGGGATCGCTCCGTCCGGCCCCGGATATATGAGCGTGCCATCGCCATTGCTCCTGAACATGCTGTATGAAAAATCCTTGCTCAACAATATTCCATCTTCGACCGCAAGTCTCCTGAGTGCACGGAAACGCGTATCCCGATATACTTTCTCCTGATAAAGCGCCAGATTTTTCACATGAACTACGGCGGCAGGACTGTTTACCCTCACTGCAAAGAGCATGTTTCTCAATGGTTTCGTGATTTTTATTTCCTGCCTGAAACTCTGCCATTCCGATTTGTGCGGATTAATCTTTAAGAAATGCTTATCTGTCTTTCCATCCTGATAATTAAGTCGTATTTCCACTGAACAAGTTGATTTTCCGGCGGCGACGTATTTTTCCGGGAAAATATCGCACTCAACAACCAGCGGTTTGCTGATATCCTCAGGAATACGTGTCCACTTGGATATTTCCGCGTAATTATTTTTGCCAGAGGAAGTAGTCTCAATTAGATACTCACTGTTATAATCACGATTTCCATGCTTTATCACTTTGACACCACCTTTCGTATCCCAGCGTCCAACCAAAGTCTCAAGATCCACCTGATGATCCAACATTGCGGAAGAATAATACAAAAAACCATCCACTTCGTACTTCCACGGCATGAATCCTATTATTAAACGGGTTGCAGTAGCCTGACTTTCCAAGAGCAGATTTGCATTCGGCGGATATGGCCAATTGCAGGGATACCACCAGACTTGTTTACCCCGTTCTCTTGCGCGTTCAGCAGCTTTGCGCGATCCCAGATAACTGTTCGGTGGAGTCACCCAGATATCCACTTCTTCGGTGGTATCAGTTCTTTCTCCAAAAGATGAGTCCAAAGCCGTTGCCATAGTTTTCAATTCCGGAAATGCCTTTTTTAATTCTCCATAGCTCTTTTTCATAGACGCGAAAGCGCGTTTGTCATGTTCTCTTATCTCATCGTAACCATATATATAAGCACGGTTGGCTGTCCCTTCCTTACGCATTTCTTCAAATTGCTTTTTAAAGTTGTTCATGACATTGCCGTCATTGTCATATCCAAGACAATACATAGTATTGAACTCGTTGATGATACGCCTGCGCCAGGCGGGAATCACATCGCGAGTGCTGCGGTAAATATCATGATAGCTTATACGGTGATCACGCAAAAGATTGAAAGTGTCAACGCTGATGTCATAAAGACGCCTGGCTCCTGTGGACAGCCGTCCGGCGTCACCGTCTTCAGAGAACATAAATTCTCCGAATTCTTTTAACACCTCTCCGTCATCTTCATACAAACGCATCAACGTGCTGCGTCCACTGAAGTAGTCTCCACTGCTGATGACCACAGGAAAGGTCATCCGGTCAGGAAGCGTAAACTTATGCACGGTTATCTGGACTGGCACTTCAAGGAAATCGATGCCATCAGCAGAAAATTTAACTGTTCCTGAATATGTTCCCGGTTCCTGACCGGTTGGCGCATAAAAATCAAACCATATTGGCTGAAATTTTTCCGCATCCACGTCAAACTCAGTCAAATAATTCAAAACAGGATCCGGCATAAGATAATTAATATAGTTGCTGAAGTACGCCGGCGCCGTAGGGTCTATGTATCCTAATGGTCCGAAGTGGATGTTGCCAGCCGGGAAAACATTGCCGTCAACATTAGTAAATGTTCCCGGAGTAACTTTCACATTTTTTATGTTTATGGCTGAATACAATGCTATTTGCATCCCTTCATGCTCATTACGCCCCATTGACACTCTCGCGGTACCTCCAATTATACCCGGAAAAGGCCCGTCCCGCAGTATTTTATCAATCCCGCCTGTCCAGCCATAAATAATGCCCGATCCGGTTTGTACCTGTAATGCGGCTGATTGAATCAGCCATTCGGCATGCTGACGTAACTCGTAAAGACGCGACAGGCTTTTCCTGTTTTCCTCCGGGTTGGATGAACGATTTTTTAATATGGCAAAAAGCCGGGCGACTTCGGTACGGAGCTTCTGACGCTCCGCTTCCGCCGCCGCCACGGCTTGAGGAGAGAAGCCGCAAGGAAGTTCTCGGGAAAATATCTTCGGCATTTGCTTGCCTAGAGTTGCTAAACTGTAATCCATTGCATTGAGCCGGAAATCTTTAAATGTAATCGGTTTGCTTAATTCAGACCTTTTGTCAACATTTTTTTCGTCAGGATTATGCTCAAGCTTCAGTACCAAGTCCCGGAAAACAGTCCTGTATCCCGCCTGATGCATATAAAATGTGTATGTGTGAGTACCTTTCTTTACACGAAACTGCTTTTTTACAAGATCCGCATGACGCGGCCAGGATGATTGCAAAAATAACGAGACCCGGGTATCAGCATTGGTAGCGGTAATATCAAATTGCAATTGATCATATAACTTATAATCTTCCTTTGGCAAAGACAGCTCGATAGTTACAGTGCGCGGGGAGTTGGATGGCTGAAATACAATCCCATCGGGAATCACCGTCAATTTTCCTGATTTATCATCTCTCCAGACAGGCATCTCGAAAGAAAGCGCCTCCGAACACAGTATCCTGTCCGCCATAACCGCAGAGAACATGGGAAATGACATAATAATTAGTATGGATAACAATTTTTTCTTAGAACAAATCATATATTCCTCTTTGCCTTTCATATTATTATACTTCAAAAAAAACGATAACTAAATACTTACCAGGCTGGATATTTAAATATGCCGCTGTCCCCAGGACTTACTTTGGAATTGGGTCTTCCGATATTCCAGCTTTTAAAACCATGTATGCCTCTGGCTTCTTTCCCGTCAAGAGTTTCAACATGACCGTCCATACGCAACGCATTGGCTTTGTTGTGATGCTTCATGTCAAGCAAACCCCAGCCATTACCACTATCTCCTCGGGTAATACGAAAATACATCTCGTTAGACGAGCTGTTGGCACGCTGAGAATCAGCAAGAAGTATACGCTGGGACACTGGCATGCGATACGCGTTAGGATGGATATAACTATCGCCGATACTGGCACTTACCGTTCCTCCATTCCATGGATTGACAGACAAACGTTTATGCGTTTTCCAGCTGTAACAAGTTCCAAAATATTGGTACAGCCCCCCGTAAGCCAGATATTGATCCTTCCCGCCGGTGTAACTGGGACAGGATCGCAATTTCTCGTAATTCTTATCTGATACCCCGGCTGTTACATAATTAGACCAAAGCTTGGTTCCTTGATTCAACGGTGAAATGTCTCCATAATCGCCTACATACATCATTATCATTGTTCCCAACCCCTTTAAATTACTTACGCAATTTATTGACTTTGCCCGATCTCGTGCCTGATTTAACGCCGGTAACAATATTGATGCTAAAATAGCGATGATTGCTATCACTACAAGGAGTTCTATAAGTGTAAAATGTAGTCTCTGCTTTACCATAAATTCTCTCTCTTCCATTTTTTCCTGTCTCATTTTTGACTTGATGTTTTATTACTCAATTTAAGCGCTTTAAAAATGCCGCAAGCCATATCTTGCCTCTTGCGGCATTAAAGCACGACTATACTTATTTAGCAGATGTCGGCACTCCGGCTTTAAATGAGGAAAGACATTCAGCAGGAACAAGCTCGATTTCCTCGCTGCCAGGAACTTGCCATCCCAGCATTACATAGGTGTCGCCCGCATGCTCCTTATGCAATACCTCAACATAATATACCTTGCCAGCTTCAAGCTTTATGGGTTTCGATGAATTTTTCCATTCTCCATATTTAGATATTCTATTTTTCAAAATGAATTTTTTATTATCCGGATTAGCATCGCTGCTAATGAAAAAAACCGCTTCGTCATCATTGCTGAGCGCAAAAATATATTCACCGCTCACTGGAGGCACAAGAAAACCATATATCTTCTGCCCAAATAAATTAGCCCATCTTCTGTCTTTTCCGTGATCATCCCAACTAAGAGCTTTAAACCCGGATTTAAGTTCATCACTACCCGTGGGAACCTCCGCGAATTTACTGCTCTTTTCTAAATCAACAACGTGAACTCCACGGATTCCCGTCCAATAATCACGATCCAGCGATTCCGTCAACTTGAATTCACCCGCTCCAAGGATTCCAACGAAAAATACGTTCAACATAAGCAATATCATCGTTTTCATGTGTTTCTCCATATTTGTTTGTAATTTTCTAAAGCGCTTTAAAAGCCTTTTCTTTATTATAAACGATAATAATGCTTTTGTCGACCTGTTTTTCAAAAAAAAAAGATTTTTAGGTTTTTTGGGGGGTAATCGGACGGGACTGAAAGAAGTTAAAAAAAGAAAAAAAGCTGTGCAGCAGACCGAACGTCAGCATCGTATTAAACTCCCCCGGCAATGCCGATCTCCTCAGAAGCCAACTGAAAAACCGGATTATAAATAAAAGACCGGGAGCAGATCCCCACCTCAATCAGCTTAAGACTATTTTTCGCCACTAAAAAATGTTCTAAGGGCTTATTAATGCGCATTTTCCCCATAAATCAAGCTCAAAAATTCAGAAAAATCATTCCTTAAGTTGTCTGACCCCAGATTTGGACCCCAGATTTGGGATGACCCCAGATTTGGGAGTTGTCTGACCCCAGATTTGGGAAAATTATATGCATCTGAGTTAACCTTGGTTAGCGGTTGATTTGACTCCGATTTATTTTATCTATAATATCCTGGCAAGTGTTTTTAGCTGAATATGTTAGGGATTGATCTTTTAATAAAAATAAAGTATTAATTGCTTCTTGAGGAGAATTTTTTTTCATATAATAATCAACCATAGTCATATCAATATCAAAGTTTCGAGAATGATCCTTGTAAAAAATATCGACAAACTTTAAAGCTTCTACATGTTGTCCCAATGCAAAAAAAGATAAAATTAGTTCTTTCAATACTAAATCATCACTGCTGTCAATGGCATAGGCATTCATAAAGTACTTTA
>JAFGXT010000019.1 GCA_016936495.1 Victivallales bacterium
CGCTGGGACGGGCATTATTGCGTTCACCTGAGCTGTTGCTGCTGGATGAACCGTTTTCGGCGGTGGATTTTACTTTGCGCAAAAGCATTCTGCCATTTTTGTGGAGGATCAGAAACGAATTGAACATACCCATGCTGGTCATCAGTCATGATCTGCCGGACATTCTGGCATTGACGGATAATTTATTGCTGATCGAACGTGGAAAAGTGGTGGGCCATGGTTCTATTTCCACACTGGTGCTGGATCCGTATGCTTTCGGTCTGCTCAAAGCGTCCGGCGTGATGTGTGTGATGGATATGGAGGTGACGGGTTTAGAGGGTAATGGAATGGTACGACTGTCTCCTGCCGCGGCGGGAGAGGCGTTCACTTTGCGCGCCGCGCCGATAACGGGACTGATTGTCGGGCAGAAACTCAGAGCGGCGATCCCTCCTGCCGATGTGATTCTTTGCGACAGGTATGTCATGTGTACTTCCGTTGGTAATATCATCCCTGGCACGATTGTGCATATGGGCATAGGTTGCGGCGACCTGATCTGCCAGATCGATATAGGCGGCGGGATTCTGCTTCTTGCCGAGTTCACTGTTGATGCGCTTGACCGGCTGGACTTGAAGCCTGGCAAAAAGGTGTATTGTATGATCAGAGAAAACTCGATCAGTCTTTCCCGGATATGATTTATTTCAGAACTCCAGTTCGGTATCTTCAGCGACACTTTTAAACATTTCGCCGAAACTTACCAACTGAGCCGCGTATTTCTCCGGTTCGTCGTACTCATCCGGATGGTCAAGTTTCAGAGAAGGGTTTTTCTGAAGATCGCGACCGGCCTTTATCCAGCGGTCGCCGAAGACGCCGATGACGTCTCTGACAGAGGCGTCCGACGCCCCTGTAAAGTGATCGGTCTGAAGTTTATTGTGCATAATCCATACGGTGGAGGCTTCTCCGGAAGTGCAGACACTGTTCCATATGGAAATATACGGCGCCGCCAGCCATTTAAGATATATCTGACCACTGTATGGAACCTGATATTCACTCAGATAATTAAGGATCACGCCGAACTGACGGTCTGTCCATTCCTCTGAAGCGGTCGGAGGGGCGAAGGTTTCATTTTTGCTTAACATGATGTTGCTCTCCTGAATTGTTCTGATTTTTATTTTCCATAGCGTCTGTATGAGAAACGATGCGGGTCGAGTTTCATTTTTTCCAATTTATATCTGACCATACGTCCGGTAATGCCTAATTCGCGGGCTACGGCGCTAACATTTCCGGCATTGCGTTTGAGCGAATCGCTTATCAAATCACGCTCCATGACTTCTATCTGATGCTTGAGCGAACCTGCCGGAGAATTGCTGATGGCAAGCGGCATCTGCAAGGTCTGAGGCAGGTCATGCCCCTGTACCACTTCATCATTGCAAAGTAGAACGGCATGTTCAATACAGTTTTCCAGTTCTCGCACATTGCCCGGCCAGTTATAAGCGCTGAGCATGTTGATAGCGGTGGAAGAAATACGCCCTACTTTTTTAGACATTTCCCGGGCATACTTGTCCACAAAATGATTTGCCAGCAACATGATGTCCGATTTCCTTTCCCGCAAAGGCGGCAGGTAGATCGGAAACACATTTATGCGGTAATACAGATCTTGACGGAAACTGTTGTTTTCTATGGCTTCCTCCAGATTACGATTAGTGGCGGCGATTATCCTCACGTTCGCTTTAAGGGTCTGGCTACTGCCGACGCGTTCATACTGGCGTTCCTGGATGACGCGTAGCAGTTTGACCTGTACCTGAGGAGAGAAGTCGCCTATTTCATCCAGGAATAAGGTGCCGCCTTCGGCTTCTTCGATACGTCCTGTACGTTTACAGGTGGCTCCGGTGAACGCGCCTTTTTCATGACCAAACAGTTCGCTTTCGAGTAGATTTTCGTTCAACGCGGCACAGTTGATACGTACAAAAACTTTGTCCGCTCTGGAACTGTTATAATGGATTGCCGACGCCACGAGTTCTTTGCCGGTGCCGGATTCGCCACGGATCAGTACGGTGGTGTCCACCGCCGCGACCTGATGTATGCGGATGAACACATCGCGCATTGAACTGGAATCGCCAATGATGTTTTCCGGACGGAATTTATCCTTCAGCGCAGTCTTGAGGCGCATGTTTTCAAATTCGAGCATTTCGCGTTCCATGTGCGCGAGGCGGCGGTTGTGTACGTCATGCGCGATGAGTCCGGCGACGATGCATAGGAACTGTTCATGTTCTTTCAAACATTCATAACTGCGGAAAGACATATCCACCGCCAGTGTGCCTATGGTTTCCTTGTTTAAGCTTATTGGAACGCAGATGAAACTGGTATTCTTGCGGATATTGCCGGGGCGTGAGTATATGCGCGCTTTAAAGCGGGGTTCTTCCGACACTTTAGGGATTATCGCCGATTTGCCGGTCTCAAACACTTGTCCGATCACGCCTTCGCCTTTGCGGTACACCGCCGCCAGATTTTTTTCCGTGAATTCATCACTCAGTGCGCCGACCGCCAGACTTTTCCGGTCGCTGTCGACGAGCATGATGGCGCCGCGGAACATGTCCAGACGTTTTTCCAGAATATCCAGAATACATCGCAGCATTTCTTCCTGCCCCGACATCGACACCATTACGCCGGTAATATCACGCAACGCCGACAACTCGGTTACGTGATCGCATCTTCCGGCTCCCGATGGACAACTGAATACAAGATCCATTTTTACTTATGTCCTGTTATTAATTCTTATTTAGTATTTGCAGATCATAGTTTAGCAATAAGCATGCCTAAGTGAGGATTCAATCATGTAAATGTCATACAGCAAGAACTTTACACGCTTATCAATGCGCCATTACTCAAAATTTAATTACAGTTTTTTGCACAAAAAAGTAACTAATGCGACAGGGTATTACACTATTGTAACAAAAGGAAAGCATGTCTGAAAAAGATGGCTTGACAATTATTTCCATTGCGGCTGCAAACTTGTCAATTTTGTAAAATTAAAATCATAAAACTTTTATAATAAGAATGTTATGTTGTTGTTTTTATTGCATCCACAACACTGAAAAAATAAATATGGCTGCCGGATTGAGAAAAAAAAGTAAAATCATAGTAATCAAAATGCAGAAAACATGATCTCAGCAACAGATGAACAATGCAAAAATATTTTTATTTCTTTGATTTTCAATTACTTATAACTTGCATTGGTCGATATGGCACACTTCCGGCAATATATGCGAATCGACACCGGAACAAACCGGAAAACGCAAACAGCAACATAAGGAGTAAATCTGAAAATGAGAAAAATCGCAATCTATGGAAAAGGTGGAATAGGCAAATCGACAACCACGCAGAATACGGTTGCCGGACTTGCTGAAATGAAGAAGAAAATAATGGTGGTCGGATGTGACCCCAAAGCCGACTCAACCCGTCTGCTGCTAGGCGGTCTGGCACAGAAAACCGTACTGGACACTCTGCGTGAAGAAGGCGAGGACGTGGAAATTGATGATGTCATCAAAGCCGGTTACGCCGGTGTCCGCTGTGTTGAATCAGGCGGTCCGGAGCCGGGCGTAGGCTGTGCCGGACGCGGTATCATCACCTCGATAACTTTGTTGGAACAGCTGGGCGCTTATGACGACTGCTGGGATTTGGATTACGCGTTTTACGATGTGCTCGGGGACGTGGTGTGCGGCGGGTTCGCGATGCCTATCCGCGATGGAAAAGCCAAGGAAATCTATATTGTCGTATCAGGCGAGATGATGGCGATGTATGCCGCCAACAACATCTGTAAAGGTATCGTGAAATATGCAGATACCGGCGGCGTCAGACTGGGCGGACTCATCTGCAACAGCCGTAATGTGGACAACGAGCGCGAGATGATCGAACAGCTTGCCAGTAAATTGGGAACTCAGATGATCCATTTCGTACCACGCGACAATATGGTACAGAGAGCCGAGATCCACCGTCAGACCGTCATTGAGTTCGATCCCACACACGGTCAGGCTGATGAATACCGTACGCTGGCGCGGAATATCGAAAACAACGAGATGTTCGTCATTCCCAAGCCGCTGGAAATCGAAGAGCTTGAAAAACTTCTGATCGATTTTGGTATCTGTTGAACCGGAAAATAAACTTGGACTAATCAAATTTGACGAAAACCGAAAATAAGGAAAAACAAAAATGATAATGATAAAAGCAGTAGTCAGACCGGAAAAAAGTGATGATGTATTGGCGGGACTTCTGGAAGCCGGATACCCCGCGGTTACCAAAATACCGGTATTCGGACGCGGCAAACAGCGCGGTATAAAGATCGGTGATGTGCACTATGATGAACTGCCCAAGGAGTTGTTGCTGGTGGTCATACCGGATGCCGACAAGGATTTCGTTTTGAATACCATCATCGAGCGCGCTAAGACCGGCAGTGGCAACTTCGGCGACGGCAAGATATTTATCGAACCGGTTGAGGAAATCTATACCATCAGCTCAGGTGTTAAAGAATCCTGACGAGGAGGGTGTTCCCATGAAAGAAGTTATGGCAATAATAAGAATGAACAAGATCAATTCCACCAAACGCGCACTGAATGCCGCAGGCATCACTTCATTCAGCGCCACCGGCAGAGTTCTCGGTCGCGGCAAGGGACTGGTCGATTACAGAGTGCTGAAAGGCGCCGAAGAAGGTTACGTGGAAGCAGTCTCATTGTTGGGCGACGGTCCCCGGCTGGTTCCTAAACGAATGATCTTTGTGGTAGTGTCCGATGACTGGGTCGAGCGTACCGTAAAAGCGATAATCGACGAAAACCAGACCGGCAATCCCGGGGATGGTAAGATATTCATCCTCCCGGTCAGCGAAGCTATACGTGTAAGAAACGGAGAAACTGCCAAAGGCGCGTCCGGCGGCAATGTACTTGACTCATCAGGAGGTTTGGAATGAGCATGAAAAATAAATTACCCGATCCCGCGGCGGTAAAGGATGAAATACTCAAAAAGTATCCGCCGAAAGTGGCTCGTAAACGCAGTAAATCCATCCAGGTTCTGGGCGAGCCAGGTCTGGAGATACAGGCAAACGTCAGAACCATTCCCGGTATAATCACACAGCGCGGCTGCTGTTACGCCGGTTGCAAAGGTGTGGTACTCGGACCGACCCGCGATATAATCAATCTGACCCACGGTCCTATCGGGTGCGGGTTTTACAGCTGGCTTACCCGTCGTAATCAGACGGATCCTGGTCCAGATGGTGAAAACTACATGGTATACGCGTTCTCCACAGATATGCAGGACGAAAATGTTGTTTTCGGTGGTGAAAAGAAGCTCAGAGAAGCGATTCAGGAAGCCTATGACATCTTCCACCCTAAGGCGATAAGTATATTCTCCACCTGTCCTATCGGGCTTATCGGCGACGATATTCACTCAGTGGCGCGTGCCATGAAAGAGAAATTCGGTGATTGTAATGTGTTCGGTTTCAGTTGTGAAGGGTACAAAGGTGTGAGCCAGTCCGCCGGACATCATATCGCCAACAATCAGATATTCAAACATGTCATCGGGCTTAACGACGAAGCGCCGGAAGGCAAGTACAAGATCAATATGCTCGGTGAGTACAATATCGGCGGCGATGCCTTTGAAATCGAGCGCATCCTGAAAAAATGCGGTATCACTCTGGTGTCCAGCTTCAGCGGCAACTCCTCCATAGACCAGTTTGAAAGAGCGCATACCGCCGATCTGAGTGTAGTGATGTGTCATCGTTCAATCAACTATGTAGCGGAGATGCTTGAGAAAAAATACGGTATTCCCTGGTTCAAAGTGAACTTTATCGGAGCCAAAGCCACCGCAAAATCCTTGCGTAAAATAGCGCAGTATTTTGAAGACGAAGAGCTGAGCGCCAAAGTAGAGGAAGTCATCAAGGAAGAACTTGTACAAGTTGCCCGGGTAGCGGCGGAAATCAAACCCAAAACCGAAGGCAAGCTGGCAATGATGTTTGTGGGCGGTTCCCGTGCGCATCATTATCAGGAGTTGTTCAGAGAGATCGGCATGACCACCATGGCGGCAGGTTATGAGTTCGCGCATCGCGACGACTATGAAGGTCGTAAAGTACTGGCGGACATCAAGGTTGACGCGGACAGCCGTAACATCGAAGAACTCCATGTCGTTGCCGATGAAAAACGTTACAACCCAAGAAAGTCGCCGGAACTCAAGGAGAAGATGATCAAGGACGGTTTCGCGTTTTCAGACTATGAAGGCATGATCCCGGAAATGCCGGCCGGAACAATGGCGATCGACGATATCTCCCATTATGAGATGGAAAAACTTATAGAAGCCTATAAGCCCGCCGTCTTCTGCGCCGGCATCAAAGAGAAATATTGCGTTCAGAAGTTCGGTATCCCTTTGAAGCAGCTTCACAGTTATGACTACGGTGGCCCTTATGCCGGGTTTGTGGGAGCTGTCAACTTCTATAAGGAAATCGAACGCATGGTAAATACCAAAGTATGGAAGCTTATAAAAGCTCCATGGGCGGACGCTCCGTCTCTCCATGCTGAACTGGCATGCGAATAAAATAAGGAATTGGAAAAATGCTGTTAAAACATACCCCTAAAGAGATTAAAGAACGTAATGCCCTGACGATTAATCCGGCTAAGACCTGTCAGCCGATAGGCGCCATGTACGCGGCCCTGGGAATCCATGGCTGCCTCCCTCACAGTCATGGTTCCCAGGGGTGCTGCTCCTATCACCGCAGTGCTCTGACCAGGCATTATAAAGAGCCGGTCATGGCCGGAACAAGTTCATTTACCGAAGGTGCTTCGGTCTTCGGCGGTCAGGCCAATCTGATACAGGCGATCAATAACATATTTACGGTTTACAACCCGGATATTATCGCCATACATACCACCTGTCTGTCCGAGACTATCGGGGACGATGTTAATCAGATTGTCGGCAAAGCCGTGGAGGAGAACAAGGTTCCTGAAGGAAAACGTATCATGTATTGCAGTACACCGAGTTACATCGGCTCGCATGTTACCGGATTTTCCAATATGGTTGAAGGCATCATCCGCGAATTTCCGGTAAGTACCGGAACTAAAAACCGTAAAATCAATATTATTCCTGGCTGGGTCGAGCCTTCGGACATGCGTGAGATAAAAGCCCTCGCCAAGACTATGGGCGTGGAAATCATCATGTTCCCGGATACTTCCGACGTGATGGACGCTCCACAGACCGGAACTCATGAGTTCTATCCGCGTGGCGGAACCACCATAGCTCAGCTTGAAGCCGCCGGAGACGCAAAATATACTCTGGCTCTGGGCAAATACTGTTCCGAAGCCGGCGCCATCGCGCTGGAAAACAAATGCGGCATAAAATTCAAAACGCTTGATCTGCCGATAGGCATATCCGCCACTGACCGCTTCATCAGCACCTTGAGCAATATCGCCGGAATACCGGTACCGCAGAGCATCACCGACGAGCGCGGCAGACTGGTGGATATGATCACCGACATGCAGCAGTACCTTTATTGTAAAAAAGTCGCACTTTGGGGCGACCCGGATCAGCTTATCGCCCTGACTGAGTTTCTGCTGGATCTCGACGCCAAACCCGCTTTCGTGGTTTCCGGCACTCCCGGTAAGTATTTCATGGAACGTATGGAACAGTTGCTCGGCAAGGATATGGGCGGCGCTAAAGTTCAGAACGGTTCCTGCGCCGATATGTTCCTGATGCATCAGTGGATCAAGAACGAAGGTTGTGATCTGCTACTGGGCAACACCTATGGCAAATATATCGCTCGCGACGAAAACATTCCTTTCGTCAGAATGGGCTTCCCCATTTATGACCGTGTCGGACACAGTTACTTCCCCACAGTCGGCTACAAAGGTGCGATGTACATGCTTGAAAAAATTCTCGGTGTGCTCATGGATAAACAGGACGCCGATTCCAGCGAGGAAGCTTTCGAGCTGGTTATGTAAAAAGCACCACAGGAATAATGGAGACACAGAAAAATGAATGATATACTCAAAGACAGAGCATTGCAGATTGCCACCCGGACTGGAAACGAAGAGGTCAATATTGACTGTTCCAAGGCAAGTCTTGCCGGTTCGGTCAGTCAGAGAGCCTGTGTCTTCTGCGGTTCCAGAGTGGTGCTGTTCCCAATCGTGGACGCCTTGCACCTGATTCACGGTCCGGTCGGATGTGCCGTATATACCTGGGATATCCGGGGTACGGTGTCATCTGGACCGGAACTGCATCGGCAGAGCTTTTCCACTGACCTCAGAGAAAAACATGTCATCTTCGGTGGCGAGAAAAAACTCTATACTACGTTGACGAGCCTTATCGACAAACATAACCCCAAAGCGGCATTTGTCTATTCTACATGTATCGTCGGCGTCATCGGCGACGATGTGGAAGCGATATGCCGTAAAGTCGAAAAGGAAAAACATATCCCGGTGATTCCGGTCAATTCCGCCGGTTTCAAAGGCTCAAAAAAGGATGGTTACAAAGCGGCTTGCGACGCTCTGGCACAACTCATCGGAACTTCCGACGAGCCCGCTCCAGAGTTCAGCATCAACATCCTTGGAGATTTCAATCTTGCCGGAGAGCTCTGGCTGCTGGAGGAATACTACCGCAAAATGGGAGTCAACATTCTGGCTCGCATAACCGGTGACGGACGTATAGATGATATTCGCAAGGCGCATAAAGCGCAGCTGAATGTGGTTCAGTGCGCGGGGTCGATGATCCACCTTGCTAAAGATATGGAAGAAAAATACGGTATCCCGTTTAAACGGGTGTCATACTTCGGAGTCGAAGATATGTCGCAGGCTCTTTATGAGGTGGCGGAGTTTTTCGGCAGCAGCCATATGATGGAGAAGACCCGTGAGCTGGTGAGCGAAGAACTAAGCAAGTTACTTCCGGTACTCGAAAAATATCGAGAACGGCTGGAAGGGAAAAAAGCCGTGATCTATGTCGGCGGCGCGTTTAAGGCGGTGTCGCTGATCAAAGCTCTGCGTTTACTAGGTATTCAGACTGTGGTGGTCGGCTCTCAGACCGGCAAGAAAGAGGATTATGAGATCATGGGCAGGCTGTGCGACCCCGGCACTATTCTGGTTGATGATTCAAATCCCTTGGAACTGGCGAAGTTCGCACGTGAGACGGGGGCGGATATTTTTATCGGCGGGGTCAAGGAACGTCCCATAGCATTTAAGATGGGACTGGGGTTCTGCGATCATAATCATGAACGTAAGGAAGCCCTTGCCGGTTATGTCGGCATGGAAAATTTTGCCCGGGAATTATATGCGAGCGTATTGAGTCCAGTCTGGCAATTCGCCGGGATGAAGGAGAAGGCATTATGATTAGTTTTTCAAATGAAATAAAAAACCCTTATACGGAACTGGATAAATCCATCGGCGGCAGATTTGCCGACAACCCCGCCACCAACGCGTGCAAACTGTGCGCGCCGCTAGGAGCAAGTCTGGTGTTCAAAGGTATTGAAAACTGTGTCCCGCTTATTCATGGTTCTCAGGGCTGCGCTACTTATATCCGACGCTACCTTATCAGCCATTTCCGGGAACCGATGGATATAGCGTCCAGCAGTTTCGCTGAATCATCCACTATTTTCGGCGGTGCTGAAAATTTTAACGCGGGCATCGACAACATCATATCCCAATACACTCCGGACGTAGTAGGCGTCTGTACTTCATGTCTGAGTGAGACTATCGGCGAAGACCCGGGAATGCTGTTGGGCGAATATCGGTCTTCCAGAAAAGACCGTGAACTCCCCGCTTTCATAAATGTTGCCACCCCCAGCTACAGCGGCAATCATATGGATGGCTTTAACGCCACCGTAAAAGCCGCGGTCAGATGCTTGTGCGAAAATGGCGGCGGCGCCTCATGTGAAATGCTTAATATTTTTCCCGGACTGGTTTCGCCGGCGGATATGCGTTATCTCAAGGAAATACTTGATGACTTCGGTATTGACTACATGATGCTGCCGGATTATTCAGAGTCTCTCGACAGCCCCACCTGGGATGAGTATCACAAACTCCCGCCCGGCGGCACTCCCCGAAAACGGATAACTCAAGCCGCTTCCGCCAGGGCGTCATTGCAGTTCGGACGGGTGCTCGGCGGCAATTCAAGAGACTCCATCGGCGCGGGTGAATGGCTGGAAAAACAGTTCAAGATCAAATGTCTCAAACCAGGTATGCCCATAGGAATCAAAGAGAGCGACATCTTTTTTAAAACGCTTGAGACCCTGAGCGGAAAACCCATGCCGGAAAAATATAAAAATGAACGCGGCAGGCTTATAGATTCGTATATTGACGGACACAAATATCTGTTCGGCAAACGCGCCATTATCTTCGGCGAAGAAGACTTTGTCGTAGGTATGACCGCCTTGCTCTCAGAAATAGGCGTACACCCGGTCGTCTGCGGCAGCGGTGGAGAAAGTCCGCATTTCGCCGACGCAATCAACGCGGTGGCGGGCGACGCTATCAAGAATTTCCCCGAACCGCCTATCATCGTCAACGGCGCCGATTTTGAAAGTCTGCTGGAGTTGGCTCTGGAAACCAGACCAGATTTTCTCATCGGCAACAGCAAAGGCTACTACATCTCCCGCCAGATGAACCTGCCGTTGATACGCTGTGGCTTTCCGGTTCATGACCGGATCGGAGCCCAGCGGCTGCTGCACCTCGGCTACCGGGGCGCGCAACAACTTTTTGACGCGATCACCAACGCGGTTCTCGAATACAATCAGGACAATTCCCCGATGGGATATAAATATATGTAATGCGAAAGGAAGTGGTATCATGAATGACAAATCAAAACATCCGTGCTTTAATGTGGAAGCCAAAGGCAGATACGGCAGAGTCCATCTTCCGGTGGCTCCAAAATGCAATATCCAGTGCAAATACTGCAACCGGAAATATGACTGCGTGAATGAAAGCCGTCCGGGCGTAACCAGCACAGTGCTCTCTCCTGACGACGCGTTACGCTATATTGACAAAGTACGGGAGAAAACCGATTACATCAGCACCGTCGGCATCGCCGGACCCGGAGACCCTTTCGCCAACGTCGAAGAGACTTTGCGCAGTATGGAACTCATCCACGCTAAGTATCCGGATATGATCTTCTGCCTCTCCACCAACGGATTGGAACTGTACCCCCATATAACCCGGCTCCGGGACGCCGGCGTTACTCATGTAACCATAACCATCAATGCCGTAGACCC
>JAFGXT010000201.1 GCA_016936495.1 Victivallales bacterium
CATTTCGCCTGCGGCGACCAGCGTTCCGCCGCTGGAGCCCGTCCCGGCACTGCCGGTTGAGCTTGTACTGCTGCGCAGCTTTTTTTCTTTTTTTTACTTCTGTCAGTCCCGTCAGACCGGACGCGTCACCATCAAAAGTCTATGATATAACATTTCCCCCTTTTTTATTACTTTGGTCATTCAGGAGAAAATGTTATAGGAACATTAAGCATCAGCTACTTACAAAACTTCACCACCGGGTCAATGTTGAAATCCAGAAGCCTCTTTGGAGGATAGTCCTGGAGCTGAAAACTTGTCAAAGTGAGAAATGCCATCTTTTATATCCTCATAAAGTTTAAGCAGCAGATCCTCGGTTACGCCATGACGGATAAGGATACGTTGGATGACTTCATTCTCGCAGTTGGCGGGCAATGCGTAAGCGGGTACCAGCCAGCCGCGATAACGCAGCCGGTCGGCAAGATCATAAAGATTGAAATTTACCTTTGCGTCGTCTTTAAGTTTCCAGCAGACTCCCGGAATAACGCCGCTGTCTCCGCAGGAAATAATCTCAAAGAGATCAAGAGTTTTGAGTTTTTTCGCGAAAAACATTCCAGCGTCATAACAACTCTGCTGGATTTTGGCGTACCCTTCACGTCCAAGCCGCAGGAAATTATAATACTGGGCGATGATCTGTCCGCCCGGACGCGAGAAGTTCAGTGCGAAAGTGGGCATATTGCCTCCAAGGTAGTTGACGTTAAAGATCAGGTCTTCAGGCAGATCGTGTTTTTCACGCCATAGCACCCAGCCGACGCCGAGCGGAGATAATCCGAATTTATGACCTGAAGTGTTGATTGAATGAACCCGCGGCAACCGGAAATCCCAGCGCAATTCCGGTTCAATAAATGGAGCGAGAAAACCGCCGCTGGCGGCGTCCACGTGCAACGGAATATCCAGTCCTGTGGTTTCCTGAAGTTTATCCAGTGCTGCGGCTATTTCCTCAATGGGTTCATATTGTAATGTGAAAGTGGTGCCAAGTGTGGCGACTACACCTATAGTGTTTTCATCGCAACGCTTGATAACTTCTTCCGGTGTTGATACATATTTGCCGTGTTCCATTGGTATCTCACGGATTTCCACATCCCAGTAACGAGCGAATTTATGCCAGCATATCTGAACTGGTCCGGTGATGATATTGGGCTGTCCGCTGGTCTTTCCTGCTTTTTTCATGCGTTCGCGCCAGCGCCATTTCATGGCGAGTCCGCCTAGCATAGCTGCTTCGCTTGAGCCAGTAGTGGAGCATCCCATGGTGGTGGCGGCTTGCGGCGAGTTCCAAAGATCGGCAAGCATGTGAACGCAACGGGTTTCGATTTCGGCGGTCTGGGGGTATTCGTCCTTGTCAATCATGTTTTTACTGATGCATTCGTTCATCAACTGCCGGATCTCCGGTTCTTCCCAGGTAGTGCAAAAGGTCGCCAGATTCATACGGGCATTGCCATCGAGCATAAGTTCATCGTGGATAAGTTCATAGATGTCACGTGGGAGTTTTTCTCCAGCAGGGAATTTAAGCGCGGCGGCGCAATGGCGCAGCGATTTTGAAGTGAAGACGTCATCGAGAACTATCTGGTTTGCCGGTTTGATTTTGTGTAGAGCCATGATAAAATTCTCCTTTTATTTTTTTTCGTTGGAAATGTCGTTTTCGGCTTCAACTTTCCAGGAAGCCTTTCTGAAATGATGGATAATCAGCGGAATTGACAAAAAGAAAATCAGACCGCCAAGCACCAATAATACATAAAAGGCAGGGTTTCCGACCGGCAGGTTTGACGGCGGGAAAAATCCTACCACACATGCGAAAACGACTCCTGTCAATCCGATCATTGAGATGATCCACATGCCGATCATGCCGCCAGGCACTTTGTAGGAGCGTGGCAAATCCGGCCGGCTGTAACGCAACCGTAAAGCTGCGGCATACATAAGGATATACATAACCAGATAAAGCGTTACAGTCATTGCCGAAAGAACAAAAAAGGCTACCGACACATTATCCATTAAGAAGTAGAGACTGGCGAGAACGGTAACAATCGCGCCTTGAACCAGCAGGATGTTAATCTGAACGCCGTTGGCGTTGGTTTTAGCGAGAAACGGGGGGAGTTCACCCTCTTGCGCGGTGCTGAGCAGTCCGCGACTGGGACCGGAAATCCATGACATGACGCCGCCGATAGCGCCAAAGGCGGTCAACAGCCCGAGAATCGGCACCATAAAACCCAAATTGAATTTTTCCATCAACATGCGGAACGCTTCCATAAGTCCGGCGGTCAGACTGATCTCAGAGGCGGGAATCACCGCCGCCACGGAAAGCGATCCCAGCAGAAACAGTACAACAATGATGAGCGCGGCAAAGAACATCGCTTTGGGAAATTCACTGGACGGATTTTTCATGGCGGTAACATGTACCGCCTGGACTTCGACGCCCGCGAACAGCAACACGATTCCGGCAAGAAAAGCCAGGCTGCCGAGGCCGGAAATATGTGGAAAAAAGGTCGGATGAACATGTTCCGTCAGTGCTCCCGCGCCGGGTTGAAGAAATTCCAACGGAAGCCCGCGCAACATCCAGATAACACCAAGAGAAATCACAAGGATTCCGGGGATGATGGTACCGAGCAGCACACCATATTTAGTTATGCGACCGATGGTGGCAGTGCCGCACAGGGTAAAGAAAGTCGCCATCCAGTAAAAAACCACGATGACCGCACCGTTGTAGTAACCATTGGTTGACAATTCCGGGGCTAAGAAAAAATATGCCAGCGATCCGGCGGCGAAACCAAGTACAGTCGGATACCAGATGACATTTTGAATCCATTGCAGCCAAATGGCGGTAAATCCCCATCTGGGACCAAATGCCGCCTTCACCCACGTGTAAATTCCGCCTCGTTGATTACTGAACGCGCTGCCGAGTTCGGCGGCGACCAAAGAAGCCGGAATGAGGAACAAGACTGTGGCAAAGAGAATATAGAAGAACATGTTCAGCCCTTCTTTTGCCATCATTGGCAGTCCGCGAAGACTGATGACCGAGGCGACGGTCATCAACATTAAAGTTGACACTGAAAGATAAGTACTTTTTTTCGTCATTTGCTCTAACCCCCTCTGAATGCTTTTGAAATGCCCGGAGGATCATATCCTTTCCCCGGTGAACTCATATCCCGTAGTCAGTGTATCACGTAAAAAAGCTTAAGTCAACAGACTTTACATAAAAGTTAAATATTTACTAACCTTTCGCTGACTTTGCCGTCATAAAAAAATAAGTTTCACTTTTGGCAGAGTAGTCGAAGTGATTCGGCGCCATATTTTTCCACAACGATCCGGTCTTCATTGCCATAACATTCTCCGGTTGAGCAAATATTAGTCAGCTGGAATACGATCCTAAATCCGTAAGGCGATAGGTTTTATCCTCAAAAACAGATTTTGATGAAAATCGACTCGCGTATAGTAAAAAGTTTCTTACATGAACAGTATAAGGCTTGCCGCCATGACTGCCATACCGGAAATCAAACCGTAAATGCTCAGGTGATGTTTACCGTATTCTTCCGCTGAAGGCAGTAACTCGTCAAAGGAAATATATACCATTATGCCCGCGACCGAGGCGAATACCAGCCCGAAAACCGTGTCGTCCAAATATTTCAACAGAAGAAAATATCCGATCAGCGCCCCGGCAGGTTCCGCCAGACCGGAGGCGAAAGAATATAAAAAGGCTTTCTTCTTGCTGCCAGTAGCGTAATATACCGGCACGGATACCGCAATGCCTTCGGGAATGTTGTGAATGGCTATCGCCACGGCGATGGAAATACCCAGCGACGGATCCTTTAATCCCGCGACAAAAGTCGCCAGCCCTTCAGGAAAGTTATGAATGGCGATGGCAATCGCCGAAAGTAACCCCATACGCATAAGCTTGTGCTTCAAAAGTTCATTCTTGTTTATTTCCTCAATATGATGTAACTCATGTGGATTCTCCGCGGCTGGAACAAGCTTGTCTATCACCGCAACAATCGCCATTCCGCCAAAAAACGCCAATGTACACAGCAACCCCGCCTTGGCTTGGGACATACCCGAATTCAGACTTTCCTGTGCTTTGGGCAATATTTCCATAAATGACACATAGATCATCACTCCCGCAGAAAATCCCAGCGATACAGAAAGAAAAGATGTACTTGTGCGTTTGGCGAAAAACGCCAGCGCGCTGCCGATACCAGTGGCAAGTCCGGCAAACAAAGTCAACATGAATGCGATCAGAACAGAGTCAAAACTATATTCAGGCATGGGATTCCCCTCCATTATATGTGCTGTAAGCGTTATTTTATATATTGTATCGTGTCGGAAAAATATCAAGTGCAGCTTTGACGGAAAGTAATGAATTGACAAATTTTGCTATTATTGAAGTTGTATTCCACGCAAATACTTATAATTTATCAGCTTGAATGGATTTTTTCCAAAAGCAAATATTTTATGTATGACGCTGGAGTGTCAGTGGAAAAATTTTAAATATATCAGAGCGGGCGATAAACGCCCCGAAAATGCAGGAGTTTGTTTTTATAATGAGAATGTCACAGCTTGTCGGTCGCAGAATAAAAGAAGATCCGCGGGACGCGGTTACGCCCAGTCATAAATTTCTGATACGCGGAGGATATGTCCGCCAGGTATCGGCGGGAATTTTTTCACTTCTGCCGATAGGAAAAAGAATTATCACCAAAATAGAAGCGATAATCCGCGAGGAAATGGATCGCATTGATGGACAGGAAGTGCTTATGCCAGTAGTTCTGCCCGCGGAATTGTGGGAAGAATCCGGACGTTACGCTTCAGTCGGTCCGGAACTATTGCGCTTCAAAGACAGAAACGGCAAAGACATGATCCTGGCGATGACACACGAGGAAGCGGTCGTGCACCTGCTGCGCAGCGAAGTGAGTAGTTACAAGCAACTCCCGGTCATGCTTTATCAGATACAGACCAAATACCGCGACGAAGCCAGAGCGCGCGGCGGGCTTATCCGCGTACGTGAATTCACCATGAAAGACGCTTATTCATTCCACACCTCTCAGTCATGTCTTGAGGAATATTATCAGCGGGCTCATGAGGCGTATGTGCGTATCTTCAGACGCGTAGGCATGGTCAACACGCTTTCTATCGAATCAAATTCCGGCATGATGGGCGGTAAGGTTTCGCATGAATTCATGGCGGTGTCGGAACACGGTGAAGATACTATCTTTGTTTCGCCCGATTACAGCTATCGCGCCAACCGCGAAGTAGCTTATGCCGATTGGAAATTTGAAAAACAATCGCCGCTGGAACTCGAAAAAGTACACACTCCGGGACGCGAATCCATTGAGGAAGTTTCAGAATTTCTTGGTCTTAAACCCGAAAACACCGGCAAAGCCGTATTCTACAAAGATCAGGACAATAATCTGATCTTCGCCATGATCCGGGGCGATTTTGAGGTAAACGAGAGTAAACTGGCGAATTTTGTCAAATGCCCCGGACTGGAATATGCCGATGATGAACTGATCCGCTCGGTTGGTGCCGAACCGGGGTTCGCGTCGCCAATGTCAATAGACCGCAACAAGGTACGAATTGTGGTGGATCGCTCTGTAGCGGAATCATCGAACCTGGTGGTGGGCGCAAACGAAAAAGATTATCATTATAAGAACTTTAACTTCGACCGCGACATTAAGGACGTTGAAGTAACTGACATCGCCACCGTACGCGAAGGCGACATTTGCCCGCTTACCGGACAGCCTCTGAAGCTCGAACGCGGCATTGAGGTCGGCAATATCTTCCAGCTCGGCACAAAATACTCGGAGGCAATGAATTGCCGCTATCTTGATGAAAACGGTAAATCACAGATCCCGGTCATGGGTTGCTATGGTATCGGCGTTGGTCGTACTATGGCGTCGGTCATTGAGCAATCCCATGATGAATGGGGTCCGATATGGCCTATCACTATCGCCCCTTATCAGGTGCAACTGTGCGCGATAAATCCCAAAAACGCCGCGGTCGGCGACGTTTCCGAACAACTCTATGCGGCAATAAAACAAGCAGGCGTGGAAGTGCTCTATGATGATCGCGGCGAAAAAGCCGGGTTCATGTTCAATGACGCCGATCTTATTGGTATCCCTTTGCGCCTCGTCGTATCCGCTAAAAATGTGGAAAACGGTCAGATAGAATTTAAACGCCGCGGCGCGAAAGACGTCGAGCTATGGCCGCTTGATCAGGTTATCGACAAGATTAAATCTGTAATAGCAGAGGAATATAAAAAATTTGCCTGAAAAACACTTTATTTATAAGCTTTGAGCATGTATCTTAAAATCAGGAATCATTCTCAAAATTGTATTTTTCAGTAATATTTGGAGATAAAAATGTGGGATTATACAGATAAAGTAATGGATCACTTTCGCAATCCGCGCAATGTCGGAGTTGTGGAAAATCCTGACGGTACCGGTGAAGTCGGCAATATCAGTTGTGGAGACGCGCTTAAACTTACTTTCAAACTCGATGCGGAAGGACGCATAGCCGACGTGAAGTTTCAGACTTTTGGCTGTACCTCCGCCATTGCGTCATCATCCGTGCTCACGGAAATGGTCAAGGGCATGACTTTGGACGACGCTTTGAAAGTAACCAATCAGGATATAGCCCGCGAGCTGGGCGGATTACCCGAAGAAAAAATGCACTGTTCAGTAATGGGCATGGAAGCGCTTCAAGCGGCAATCGCCGATTGCCGTGGTGAAAGCCTTGAGCCGGAAGATGATGACGATCATGAGGGTCGGGTCGTGTGCCACTGTTTTGGCGTAACCGATAACAAAATAAGAAAACTGGCGCTCGAAAACAAATTGACCAAAGCCGAGGATATCAGAAATTACAGCAAGGCCGGCGGCGGCGGCGGTTGCTGCCTCGACGAAATACAGGAAATCCTTGACGGCGTATGGCGCGAGAAAAAAGAGAGTCCCGAAGAAAGCGTTCAAGACGCCTTCCTGAGCCTCCCGATCATACAGCGGGTCATCAGAATACAGGAAGTCATCGACCGCGAAATCGTGCCGATGCTGGAACGCGACGGCGGCAGCGTCGAATTTCTTGATCTGAATGATAAAGTCATAAAAGTCAGACTAAAAGGTCGTTGCGCCTCCTGTCCTTCAGCATCCGTAACTTTACGCCATACGGTCGAAGGTAAGATAAAAGAATTGCTTTCGCCGGAGCTTACTGTCGAAAGTGTCAATTAGCCGGAGCCGAACATGAATAAAAAGAATAAAGTCGTATATTTTGATAATAACGCCACCACCGCCGTCGCACCGGAAGTGTTTGAGGCGATGAAGCCATATTTGACGGAGTTTTACGGTAATCCATCGTCCATGTACTATTTCGGCGGGCGTGTCGGACAGGCGTTGGACAAAGCCAGAGCGCAGATAGCGGATCTGCTCGGATCATCATTCATCGACCCCAAAGGTAAACATTCAGAAATAATCTTTACCAGTTGCGGCACAGAAAGTGATAACACCGCGATTCTCAGTGCGCTCCAGACCTGTCCCAAACGTAATAAAATAATTGTATCCAAAGTTGAACACCCCGCGGTGCTTAATGTGGCGAAGGAACTCGAACGCCGCAATATCAAAGTCGGCTACATCCCCGTGGATTCAAAAGGCAGAATCGACCTTCAACGCCTGGAGGAAATGGTTGACGAAGATACCGCGCTGGTATCAGTAATGTGGGCTAACAACGAAATCGGCAATATCTATCCGGTTCAAAAGATAGCAGAAATCGCGCATAACTATGGCGCGTTGTTTCATACCGACGCGGTTCAAGCGGTTGGGAAAGTGCCGTTTTCACTTGATGACATGGATATTGATATGCTCAGTTTATCCGGACACAAACTTCATGCCCCCAAGGGCGTGGGCGTATTGTATGTCAAGCGCGGCGTCCGTTTCCGCCCCTTTATGGTGGGCGGACATCAGGAAAAGAGCCGTCGCGGCGGAACAGAAAACGTCAGCGGCATAGTGGCGTTAGGCAGAGCTTGTGAACTGGCGAAAGCGAATATGGAATATGAAAACACCGTGGTAAAAGCATTGCGGGATCGTCTGGAAAAAGGAATATTGGAACGTGTTCCATCCACTCGTGCCAACGGCGATCTGGAGCATCGTTTGCCGAATACCTCTTCCATAAGTTTTGATTTTATCGAGGGCGAAGCGATTCTGATGATGCTTGATGAGTTTGGCATCTGCGCTTCCAGCGGCAGCGCGTGCACCACCGGCAGTCTGGAGCCGTCGCATGTATTGCGCTCCATGGGCATACCGTATACGGCGGCTCACGGAACCGTACGTTTCAGTTTGTCATGCTACAACACCGAAGAGGAAGTTGATTATGTTATTGACAAGATTCCGGCGGTAATAGAGACTCTGCGGAAGATGTCTCCCTACTGGAATCACTAAAAAGCAGGGGTCAGACCTACACATTATTACATTTTGATTTTTGCTGACTTAGTGCCTACAGAAAAAGAATAGAATAGCGTTGCATTCGCAGTCCCGCCCCACAAGTGACGGGACTTGCTAAGACAACGCTTGAATAATACCGAATAAGTTTTTCAGCGTTGTACTCTTCCTGATGCATGACCTTTCATCAGATTTTCTACTTCCGCACGGCTGGAATGATTGTAATCGCCAGGGATAGTGTGCTTCATTGCGCTGGCGGCAACCGCGAAACTGATGGCGGTTTCAGGCAATGACAATTCTGGCGTATACAAGGCATAGAGCAGTCCGGCACAGAATGAATCACCGCCGCCGAAACGATCGACAATATTACATATCTGATACGCTTTATACTGTCCGTTATACACCGGAGCGAAAAATGACTGCCGTGTTTTACAATCGTATAGCATTCCGCCCCAGTTATTATGGTCGGCGGAAATGCTTTCGCGCAGGGTAGTGGCGATAAAAGCAGCTTTCGGGAACTTTTCCGCAAGCGCCGCCGCCACCTGAGAATAACCATTGATATTTAACTGTCCTGATTCCACCGAAGAATCCGGTGCGTGGATGTTAAACACATCGGCAGCGTCTTCTTCATTACCGATAATGATATCGGCATATTGCAGTATCTGGCTCATGCACCGGTTTGCCAGAGCTGTCCTGGATGTGCGCGGTTCCCAGTTCCACAACTTTTTGCGAAAATTCAGATCAACAGAGACGCGAATTGATTTGGTTGACGCCAAAGAAGCGATTGCCAGTGTTGACCTGAAGGCATTTTCGCTGAGTGCGGGGGTAATTCCTGAAAGATGCAGATGCCCGGCCTGGTCAAGCATCGCTTCAAAATCATATTCCTCAGGCTCAAGCATGGATATGGTCGAACCGCTGCGATCATATATGACATTGCTGCCGCGCATATTCGAACCGTGTTCGGCATAGTACACACCCAGCCGCCCGGTTTCGCTGTACAGAATACGGGAAACGTCGCATCCCATCCCCGCCAATTCCTGAGCAAACGCTTTTGCCACCGGATTATACGGCAGGGCGCTGATATAACGGCTTTTGCCGCCGAGCATGGCTATTGAGGCACAAACATTGGCTTCGCCACCGCCGAAAGTAGCTTCCAAAGTTCCCGGCAGAACCTGCGCAAAACGTTTTTTCCCGGCAGGGCATAGACGCAGCATCACTTCTCCAAATCCAACAATATACTTTTCCATTTTTTTGTTCCTCGATTATTTTAATTGCAATGAGTTTACTATTTCCGGCGGCGTTGAAATTGCCTCTTTAGAAAGTTCCGCTTCAGTAAAGCGCTGTAACAATATTTCGCCTTCATGATAACGTCTGCGGTCATAAATACACAAAATTGTTCCATCAGGAGCTTCCGTTACATCCGGATATGACACTTCCTCGCGTATATCCAAAAGTGTTCCATGACTCCAGCTTGCGCCATCATCATAAGACAAATAAGCCGTTAATTTTTCACGAACACGCCATTCACCAGACTCCTCCGGACGGCATTGATGATTGATCAACAGTAAGTTACCAGAGCGCAGGCGACGAATGGCAAAACGTGAATTTGGTCCCTTTAATACCGAGGGCGCGCAATTATACCAACTCCTGCCGTCGTCCTCCGAAAAGCCTTCGCCGATGCCATAGGTCTTACGCATAAGGCACCAGATCCGACCGTCCCGCAATTCTACAAATTGGTGTTCGTCAAATATCTCTCCGCCCGGCAGTGTGCAAACGCCACGATAAAGTACCGTCCTCCCGTGATCAATGGAATAGTAAATATTCGCTCCGGTAAATTCACGCAAATGTTCAGCTATTTTTCCATTGCCTAACCCATCCGCCCATATAGATACCGGAAAAAGCCATTCGCCACGACTGGTAACCGTAGGTTTATTAAGCATAATGCCGTCGCACAGCCGCCGGGGCTCAGTCCATACGGGTATGGCATCGTCGGGGTTATCGCACACTGTCGCCCAGACGCCGTTGACGCCATCGACAATAGTGCCTTCCTCGGGGCTGAACGACTGAGCCCAGAAACACCACAAGCGTTGTTCTGGATCAATCCATAAACATGGATCGAAACAGCGTATATTGGTGTCAGCGTGATTGATTGCCCATTCCGGCGCTTGCCAATGCTTGTCTCTAAAAGTTTTGCGGGCGATCAGCACAAAATTATCCGGTCCTTCTCCGGCTCCTCCTCCGTACCAACACGCATAAAGACACCCGTATCGGGTACATTCCACACCGGGAATTCCTTGAAACGTCCCTGTCGCGGGCAATTGTCCGGTTCCTGAATAAATAATGTCTGGCGAGGTCAAGGGGTCATTTAAATCACTCATAATTTTAATCCTGCTTATGTTATTGCTTTGTATATTATTATATGTTTGCAATCAATGATATCTTCAGTTCTTCTGAGAATTTATTCAGCTATATTGATATTTACAAAATTCACAAATAATGCTATATTGTTTTGCAGGAGGTATTTTTATATGAAAATCCTGGAATGGGAAAATTTGAAATGGCGAACACCTTTATTCAAGCTTTATTGTCATAATTTGAACAAAGGCGATACGTTGGAGCTACATAGGCATGATTTCTATGAGATTTTCTGGGTGCTTTCCGGGCAGTTGGAACATGTCGTCAACGGACACGCTTCAGTTCTTCATCCTGGAACATTGGTATGGATAAGAGCTTCCGACGCACATAGTCTATCGCACTCACCTAATTGCAAGATGGTCTCATTCTACAATCTGGCGGTCGCGAGTTTTATTATAGATGAGTTGCAGGGGCGTTATCCTGAGCTCGGCCATTATTTCTCGGCAAAGGAAAAACATCCGATTTCCATGTCGTTAAGTTCCTTGCAGCTGGAGTGGCTTAACACTATTGCCGAACAGATGCGGAGTCGTGGTTCACGCCTGGAAGTTGACAGATTTTTGATAAATTTAATGGCGGAATTGCAGAATTACAAAAGTAACCCATACCGGAATTGTCCGCGCTGGTTGTCAGAAGCCTGCGCGAAGCTGACGGAACCCAAAAATCTGACAATCGGCAGCACCGCCATCGCGGTCATCTCCGGTCGTTCGCCGGAATACGTGGCGAGGGAGTTGCGCAAATATACCGGAATGACACCCAGCATGGTGGTCAATAACGCACGGGTGGAATATGCGGCGAAATTGCTGGCATCCTCTCACTGGAGCATTACCGATGTAGCGTTTATGTGCGGATTCGGCAATGTTACCTGTTTCTTTGAAAAATTTAAAGCAACATACCACTGTTCCCCCCTGGCTTTCCGCAAAAAATATCGCTTACAATGAATTGACCTTGACAATTCCTGCAGAAACGTTCATGTTACTTGCTGAAGTCAGACTTGTAATATTTATTTTACCTGATAAGGATAAAATGATCGAACCCATTAACATTAATGGATTTTGATTGAATATTTTGGATAAAATGTAACAATGTGTAGGTTTGACCCTTCAATTGTGGCTCCTTTGATTAACGGAGAAGCGATATATCAAAAAGGACGAAAAAATACTTTTGTCGATTGTTTTTTAATGCTTTCGTGCTGGAAAAACTTGCGATATGGTATATCTTATTAAATTTGTTCAGTATTATAGGCAGGCATGAGCCAGATCTGGAGGAGATTTTATCGTGCATAGACGCAATACCTTGGTACTGACGTAAATGGAGCACGTAATCTACAGGAATTTTTAATGGAAACCGATATAGCAAAACTTTTCGGCCCCGATTATCTTGAGGCATTCGAGAACGGAGCCGCTTCATGGCTGGTAAAAAGGCGCAACCGCAATCTCGGCGCTATGATGGTCAGTGAACATTGTGTTTTCTATATCCAGATACTCTACCGCATGCTTTGTTTTCGCCGCGAACATGAACTCGAACCGCTGAATGACGATATTTTTAACGCGGTGGCTACAGTACAGGAGGCGGCCTCGGGCGAGGAATATAGCGTAGAACGCTTCAATCGGCATATGAACCAGCTTATAGAATGGCGCCTTATCAGGCGGCGGATGGAAAAAGAACGGCTGCGCGGTTACCGCGACGTCCGGCGCGATAAATTTCGCTACAGCCTGGAGGACGACGCCATGTCTTTTCTGATCTGGCTGGAAGAACGGCTGCAACAGGACATCGAGGGCGATTCACATGATACCCGCAATTTGCTTGACGATGTCAGGATGCGCCTCAAAGAGACTGCCGGGGAACTTGACCGCATCGACGCGGGGATGCCCGGCAACGGAGAGAACGCCACCCGCATCCGATCCGCGCTGTATTATTTTGGACGCATAAACGATCTTACCGCCGGGATAAGTCAGCGGCTTATCGCCCTTAACTCCCGTTTGTGCGCCTTTCTGGTGAGTACTTACACATTGGATGAGGCTCGCAAAGTCATTGATGAACTGGAACTGTATTTGACCTCATACCTGCGTGAAGTACTGACGGCACGGACGGATATTCTCAGTGCGTTGGAAGAGATGTCCGGGCACAGAGCCGGGATTCTGGAACTCTGCCATAATACGCTGGAGGCGGAGGAACGTAAAGCCGGAATCCTCTTCCGCAGCCGCAGGAAATCAGAGTCCCCCGCCTTGGCGCTCAAACGGCTTACCGCATTTTATGATAAAGGCGGACAGCTTGACCATCTCTGTCACCGTATCAATGATGCCTCCATGAAAGTTTGGGGCAAGATCAGCGCACATCTGCGCGAGCTCGAACGCAAGAACACTCGCCTAGATGACCTGCGCGCCCGTATCTCCGAACTGGTGGAACTGCCGGAAGACCGGGTGCCGGAAGATTTCATGTTGGAATTATTGTCGCCCGCCCAGATGCTGTCTGACCGCAACTACTGGGATGAATTTGAAAAAGCCACGCCACCACAACCTCGGCGCGAGGCGGAATATCGCCAAGAAGCCCCGGAACCCGTGCTCAGAATAAAATCCAGCAAGATGGAGCCGGTACAAAGTATGGAAGAGAGCCGACTGGCAGAACTTCAGGACTGGCTAAAACTAAAATACCGTTTCAACGGGCAACGGCGTGTGGATGTTGCTACCGCCGGAATTGATTCGGTAGAGGATTTCCGCCGGGTGCTGGAAGTGGGCAAGCGCGGCATACTGGCTCGGGGACGCAGTCTTGAAAAGATAAATTTTGAGCTTAAAGTAGATAAAAAAATATGTACGTTGAACGGTCCTGACGGCTGTTCGCTTGAATTTAATAAAATGAGTATCAGGGAGCTGAATGATGGAAAGACCGCTTGAAGAACAGCAACAGAATAATCCTGATAAAGTCAAAAGCGTTTTAAATATATTGATTGAAAGCCCGTACTTTTACCGTACGGACGCAGATGAACTGTTTATGTTTCTGCGGCGGCACCGGAGTGATTTTGCCGCGTTTTTCAAGACATATTATGGTTGGGAGCTTATCGTGGACGACAAGTGCGCACGCGTGTACAAGGATAAATGGTACAACGAGGCGATCGTACCCAGTCAGCGTTTGCAATTTAACTTGAGCAGCAGGGACGAATGCATCGCCTTTATGTTACTGATAGAGTTTTTTGAACATCAGCTGGAGGAAAACTCCATGACGGTGGAGGACAAGGCGAATCTGCGCTTTGTCTTTTCTGATATGCTTGAGTATATCTGCCGTAGATTTGCGGAACTGTTTGAGAAGAACGGTAAATATACGGCGGAATATGTGCGCGCCAATATTCTGCGCTCGCTGTTGCCGAAACTGATCAAATTCCGTTTTCTGCTGGAAGTGCCCAAACCTGCCGGTATGGATTTAAGCCGCGATCAGTATATTTATGAAGCTTTGCCGGCTTTATACCACTATAATTCCGGGCGCCTGGGGAAAGGGATATTCGCCGGAGATGATGCTGCCGAAAGCGTAGAGACAGATAATATGGAGGAGGATTCCGTAAATGATGAGGATTTTACGGAAATGGAGGAAGATGACGGCGCATCAGCCGTCTCACTGATTATTGATGAACTTGACGAGGATAAGAATGCGGAATAACAATAAAAACTTTTACATCAACCG
>JAFGXT010000202.1 GCA_016936495.1 Victivallales bacterium
AAAAAACGATTTTTTTAGATATTTATATTGACATTACTATGCTTATAATTTATAATATATCTAAAGTTAAAGCATTAAAACCTGAGGTGGTAAAAATGACAACGGCGGCAAAACGCAGTCCAAAGCATAAAGTAAACGTTCTTGCGGGCCGTTTACGGGAGCGGATATCCAGCGGAGAACTGGCAATCGGCAGTCCTTTGCCGAGCCCAAGGGAACTGGCAAAAAGTAACGGCATTTCCGCCATCACCGTCAACCGCATCATGAGCAGACTCGCCGATGAAGGGCTGGTCAATCGCATCAAAGGCAAAGGCACTTTTGTTGGCAGTCCAACGGCGCAGCAGTTGACCATAGGGTTGAATTTTTATATTCCTGACGCGGGTTCGCCACTGGATCAGAGTACTGCGTTTTCGGTCTTTCAGGACAGCGCGGGCGCGGCGATACATGAAGCCGGACACAAAGTGCTGAACATTCCCTTTTTCGGTCTGCATGATGCCAGCTCAGGCAGGAAGTGGCTGGCCCAGATTGATGCACTGGTGATTTCCATAAGCTGCATCAATCATCTGGTGGTTGAATTGTTGCGCAATTTTTCCAAACCCTGCGTCATCATTCAGCAATGCGATCCGTATCCCCTGCCCTTTAATCAGGTGGTGCCCGAGCTCAGCACCGGCTTTACTGAAGCCATTATATGCTTCCGCCAGCTGGGACTTACGCGTCTGGCTATAACCGGGACTTCCGGCGGTCATTCCGGGCGGCTTGGAGCAATTCGCACCTGCGCGATGATGTTGGGGTATGCCGATGACGCCATTGAACCTGTTCTTGCCGATGCGATTATCGGAGACATGGGGCGTATGCGCGGCTACCGTATCGGCAGGCAACTGCTGGAGGCGGGACACTTAAATGAAACAGGGATCTTTTCGGTCAGCGATTTCATTTCTTTCGGCATTATCGACGCGTTTTCCGAGGCGGGACTAAAACCGGGCGAAGATTATCATTTAATCAGTTTTGACGATCTGGAGGCGGACGGCTTACTGCCTTTTGACGAACCGATGCTGACGTCAGTAAGTTTTCCGCGACGTGAAATCGCCCGGAACGCGGTGAATCTAGTGTTGTCCAGAATAGAAAAGCCTTCGACCAATCTGGTTTCCCTGCGTATTCCCACGTCGCTCACGCAACGCAGGACATGCCGCGTAACCCTAGATAACAACAAAAAGGAGATAAAGCAATGTGTATTTCTCTAAGAAAATATTGGACGCCTCCTGGATACGTCAGGTTCTCTGGCAGGGTTCGCTTGTTCACACTCATAGAGCTCCTCGTAGTGATAGCTATTATCGCTATTCTGGCGTCAATGCTCCTGCCCGCGCTGAGCCGCGCCCGGCTGGTCGCCCGGAAGATCAGCTGCACCAATCAGTTCAAACAGATCGGGCTGATGACTCAATCCTACTTGAACGACAATAACGACATATTGCCGCCATGCCATAATGCTGTTGGCGGCAATCCGTTTAACAGCAATGGAGACAGGTATCGCGCCCCTAACATATTCAACTATTACGTGCCTTTCAGTGAATCAAAAGTTGCCGGATCGCTTTTTGACTGTTCGGCGGTCAATTCCAGTTCCATGTCTCATGGACACAATTACTCCTCCTCTCTCAAGTCCATCGGCAAAGTAAAAAACATTTCGACGAAAATATTCTATGGAGATTGTCGCAAGACCTATTACGGGGACTGGGGCAAGCGTTGGGATTCCGTCGAGACCGAGTGGCTTGAAGCCGCAAACCGACACGGTCGGGACGCTAATTATCTGTTTCTTGACGGTCATGTGGAGGCTCTGACCCCGGCGGACGCGCTATGGAGCAGTGATTATACACGCAATTATGGTAAATGGGTTTATTAATAATAAAATAAAGGATTATGTAAGATGAGAAAATTTATAGTAACACTGGTATCGGCGGCGGCGTTGCCGTATGCCGTATTCGCTCAAGGCAACGAACTGGTAAAAAACGGTTCATTTGAGGACGTTTCGCCAAACGGCTCGGCAAAGCATTGGCATCGACTCGGCGCCATAAACGCGGATACAAATTCCGTTGTTGAAACCGCCTCTCCCGATGGTGGAAAATACTCTTATCGCTTAGGCGGCGTTCCAGGAAAGTACACCGCCGTCGGACAAGGCATAAAAGGCTATCAGACCGCCTCTGATTTCAAGCGTCCGCTAAAAATAAGCGTATGGATGAAGACCGAAGACATCAGCTCCGTTCCCAGTGAAGGAGAGGCTGTGGTTGCGTTGTGGGGTTCAGCCAAAGGGCGCAACGCCGGACAGATCAGCATCGCCAAGGCACGCGGCACAACTCCATGGACGGAATATTCCGTAACTGTAACTCCCGAGCAGGTGCAGGCGTTGGAAGCTAGGCTGAAGCCGGAAAACCGTCCGTTGAATTTGACATTACGTGCGAATATCTACAATCAAAAGGGTATGATGTGGATAGACCGCGTATCATGTGTTGAGCTGGAGGAAGCCAGCTTGACCGCGTCGCTGGATTCCACCGAATTCAATACGGCGCAGAAAAGTGCACGCTTGAGTCTGGAATCGCCGAAAGCGTGGACAAAAGCCACCGTGAGTATCGGCAACGTGAAAAATCCGCATATGCGCAAAGTGGAGTTTTCCAGAGACAATAGCAAAAGTTTTTATCTGCTGAATGTCGGCGGACTTGAAGCGGGCGATTATACCTGCATCGTCAAAATTACCGATGACTCCGGCAAATCAATAGGACAAAATGAACTGAAAATCAAAATTATCCCCGATCCATTCAACTGAAAAAACAGGAATAAACATGAGACTTACACATATTCTTCCCGCAATATTACTGGGAACCAGCCTGAGCGCGGCTGAAATCCCCGCGCAATTCAAAGCCTGGGGCGGTAAAGTAGATAAATCGCTGGTGGACGCGGTAACCATTCCCAAAGATTATACCCGTGTAGTTCCAAGTTCCGCGAATACCACTATGCCCGAGCTGAAAGCCGACGCTGCACAAGGCGGATTATTGAGTTTCACTCCTCCGGCATTTGAAAAAGTATACCCTGAAAGCCTGCCTTTTAAAGAGCATGTCAACCGTCCGATGCGGGTGTTCGCCACTCCCGGAGAATATGTTTCTTTGCAAAGTTCCGTAAGAGCGTTGAATAAGAATTTAACCCTGGACGTCAAAATAGTGCCTCCCTCAGGGCTTCCGGTACAGAATATTGATGTGCGTGTCGTCAGATATCTAGCATGGCCTGACGGCAAAGATAAACGTTATCATATGGAACCGCGCTATCTGGAACTTCTTGGAGCAGGAAATAAAATCGATCTCACCACCGGAAACACCGAAACACTTTGGCTGACGATCAAAATACCGGATAATTTTCCAGCCGGTAGACATCAAGGGGCGCTTGTTCTGTCCGCTCCCGGAATTGAGCGTCGCATTCCTATACAATTGCTGATCCTGCCCTTCCAGCTTAAACAGCCCGACCCATATAAGGACATCAGTTTTTCCCTATTGAGCAATGACAACGATTCGCGTAGCAAAGCCAGATTCACCCGTAATCTCTATATGAAACACATGCCCAAACATTTTACCGATATGAAAGAACACGGGATGAATTCCGCCGGATATTTCCATGTGAATCCTTACTTTAACCTTAAAGACGGAAAATTGCAGATAGATTACGACCGTCCGGGTTATTGCTCGCTCTACAGCATGGCGAAGGTAATGGATGAACTAAAAAAAGCCGGTCTCAATGGTCCGTTTATCTATCAGAAAGGACCATTGGTGTGGGCAATCTGGGGCATCAACGCAATATTGGGTTATAAAATTTTTACTCCGGAATTGGACGACATTTATATACAACTGGCGAAATCGCTTGAAGCTGAAGCTAAAAAGCGCGAATGGCCGGAACCGGTATTTTTTATCGGAGATGAACCCGGCAGTCATGCCGATCGTTTGAAACGGGATATGCACTACGGTTCACTGCTGAAAAAAGACGTTCCCGGAATCCGTATAAGCAACTTTTTCAACAGCCACTCTCCCGGCGGTGAGGACTGGCGCTATCTGGCTCCGATTTCGGATATTCTCTGCGCCCATTCCATGAGTACGGAAATAATAGAAAAAGGGAAAGCAGTCGGCTACAAAGAATTTTGGAGCTACGCCTCTACCACCGCCGGTCGGGAGCTTGCCGTAGACCGTTGCGCCTATGGATTTTATCCCTGGGCTATAGGACTCAAAGGCGTTACTCAGTTCATTTATCAGACAGGAAGCGAAAACCCCTTTGACCGTCTCAATCAGGAAGAGCATTTCTACTACGCCTATCCGGGGCCTGATGGACCGGTTCCCGCTATTCATTGGGAAGCGGTACGGCAGGGAACTTATGATTATCGCTATCTGCTGACCTTGAACTCCATGATCGAAAAATGCCGCGAGTCCGGCAAGGCGGGCGCGGAAAAGAAAGCCGATGAAGCTCAAAAAGTCATGGATCGTATCGTCGGAAAATTTGCCGAAGCCAGCAAAAATACCATTCATGATCATAATCAAGCACGAAACGGCATTACCGACGGCGCCACCAATGCCATGATGAACATCTATCGCTGGCAACTGGCGGACGCCATAGTGAAATTACAGGAGTTCATGAATAAATGAAGCTATTTACAGGAATAATATTATTGGCGTGTTCAATGACGGTTTGGGCGGACGGATTTTCTCTGGAACTGCGGCAGCCTCTGGAAGTTCGCCAGATTGAGCTGCTGGACGCCGGTTCATCCGCTGAAGCCATGATCGTTCCACGTATGAAAACCCCTCCGGCAATAGACGGGATATGGAATAAGAAGAAATGGGCGGGAGCGCTTAAAGCCGAAGACTTTAAGATAATACATCAACACGCTTTACGTCAGGCGATCATGAAATCAGCCGATGGCGATACCGTGGCATGGTTGCCCAAAACATCTATCCCCCGCGATGCGGTTACCGCCCGCCTGGCTTGCGATGATAACTATATTTATGTGGCTGTTCACGTAGAATCACGCAATCCGAAAGGACTCAAAAGCGCGCCGTCTTCGGCAAGAGACGCCGCTATACACGGTGGGGACAGTGTGGATGTATTTATCCGTCCCGGACGTGGCACGGAACAGTATTATCATTTTATCGGCGACTGGCGCGGAGCGCTTTATGATGCAAAACACACTTTCAGCAGTACGGGCAAATGGACGGCGGACACAACATGTAATGCCGCGGATATTTCCTATCGCGCAAGTGTTGATGACCGGGGCTGGACGGCGGAATTCCGCATTCCTTTCAAAAGCATCGGCATGAGCGGTCACGATGGCGAAGCACTGGCAGTCAACATTGGCAGCGCGAGTCAGGCGGATAAAGAATATAGCGCCTGGAACCAAACCCGGAAGAGTTTTCACGA
Source organism: Victivallales bacterium (assembly GCA_016936495.1). Classification (GTDB taxonomy): domain Bacteria; phylum Verrucomicrobiota; class Lentisphaeria; order Victivallales; family SZUA-371; genus JAFGXT01. The sequence goes on from JAFGXT010000202.1 coordinate 5,434, forward strand.
AGTGGATAGATTCCGCCATTTGTCTATCGCTACAGAACCGGCAAAGGCACTACGCTTTTCCTCTATAAAGGTTCCTGAGTTTCTTCTTTACGGCAATAATAATATATCCGTCGGCATTAAAAATCCGGAAAAGAGTGGACTGTCCAGTATAAGTGGCCGCGTCATTAAAAACGGAAAGGCTGACGCCGCGGCAATCAAACAGCAAATTGGCAAAGACAATGCCGCGGAGCTGTCCATAAGCATTGCAGATGCCGCCCCCGTGAGTATTCAACTGGAGCTCTGCGATGCGGGAAAACTGGTGGAGCGCATAAGTGTTCCTTTGACGGTGGCGGTTCCGCTGGAGATTCCCGGAGCTGAAACAAGGGAGCTTTCTTCCGGAAATCGCACGCTGAGGTTGCCCGTACATATCCGTGTCGCCAAAAATACTATCATGAAAAGTTCCCTGTTGCTTGAGATTTTCGACGAACAATCACAAAAGAAAACAGAAAAAGTATTGCCGTTTTCAAAATCCGGTGAATATCTGCTTTCCGTCGATGTGTCCGACCTTGATACAAGCAAAAAATATCGCCTCAAATGCTCTATCATACATAATGATTCCACGCGGGAAGTCATCGCTTCGAAAGAAATAGAAATAATCAAACATCAGGATGCCTTCGACGAAAAAGATTATTAAACTTTTAGAACCACAAAGAAGCGGATAACGCGAAGAAAAATTGTGGAACAAAATAACCTATCGGAAAGTTTGTGATGATTGATGAGGCGGCAGCGAGGTGCATATCCGTAGGTATGTAACGAGCTGCCAGCACGTCAGACGGCCGGAAGAACAAGATATTTGATAGTTTGTTTTGCGACAGTTCCTTATGTCAATAAACAAAAAAAAACAGGCAAAGATCATTTTCAGACCTTTGCCCTGAGAGTCGAAATAAACTGAATTATACTTCGTCAGCGATAGACCAGCGCACAAAACGTTTGATAGTCGCTTTAGGAGCGAGCTTTTCAAAACAAGTCTTGTCGTCTTTGATCCATGGCTGTTTGACCAGGCATACTTCAGAGTACCATTTATTGATTTTACCACCGACGATCTTATCGATCATTTCAGCGGGCTTGCCAGCCATCTGAGCGGCAGCGATTTCTTTTTCCTTGGCGATATCTTCAGCAGGAATGCCTTCCGGAGTGATGTACGCCGGGCTGAAAGCCGCAATATGCATGCAAAGCTCAGAAAGAATGTCGTCGCCGACTTCGCCTTCGACGTCAACCATTACCACAATGCGTCCGCCCTGATGCAGATATGAAGCGATCTTACCATTGCTCTGCCATTTTTCAGCTCTGCGAATCTGCATGTTTTCACCAATGGTGGCGATCATGGACACGAGCAGGTCTTTTTCGTTTTCGTTGACTTTTACGGCAATGTCACCATCGCCATCAATTTTAAGCGCGTTGGCGGCAACGCCATTGATGAAGTTGTTGAACTTCTCATTGGTGGCAACAAAGTCGGTTTCGCACAGAACTTCCACGATAGCGGCTTTGCCGCCTTCGATCGCGGTGGTGATACGTCCTTCCTTAGTTGCTCTGGAAGCTTTCTTTTCAGCTTTGGCGATACCGGATTTACGCAAGTTTTCGATTGCCTTCTCCAAATCACCTTCAGCGGCTACGAGAGCCTTTTTACAATCCATCATGCCCGCGCCGGTTTTGTCGCGCAGGTCTTTTACCATGTCAGCGGTAATAGCCATAATACATGTCTCCAAAATATAAAATTAACAATCAGCGTGCTTATTCAGCAACGGCAGCCTTTTCAGCTTCGGGAGCTTCTTCCGCAACAGCTTCTGCAGGAGTGGCTTCAACAGCCTCAACCTTCTCTTCCACAGCTTTCTTTGCGGCCGGCTTCTTTGCCACAGGCTTTTTCACTTCTGTTTTCTTATCATCGGCCTTAGCTTTTGCCTCAGCTTTTCTTGCTTCAGCTTTGGCTTCGGCGTCAGCCTTTGCCTTAGCTTTTTCCTCAACTACTTTCTTCTGATACATCTCTGAAGCAACCAGAATAGCGTCAGCAAAGAGATCGATGATTACTTTAATTGATTTTACAGCGTCATCATTGGCGGCGACGGGGTAATCAACCTGAGTAGGATCACCATTAGTATCGCATATAGCGACGATCGGGATATTCAGTTTCTGAGCTTCACGGATGGCAATATCATCATGACATACATCAACCAACACCATTACGCCCGGAGTTTTTTTCATGCTGGCGATACCATCAAGGTCGCGATGCAATTTTTCGCATTTTCTGCTCAAAGAGGAAAGTTCTTTTTTCTTGAGGCTGCCGGTGTCACCGGATTTCATCAGCTCATCGATCTCATACATTCTGGTAATACTTTTACGGATCGTAACGTTATTGGTCAAAGTTCCACCCATCCAGCGTTCAGCGACATAATACATGCCAGTCTTTTCGGCGGTTTCTTTGATGATCTGCTGTGCCTGACGTTTGGTTCCGACAAATAATACGTCCGCGCCTTCCATTACTTTGCGCTGGAGAAAATTGCATGCGTCGGCAATCTGGTGCATGGTCTTGGTCAGGTCGATGATGGAGATACCGTTCTGTGAACCGTAAACATAATCCTTCATCTTCGGGTTCCAGCGTTTGGTCTGATGTCCAAAATGACAACCCGCTTCCAACAGATCTTTAATGTTAATTTTAGCCATTTTCCTTTTCCTCTTTTTTTCGGCAACTTATCTGCAACGTCTGTTTTGTTATTATTATTAATTTTAAACGTTGTCAGCAGCTAACCTTCTGGTTCGGTTTTATCCGGATTTTTACCTGAAAACACGCTGCAATGTGTTGTCAATCCGGGACAAAGAGCCTATAAGTTATCATGCTTTGCTATTTCTTCAAGGGTCTATATGGATTTTAAAGTTAAAAATTTATAATTAAAGCGGGTTTCGGCAAGAGCTTCAGGCAAATTTCAATCTTTAATGAACTTTTGTTAAGAATCTATCTGGAAAGCATCACAAAAGTGTGTTAGATTATCGCTTATGATTGCAATTTTTTAATTTAAATAGATTGGAGTTTTAAATGACCACAGATGAGGTAAAGCAGGCCGTCATAGATATCGTCAACGATATTCTGCCCGAAGGAGACTGTTCGGAAGTCGATCCGTCTCAGCGCTTAAGAGATCAGCTTGATCTTGATTCCATGGATTTTCTGGATATTGTCATGGAGCTCCGCAAGAGCTACAAGATAGAAGTCCCTGAAGCGGATTATCCGCAGCTTGCCACACTGAACAGCTGTGTGGAGTACCTCGAACCGAAGATGCGGGATATTTAATATCACAATGACTTCATAACTCCGGTGGCGCTTATGGCGATACCGGAGTTTTTTTATAGTGTGCCTTTGGTGGAGAGAACGCCCTTGACTCTGGGGTCTATGCTGACCGCCTGGTCCAGGGACTTCGCCAGCGATTTGAATACGCCCTCGAAAACATGGTGCACTTCCTCGCCGGCAAGCAGCTTGATGTGCAGATTCATACCCGCCTTGACGGATAACGCCTGAAAAAACTCCTTGAACAACGCGGTATCTATATCCTTAATCCGATCCGAGGGCGGCAACAGATCGTAGACCAGATAAGGTCTGCCGGACAAGTCCAGCGCGGTCAGCGCGAGCGTCTCATCCATCGGCAGTATGCAGGAACCATATCTTCTGATTCCCGCCTTGTCGCCGAGAGCCTCCAGCAACGCCTGTCCGAGCGTCAACCCCAAGTCTTCCATGGTGTGATGATAATCAATATGAATGTCTCCTTTCGCCCGTATTTCCAGGTCAAAAAATCCGTGCCGGGCGAAAAGTTCAAGCATGTGGTCGAGGAAAGGGACGCCGGTGTCAATTGAGCTCGCGCCGCTTCCGTCAAGATTGATCTTTACGAATATATCAGTTTCTTTAGTTGTGCGGGTTACCGCGGCTTCCCTGACCTTTTTCATGACGCTCTCCGAATTTTTATAAGCTGAAATCTTATCTGCATGTAGCAAAATCTTTTTTCATAATGTATATTCTTTTTGCAAAATAGCAACTTCGCATATAAACATGGGGTAAAAATGTTTAGTAAAGAAACTTTGCTGAAACTGATTCTCATAGCTATGGGTGTGGCGCTGTCGATCAAATGTATCCAGGCATTCCTTGACGCCAGAAATGCGGTAGATGAGGTTATAGCCGTCATTTTAGCTGTTGTGCTTGGGTTTATGGCTGGTCTATGTTTCGCTTATGCCTTTCTTCCGCGGTTTTGCCGCAATCTGACCAATAGCATCCTTATGCCAAGGGTTTTTCGTCGCACCAAGGCTCCGGCTTTCTCCCGGGTGCAGGGATTGATTATGCAAAACGATTTTGACGCCGCCGTGGAAGAGCTAAAACAGATTCTCAAAGCGTATCCCTATAATAAACAGGCGGTAGAAATGCTTGTGCAAATCCATGTAGAATCGCTGCAGGATACTGACGCCGCGCTGAAAGTCCTCTCCGATTATTTTGATTCCCGTCCTTCAGTCAACTCTGGAGACAGCGCTCTGGTGCTGCAATATGTTGATTTATGTGAGCAGTTCGGGCAGCTCACCACCGCCGCCGCGTTACTGGAACGGCAATTACGCATCAAAGCCTATTCCGACTCGGACTTGAAGCTCATGCATAATCGGCTCATGTCTATAAACTAATACAAATAAGCCTTTTTGATTGGTTTTCTTATATACGCGCATTACTCCATTGCTTACAGCACAAGATTTTTATTGTCTTTGCATTTCAGTCTAAAGTTTGTTTTGAGTTTATTTTATAACAATATTGGCTTTTTTGAAAAAATATACCAAGAAAGTATAATATGACGTTGACATATGCTTGGTTATCATATATAACTATATAACGTGCTTTTTTTCCTGCAATTCAAAAGGAGAAATGAAAATGGTGGTAAAGATACTTGGAATTAGTTGTTCTCCAAGGAATAACAGCAACAGCAAATCTATGCTCGAACACGCGATGACGGAGGCGAGCAAGAATTGCGGGGATGGAGTGGAGTGTGATATTATCGACCTCCGCGATTACAAAATAGAGCACTGCAACGGTTGCGGCATATGCGGAAAAACTACTATTACCGGGGAATACATCGACTGTCTGATCAATGATGAAGCGGAATCTATTTTGAAAATGATGGAAAACGCTGACGGGTTTGTGATTTCCACACCAGTCAAACTGAGTATGCCATCGGATCTTTTCACCAAATTTATGAATCGTACGCGTATTTTAAAGAATCAGGACTTCAAGCTGGCGAATAAGCCGGTGGGAGTGATGTCGGTATCGCGCCGGCGATCTGGCGGCGGTGAACTGGCGATCATGCAGGTATGGATGCCTTTCATACGGCATGGCTGTTTGATAGTAGGCGGTGGCGGCAAAGTGTCATCACATGGCGCGGTAGGCTGGGCGTCGTCGCGCAATCATGTATTGAGCGACGACCTGGGTTTGGAGGAAGCGGTAAATACGGTCATGCGGGTAATAGAAGTGGCATCTCTGCTTAAACACAAAGATCCCCCTGCCGACATACGTCATGAGTTCTGTTACCGCAGCGGCGGAAGAATATCATAAAAATCACTATCTTACCATCGATTATTCTTTGAAAATGTCTGGGCTGACCCGCATATTAATGGCGAATGAGTTATTTTTAATATTTTAAAGTTTCGCATAAAGCCATTATGAATATTGAATTAGTATTAAGACCCACCGGACACTTGCGCATTGAACCGGTAACGACACACGATAATGAAAGCTGGGACGCGCCTGATAATACCGTAAAAATCCTGAGTGAAAGTTTTGATAATGGCAATGGACCCGGTTTGCTCGCGCTGGTGCGCGAAGAGTTGCCATCTGGAATTCCGGCGGCGTTCCGTTATTTTCGTAAACTGGCTCGGGAATTCATTACCCGTCTCTGTCATGCTCAAGAGCCGGAAAACCGCAATCTCTCCACGGTGTTCGAAGGTATCCGCCCTGACGCGTCTGCTCTTGGCTTTGAAGCGCTGGAAGCTCCGCCTATGCGCGGCGCGGAATACCTTAACGCCGATTGGCTTATGGCTCTGCATACGGAACTGGAACAACAGGTTCAGATGGAGTTCTCCGCGTCTTCCGGAACTTTCGGCGAATGGGTACGCAAACTTAATCCGGCGTGGAAAAGTGTCGGCAAGGTAAGTTTTCATTTAGCGGAAAATAAACAGGATAAGACCGGCGATCATCCTTTTGCCTTCATCGCCACCTTTATTCACCGGCTTTCGGAAAACGATGTTCCTAAACATTTGCCGTTGGGCGCGGCGGTCAAAGCTTACGTCAATGACCGCAATGCACTGATCACGCTGTTGAATCCGATACAGGAAGCGGGTAAACGTAGTAAACTTATCGCGCAATTACAGGAGAGCCGGGAGATATTCCGTCCGCAGGCATGGACGCCGCGTCAGGCGTATGATTTCCTTTGCGACATTCCGGCAATCGAGGAAAGCGGCGTAATTGTCCGCATAGCCAACATCTGGAAAAATACAAAACCGCCAAAGGTCAAAGTCTCAGTTGATATTGATCTGAAAAAAGGTCAAAAACTCGGCATCAACGCCATGCTGGATTTTTCCTTTAAAACCATTCTCAATGGCATGGAATTGACTCGTGAAGAGTTGGAACAACTGCTCAATTCCGAGGGCGGACTGGTGCGTATCAAGGGCGAATGGGTCGAGGCCGAGCCGGATAAAATACAGGAACTTTTAAGCCAGTGGAATGACGCCTCCCAGGCGACGGAAGCGGGTTTCTCCTTTATTCAGGGACTGCGCATGCTCGCCGGAGCAAATCTTCCAGCAGGAACTGGAACGCCGGAAGTTGACCGGGAATTTTGTTCCGTCAATGCCTCCGGTCAACTTCAAGAATTGTTGACGGAGCTGGAAAGTCCATCGAGCATTCCGCTACCGGAGTTGCCGGAAACCTTGAAGAACACCTTAAGACCGTATCAGTTCGACGGCGTAAAATGGCTTTGGCGCATGACGGAATTAGGTTTGGGCGGCTGCCTTGCCGATGACATGGGATTGGGTAAAACTTTACAGGTGCTGACTTTATTGTCGTTGCTGAAGCGCCGTGGTGACACCGCATCAGTTCCGGCTCTGCTGGTAGTCCCGGCGTCGCTGTTGCAGAATTGGCGTAAAGAGGCGGAAAAATTTACTCCGGAGCTGCGCTTCGGTATTCTTCATCCAATGGCGTTGAATGATGAGGACATGAAACGCTTGTCATCCACGCCTGAAACTTTTTTAAAGGAATTTGACGCGGTGGTTACCACCTACGGTATGTTGTCGCGCCTGGAGGCTTTACGGGAAATCATCTGGACTGCGGTAATCGTCGATGAAGCGCAGGCGGTTAAAAATCCGCATTCAAAACAGAGCAAAGCGGTTAGAAGCCTGCGCAGTTCACGCCGTCTGGCTCTCACCGGTACACCGGTGGAAAATCGTATCACTGACCTCTGGAGTGTGTTCGATTTCATCAGTCCGGGTTTGCTGGGCAAGCTCGACGGATTTAAGGAATTTATTAAAAAGCTCAATACTGAAGAAAGCGGCGTAAATTACGCGCCGTTGCGGCAGCTCACCAGACCCTATATCATGCGTCGCTTGAAGACCGATAAACGTATTATTTCCGACTTGCCGGATAAGACAGAGATGAAAGTATATTGTCAGCTTGCCAAAGCTCAGGCAATCTTGTATCAGCAGGCGGTAAGAGAAATGGCACGGGAACTGAAAGAAGTCGATGACATTAAACGCCGCGGACTGGTCTTTAAATATCTGATGATGTTCAAACAGATATGTAATCATCCGGCACAGTTTTCCGGCAGCGGCGAGTTCGACCCCGAATCCGGAGGTAAGTTCCTGCGCCTGGCGGAAATCGCCGAGGAAATCGGTTCCCGACAGGAAAAAATGCTGGTGTTCACCCAATTCCGGGAGATGACCGAACCACTGCATGAACATTTATCCCGCAGCTTTAAACGTCCCGGATTGATTCTGCATGGCGGCACTTCAATCAAACAACGGCAAAAGCTGGTGGAACAGTTCCAGAGCGAAAGCGGACCGCCGTTTTTTGTGCTGTCACTGAAAGCCGCCGGGACTGGACTTAATCTCACCGCCGCCAATCATGTGGTGCATTTTGACCGCTGGTGGAATCCGGCGGTGGAAAATCAGGCGACCGACCGCGCGTTTCGTATTGGACAACACCGCAATGTGCTGGCGCATAAGTTCATATGCAAAGGCACCATGGAAGAGAAAATAGACATTTTAATTGATGAGAAAAAAGACCTTGCCGATTCGCTCCTCAGCGAAGGCGCGGAGAAGCTCATGACTGATATGAATAATGAAGAGTTACTGAAATTCGTCGAACTCGACGTTAAATCAATTTTATAGGAGATATGAAAATGGCACGCTGGAGTAGAAGCAGTAGAAGCAGATACAGTGATTACGGGTTTCCGCGTTATGTTCCAGTGAGCGAACGCAAACAGGAGGCGGCGTCAAAGATCAAAAAACTGACCGCCAAAGGCGAAGAGCTGTCGCCGGTGGAGATCCCTGGACGTGCCATCGCCAAAACTTTTTGGGGAAAAGCCTGGTGTGATAACATCGAATCCTATCATGACTACGAAAACCGTTTGCCGCGCGGACGCAGCTATGTCCGCAGCGGTGCCGTGATCGACTTGAAAATATTCAAAGGTAAAATCACCGCGCAAGTCATGGGTTCAGAACTTTACGAGATAAATATAACCATTCAGGAATTGGAAAAAGATAAGTGGGAAAAACTTAAACGTGATTGCGCCGGAAAAATAAGTTCGCTGATCGACCTGATCAAAGGCAAACTGAGTAAGGAAATAATTGAAGTCCTCTGCCGTAAACCCAATGGCATGTTTCCCGCCCCCAAAGAGATAAAAATGATCTGCAACTGCCCCGATTGGGCGGATCTATGCAAACATCTGGCGGCGGTGCTCTATGGCGTGGGCGCCCGGCTTGACGCGCAACCCGAGCTATTCTTTCTGTTACGTGGTGTAGATCAAAACGAACTCCTGTCCGCCGGAGTTGCCGATACTCTGGTTGACGCCGCCACTCCGGCGGCTATCGCCGACGACGAATTGAATAACATCTTCGGCATAGAACTTGATACGCTTGATGATGAAATAATACCCCCTCCAGTTCCAGTCCCGGTCAAACGCAAACCCGGCAGACCTAAAAAGCTCTCAGCCGCAACGCCGGAACCGTCAGCAACTCCGGTAAAACGCAAACCCGGACGGCCACGCAAAACTGAAAACGCCAGTTCTCCGCCAACAAAAAAATCAGCAAAAAAAACCACAAAACAAAAATAAGTATTTTAAAGCCGTAACTATTTGCAAGCTTTACCGTGCGAAATGAGGCATCGAGGTGTTCTTTCGGCGTATGAGCCGCTTTGCGCGACTATCTGACCAAACGGACGGGACTGACAGAAGTGAAAAAAAGCTGCGCAGCAGTACAAGCTCAACCGGCAGTGCCGGGACGGGCTCCAGCGGCGGAACGCTGGTCGCCGCAGGCGAAATG
>JAFGXT010000203.1 GCA_016936495.1 Victivallales bacterium
TGTAACTGGCGCCGGATTGATTACAGGGGCAACGCCCAAAATATCGGAGCTGGGGGTACAGTATCAAAGTCGCATGCCCAACTCTAACATGAACCGTATTTATATGGAGAGCGCAAAATCACTGGGATTAAATCCGGAAGATTTAGGAATACCCAGTCGTGCGTCAACCGATTTCGGCAATTTTTCCAGATTAAAACCTGGAATCCATCCAAGTTTTGCCATTGATGGCAATCCATCAATCCCGGGGCACTCCAAGGAATTTGCCAGTGCAGCCAACTCAAATATGGCCTTTGAAAATATGTTAAAAGCTGCCGCTGCTATGGGTTCTACAGGTTTAAATTTTTTATTAGACACTAAATTCAGAGAAAATGTAATCAAAGAATTCAAGAGTTGTTCCGAACCTGAAAATACTTAGAGCAGGGATAAAAATGTTGAAAAACTTGAATACCAAAGATTTGGCGTATCGAAGATGGGAGCGCGATCGATTTTTAAAAAAAGATTTTCCTTTTTATATAGAACTATCTAAAAACCGCTCGGATTATATTAATAAAAACATTCGTTTTCAGCGGGAATTCTGGGAAATATCCTATATTCCAGACAGCTCTGGAGAACGTATTGTGAACGACCGGGTCTATCAGTATTTCCCAGGGGCAGTTATGCTTACCCACCCTAACGCAAAAGCCACATACTGTTTTGATGAACCTTTAATGGAATGTTATAATTTGCTATTCGATTTTCGACTGGTTGAAGAAGAATTATCAAATATTCAAGATGAATTTGGTTTCTGCTCGATATTTAAAGAAGACTGTTCATTTAAAGAGCGTGATTCCATGTATATGATGAAAATTGACAATGAGATGAAAGTTTTAATACATTCCATTTATCGTGAATTCACCAGAAAAGACGCCAATTATCGGACATTCATCCGTCTTTCACTAATAAAACTGCTGATTCTGATGATGCGAAAAAGTGCGGAACGCGGATTTTCAATGACTACTGATGAAATCATAGATTATGTCAACAATTTTCTGGAACATAATTTCCGGGAGGAGTTCAGTCTGCAACGGCTATCGCGTAGAATCGGCATATCTGCGTGTTACCTCAGCAAGCTTTACAGCAAAAAAAACGGAACCACGATCACAGCAAGATTAAAACAAATCAGGTTGGAATCTGCAAAATCTGAGCTAGAGCATTCTAACATGCCGATTATAGATATATGTTATCATTCAGGATTTAATGATCTGAGTTATTTTTACAGGTCATTCCGCAAGCGTTTTGAGATGTGCCCGGGCAATGTCTCCCGACCTGTGAAGTAATTATTTTGGATATTTTTGTCTTATTGATGATTCTTCATCAGTATTTTTCGATTATGTCCAATGAGATATGGAATTATAAGTGTATAAATATCAATATGGAGAGATAAATAAAAAGAAATTATTGTTATAAAAAACAAGTCGTTATAAGTAACAATTAACATTGGACAGAATCAGTTTTTGCAGAAAAACTTAATGTTGAGAGGAACAACATAGTCCAAACATTAATAATACTACGGGAAATTTTTGATGATGAAAGTTTGTATAATTCATGAAACTGGAAACAAGCGCCTTGGAGGACATTTTATTGAAAATTCCTTCACCGGATTGCCTGGAGTGAATATTGCGGCATATGCCGACTCCAACCGGGAACGGGAAGATAAAGACCGGGTCTCAGGAGCGGCGAGGTCATATTATGATTACCGTGAAATGGTGGAGAGGGAAAATCCGGATATACTGTTATTGAGCTCTCGTTTACCAGAAGAACATTTCGAGCAAATTAATTTTGCAATAGATTACAACTGTCATGTCCTGACAGAGAAACCTTTTGTTGCAAATCTGGTTCAAGGAGATTGTCTTATACGCAGAGCACGTGAAAAGAATATAAAAATAGCAGTGGCGCACTTGGCCCGTTATGCACCGGTATTTATAAAAATGAAAGAGATGATTGAGGGCGGAGAGATTGGACAAGTGTTAAATTGTTACTTACGGGGAAAAGAGGATAACCGTGGAGGCGGCGAAGACATGATGGTGCTGGGATCTCATCTTTTGGATCTGGCAGTATATCTTTTGGGAAAACCGACTGAGGTCTATGCCGACATCAGAACTAAAGGCAAAGTCATTACTTCGGAAATGACCATGCCGACCGACGAACCCATCGGACCTACCGCCGGCGATGAAATAATTGCATTTTATCGCTTCCCTAAAGGAGTTAACACTATATTCGAAAGTCGCAGGGGGATGGTTGCACGTAATGTTTGCACTCGTATGGGAATTGTGGTATGCGGGACAAAAGGAACTCTTGCGGTTCGTTTTGATGGCAATAGGGAATTGCGTCTCTGCCGTAAATTTCCCATGCCTTTTGAAGATGAAGCATCATTCATCCCTGTACCGGTTCCTGTTCCACCTGAAATTCCTGACGCTATGCCTTTGAATTATGCAGAATGCGTTCAAAATCCAGATAACCCTACTCATCGTTATTATGCTGACAACAATCGACGCGCCGCCTGGGATTTATTGCAGGCAGTTAAAAATAATACTTCATTGCGCTCTTCATGTGAAGATGCGTTGTGGTCAACGGAAATGATAGTAGGTGCTTATCGTTCGGGCATAGAACGCCGTGCGATAACAATTCCACTTTTATGTCGTGAACATCCCTTACAAGTTTAAACAAATAAATTTAAAGGCATATAAAAATGAAACTTAAAAATAAAACAGCAATTGTAACTGGCGGAGCAGGCTGTATAGGTTCTGCAATAGTGGATAAGTTAGCAGAGGAAGGGGCACATATAGCAGTGTTTGATCTGGATGAATCAGCAATGGAAAAACAATGTGCCGCCCTTACCGCAAAAAATATACATATTGAGCCAATTCCAGTAAATATTTGTGATTATGCAGACGTCCAAAGAGCCGTATTGAGCGTAAAAGAGCGTTTCGGGAAAATCGATATACTCGTTAATAACGCTGGAGTAAGTGCACGAAAAGAAATGCGGGCATTTGCCGATCAAAAGCTAGAGGTGGTAAGACGTGTTATTGAATTGAATTTGTTTGGTACACTGCATTGCATCCATGCGGTTTTACCCTCTATGATAGAAGCACAAAGCGGTAAAATTGTCAATATAGCATCTTTGGTGGGAGTAAACGGAGTATGGGGCAACTGTGATTACGGAGCTGCCAAGGCGGGCGTAATTCTTGCCACCAAAACGTTGGCGATAGAAGTTGCCAGAAAAAACATAAATATTAACTGCGTAAGTCCAGGAAAAGTTCCGCGACAGGAGGATATACCCGAAGATGAAGAAGCATTCGCCCGGCAATTCACTTTCCTATCCCGCATGTGCACCGGTCGGGATATCGCGGAAATGACTGTTTTTCTTACAACAGAAGCGGCCAGTTATATTACGGGACAAAATTTCATCGTTGATGGCGGTCGTTCTCTCGGTCTTAAAGGAGACTATTGTGGAGACTGCCGCCCCTGTAAAAAATAATAGCAGCAACGGCAGGAGAACTAAAACATCGATATAATTATTGCCTTTATAATCTGATATTTAAGATATTACGTTTTGTGCCCCGATAATCCGGTATGATTATATGGGACGTTGAATTTGTAATATTAAAAAAATTTTGATTTTTGAATGCATTATTGTTATAATAAATTATACAGGAGGGTTATAAGATGAAAGAATCAAGTATTAATTCCGACAGGAAACAAGATCGCATGCATTCCAACTTACACTTTTATCCGAATGGTTGCTTGTGTAAGCAGAACGGAATAAAAAGGATTTTCACACTTGTCGAGCTGCTCGTAGTGATAGCCGTCATTGCAATTTTGGCATCAATGCTATTGCCTGCGTTAAACAAGGCCCGGAACAAAGGCAAGCAGATATCCTGCATGAATGGCATACGGCAACTGGGGCTGGCGGCACTTAATTATACTTCTGATTATGAAGGCTATATTCCGCCTTTATATCCCAATCCTCCCGGTAAACCCAGAAGCTGGAATGATATTTTACAAAAAAACAATTACGTTGATTATAGCTGGTTCACTTGCCCTGCAATGACCCAGAAAACAAGTTGGCCATTATATCCTCACTACGGGATTAATACTAGTTTGTATTCGTTGTCCAGCAATAACAGCAATTATTCAAATACTATATCTTACAAGTTGGACATGGCAAGCAGAGCGTCGAAAAAAATGTTTATCATGGATTCATATCGCAATTTGTCTGATGGAACTGCAAATCTGGATTCCGGTTTCTTCAGGATTAATTTCATGAACGCTTACTTGACAAGTACTTTTTACGGTAAACCTGCGGGACGTCATATGAAAATATGCAATGTGTTGTTTCTCGACGGTCACTCCGAAGCCATATTAGTAAAGAACATCATGAATCCGTATACTACTCCGATGTTTAATTATAATGATCCTGAAAGTCTGGATTATATCACCTGGCAAAACCAATAATCAGAAAGACAGGAAAATTATCATGGAAAAAGCTAAATCGCATCAGGTCTCATCTGTAAATATTGAAAACAAAGATCGTGTATCGGAAAATATGAGCCTGAAAATCCCGGTGAAAACAGATCAGTTATCCGCCATGTCAGATTTGTTAAAATGCATGATGATGCTATTATTTTTTTTCTTTTGCGAAACAATATCAGCTGAAGATAAAATCCCTGCCATACGCGGGGAGAAATTGGCTAACTGGTGGGTTAAAGGAGAAACGGTAGTATTCAGAAGTGAATCTCCGCTTCCTGATTCAGCAAAGATATCATTCAAAGTGTATAATTCCAATGAGGAAGAGATCCATACCGGAAATCTCTCTGCATCATTATTTAATGAACAAGGCTGGAGATGGAAATCACCTGAACCAGGATTCTTTCAGGTGGAATTCCTGGTGAACGGCAAATTGGTCAAAGAAACATATAAGGTAAACATTCGTAAACAGGACTTGAAAGACAAACGCAAGTATCTGCGACTGGCATCAAAAGAGTTCGATGTATCGAAACACAGTTTTACCGTTGCTCCGAGACCAACAGCGGCACCGGAAGATATAGCTCCATGCTTTGGAGTATCGCCACATTTCAGTATGTACAAGAAAGTCATTCCATTATTGAAACTGATCGGATTTAACAGCATCCGCATACACGGTATACGCTGGGCTAACGTCGAAAAAAAACGTGGCAAACCAGACTGGAGCAGCGTCGATGAATTCATGGATTTGGCAAAACAACAGGGCTTTAAAGAAAAAAATATTATATTCAACGTGTTTGCTACTCCTCAATGGGCAAGTACCCGCCCCAAGGCGGATTGGATAAATATTTGCATACACGAATATTCTACTGTAATACCGCAGAATATAAATGATTGGAAAAATTTTCTTCGCATGTTGATTGCACGTTACCCCGGCGTAAAAAGATATGAATTATGGAACGAACCTCATTTTCCTGGATTCTCATGCTTTTGGGATGACACTCCTGAAAACTTTGTAAAACTGTTGAAAGCTGGCTATGAAACCGTAAAAACGGAAAAACCTGATGCTATAGTATGGCTGGGCGGGATCGGTATGCGTTATCTGCCATTCTATGATACTTTACTGAAGCTTGGTGGCGGTAAATATTTTGACGTACTGGCATTGCATTGTAAAACTATTACTCCAGAACCTTTCAATGAGATAAACCGTAAATATAATGTTGCAGAAAAACCGGTAGTTACTTCGGAATGGCATGCCATGCTCCTCAAGCCGATGATGCCGGACTATCCCAGTGAAAAACTTCTCGCACGTGATATGCTTATCAGATTCCTTGAACAAATACGGGCGGGCATAATTGAAATCGATCTCTTTGCCATGCTGAATTTATCACGCATGGAAAAAGAAACATTGCCATTTTACCGGGAATATAATATGACTCACCCTCATGTCTCCGGTCTATTTCGCCATTTACCTTATATTCAACCTAGATATCCGGCGCTGGCATGGAATAATTTCACGGCTCAGGTAAAAGGACGATTAGAAGTCGGAGATGGATTTATTTTCGAAAAAAACAACAGCCAGCGGGCAATCATGCTCAAAGACGATTCCAAATCTATGCTTATAGCATGGAATGACTCTCCTGATGCCGCCCGAATATCGCCTCGTTTGCTCAATGCTATAACATCATCTTCCGAAGTAATTAATCCAGAAGGGAAAAAAGTTGAAGTAAATGAAAAATTTACCATGGAACCTGAAATATACTATATCATTCACAATCCGGAAATGAATGCTATTCGTCAATGGGATGATAACAAAGGAAATGTCCTGCTCATTCATAAAGCTAAACTTACACTGGATAATGAATTCCATGGTACCTACCGCCACGGCTCTCTTTTTGACGATAAATTTAATCTGGTTAATCATGAAAAAATTGCCTGGCAAAAAGTAGAGCGTACTATAAAGGTTAATCCACATCTTCCTGTAACGCCAATCGATGGACGCTTTGCCATTGGCTTTTCCTCAGGTCATATGGATCTTGTAGTAGAAGTAAATGACCCGATTCATCATTGCAGAATGAACAGTATAAGAATCTGGAACGAAGACAGTATTCAGTTTGCTATCGATGCTTCCGGTGATGGTTATGATACCGGGCGCCTTGAGTTTGCGGCGGGGCTGGTCAACGACAAAAAAGCAGTGATATGGAAAGTAAAAGCTCCCGATGCCGATGGGGATCTGCCGATCAAATGTTCTCACTCTGGCAGCCCGGTAAAATATGCGAAATGCAATATTATCAGAAACGGCAACAAAACAATATATAAAATCAGAATAGACGCTTCTGAACTTTACCCTTTTGTTTTTAATGAAAAAAAACCGGTGCGTTTCTCCATGCTTATAAATAACAACAACGGACAAGGACGAACTTCATATATAGAATGGGCTTCAGGAATCGGTGGTGTAAAAAATCCCGCCGCATTCGGTAATATTACCATACAACTGGAGGATAAAGATATTCTTACATTAAAAGACCTTACCCGTAAAGGATGGAAAAAAGATTATGAAATACAGCTTTTGAATAATAACGCGACGCCGTCAGTAAAAGTTATCGGCACATCTCCATATTGTTCTGGACTAAGAACCAGAACATTTTCAATAGTTCCAGGAGCTTCATATATTATGTCAATGGAAATACGTGGCAAGGCCGGATTACAGATACTTGCGTATATCAACGGTTTAGAACGCAAAAGCATCCTTACTCAAACTCCTTTGACCCAGGAGTGGAAAAAATACAAGTTCCCAATCATAGCTCCTCCCGATGCTGAGACTATGTCTATATTATGCTTTGCATGGAAGCAACCTGATTGCTGGTTTGAAATCAGAAATTTTAAGTTGCAGGCTCAATAAAAAAATGGTTACACTTTAAATAGAAATAAAATTCTTAATGGTGTTGTAAAAACATCACAAACCAAAAAAATAAAAGGATTATAGAAAAATGACAACAGAAAAAGAAACTTCTAAAGAAGTAATACCGCTTACATTACGGCAAATAGCTGCAA
>JAFGXT010000204.1 GCA_016936495.1 Victivallales bacterium
AAACAATTTCCAGAAGCTTGGACTATTGTTCTGCCTGAGTTTCCCGAGATACGCTCAATTTATACAAAACGTTTTAGACACAAAGTTTTTTATCGGATTGATCCCGACGCCGTTTATGTGCTCGCAGTTGCCCACGGAACCAGAAAGCCCTTATACTGGCTCGACCGTCTGAATTCATAACTCCTGCTGTTCGTTAATGTTCCGCATCCAGCCGTTGGCGAACTCCGTCAGTTCATGCTGCAAACGATAGTTAATCGCGATCACGCTGCCGTCTTTATAAGTAAAGACTTCCTGGTCAATACCCAGATAATCATTGCGGAATGACACCGGATAAAACTTCCCATCTTTTTCGACAAAAGTCACGTCTGGATCGCGCATGAGATCGCCGTTCATTTCGCCATAATGCGCCACCGAATACAGTTTGCCATAGCCATCGACGTTGCCTATTGCTTCGACAATAGTCGGCATAAATCCCCGATTTGAATCCAGCTTCAAATACCCGTCATTCAGCCTGTTGACCATCTTTGCAAACACATCCTGAGCCATGTCATTTAAACACTTCATTTCCATAAAAACCTCCAAAATACACATGCCCATACAGTAGCCTGGACACCCTAAAAATTAACAATCTGAGACCTCAAATCTCCCGCTATAGCGGCAATTTTGAGCCCTAAAAACACAAAAGCTCCGGCGGAGGGAAAATCCCCGCCGAAGCTCCACCGACAAAACAACACTAAATTGTTTCACCTTAATAATATATACTCAAAAAAATTTGACCCGCACTTAGCCCCCGGAATACTTATCAACCGATAGTGGGCTTTGATTCGAGCATCACAGATGCACTCCAACCAACCAATGACACAGCGAAATACTTCTTGACTGTTAGTATTTGACCATCACTGATGATGGTCTGACAAAACCCACAATCATATCTTTGTGGGCAGTTCTTCCAGCTCGAAAAGGTCGTGGGACATGCGGCGGACACCTATGTTGTATTCCATTAGAAGCGTAACAAGCTGTTCTCCGTTCATAAGTCCCACTGGAGTTTTATCCGGCTGATTGGCTTCTTTAACGGCTCCGGAACTAAAGTCACTGGTGGTAATAATCAATCCTTGTTCGTGTACGCCAAGGCTACCGCGAACCTGTTGAACGGTCGGACTTTGAATATTGCCTTTCCAGCGTTTTGCCTGAACAGCCATTTTAATGCGAACTACATCACTAATTAGCAGAGAGCCTCGAACATCAATGCCTCCGTCTCCTCCGTACTTGGTTACCTCGATACTTTCAAAGCCCATTTCAGCCAGCAATTGTCCAACAATCTCTTCAAATTGAACCGGACTCAAACTCATCAGCTGAGACAACAGTTTTTTCCTGATCTCTCGATTATGCTTTGAGATTTGATACGGCAAGCCGGTTCCCATCCATTTGACGAGGCTGTAATACCCAGGTGATGTACGGACAAACCGACCGGGCTCACCACTGGCTTTTGCCCGTTTGAGTTCAGTCACCAATTGAGCGTTCATTGTCGCTTCCGGAGTTTTGCCGGAGGTGTTCAACCAGCCAAAGCTCATGGCTTTGTCAGTAATCTCCCGGTAGTGCATCGAATTCCGATTACCAAACTGATCCAGCACCTTTTCTGCGGCAACCAGAAAGGAATACGTCCCTTGAGGGCTGGCCAAGTGGCTCTCGCTATTTTGTTCTGGCTCCTTTGCATCGCAAACGGCAACAAGTTGAACATCACGAAGAAAGAACATCTGAGGCGCAACCTTCACAAAGGTCGACAAGTCCCCATGCTTTTTGATGTCCGAATACAGGCGGGCACTGACAGTGGCCTCCGGTGTTTTGCCATCGCTTGACCACAACCCAGCTTCAATAATTCGCCCGGCGATCTCTTTTGCATGTAGAGGCTTTCCAGCTTCCTTCAATATCTGTATGGCTGCGTCTTGAACATTCATCATTCGTCCTCCAACCAGTCCATTGGAATGAGCTTCGTTTGTCCATCCCACCATTTTTCCCTGACGAGATTTTGAAACCAATCCTCTTGAATATCTGCATGCTCAGTAATTACGACCTGAAAATTATGTGTTTCAGCAACGACAAGCTGGAACATTTTAATCACAGACTGTCGATCTGGATTCCCAGTATCTGTTTCATTCTTCACTGTTTCAGCAGAGGCGTCCGGAGGGAAATATGCTTGAGATGGTTGATCCAAGAACAAGAATTGCGGAACAGGCCGGGATTTCTTAACAAACCAATTATGCAAAGAAAGGTGAGTCACCAAGTGCAGGCCAACCCAAGTTTCACCACTACCCATCTTTGGCATGGGAATAGGGCCATCTTCGGTATCGGCAACCACTGTTAGCTTTTTCAGGTCGAGTCGCATCGGAGAGTCGGAATGTTCAATGCCGAGGCGTTGAGCCAAAGTTGTAATTTTTGATGAGATTACAGACAAAGCGGAGCTGATTTTTTCGGCAAGAGCATCGTCATCAAGCTCTTCTTCAAGTTTAAGAATTTGCTGCTTTAGCATATCTGCCTCTTTGATTTCAGAGGAAAAATCAACTTCGCCTTCGGGCATATGCTCCAGATACAAACTCAAACGACCTTTAACCATCGCGGCTCTTGCATTTTGATCCCTGAATGCGGAAAGACGTTCGTTTGTTTTTTGAAGTGAAATGATTGATGTTTTAACCTCAGCCATCTCAATTTTTATTTGACCACATGCTTCTTCAGCAGCGTGGATTAATTTATCAAGATGAGGAGTTTCATTTGTTACAGCTTCAAGCTGATGTTTAGTTAATGCAAGGGACGCTTTTATAGCACCGACTGCAGGTATTTCTACCTGTAAAGCAGATGAGCACAACGGGCAGGTATGTTCTTCAATATCTGCTGAAAATAATCCGATGGATTCGAGACGAGCGTTTTGCTCTTTAAGCTCATTTCCGTAACCACCCGAAGTTTTTTTAAAATTGATATACGAACTTAACTCTTCTGAAGCAGCTCTGTACTTACTCCGTAAGACATGTTGTTTATCAAACAGTTTATTCAGTAAGGTTTCACTTGGATCACCAACCTCATTTTCAACGTTTTTCGAGAGGGTCTCTGTCAGCATGCTGCCAATTTCCTGCCAGGTTTCTGGAAGAGCTACGCTCAGCGGAATTAAACCAACATCCTTGGCTTCATTAATGAGGGCGTAAGCTTGTTCAAAATTGTTTCCACGAAGCCTCTCGTTTTCCAAAATTTTCCCCTCTAAAACTTTAAGCTTACGTTTTAGCTTCCTAAGCTCCTCCTTTCCCTGAATGTAGTCATCTGTGATGGCTCCAAGAAAAAAGGGCAGATAGTCTTTTATGCTTTGAGGGATGAAAGGCTCGCCCTGTCGATGAAACAGAAATTTCTGATCATCTACCTCGCTCTGTTCTTGGAAGCAGTAGAAGAGCGCTTTGCCAATATCTGCATTTCCAGTTTTTCGAGTTTGCCCGGGTTTGGGTTCATGGGAGTAATCGACAATGCCTAACGATTGAGAGAGTAATGTATTGAGAGTTTCCAGATTCGCGTTCTTTACTAACGCCTTAGCTTCAGGCAACACAATGTCTGAACCTCGTACAAAGTAAATGTCCTCGCTTGATTCTTTCCCTACATCTGGGTTTTTACGCGCAATAAATATTTCTCCGGTTGATGTCTGCAATTTGATTGCATACCAAGCAACGTTCTTCCTAATGACACCTGCTGGCACATTGCACTCTTTTCTGCCAAGACAATAATCAACGATATGGGTTAATGCAGATTTACCGGTCTTTGATTGCCCCGTAATAACATTCACACAATTGGGCTTCAGCTCTATAGAGCGCTTTTCTTTATTCGTGCCGTACACGACAATATTTATTATTTGAAAAATCATGGTTGAACTCCCAGTAAAGCCATTGCTGTTTTTAGATCTCCAATCGTCGAGAACCATTTTCCACACAATTTCGCAGCCCGAACACAATCAATGACCTCTGCTGTGGAATTTGGTACTGAAAGCTTTGTATCACTGGGGATCACTATCATTCCATTTGAGTTAATTGATAACCGGTTGTTTTTTAGAGAAAAAAGCAAAGCATCCTTTACATAGGGAGCCATATTTTTAGCCCGACCCGCAAATCCAACCTTGATTGCTGCAGTCTCCTCTTTGGTAATCCATGCAGAAAAAGCTGTCCTTGAACTGCGGGGTAACTTCAGCCTTGTTTGTGGGTGTAGAATGAGTGGCAGCAGTATGAACGGCAACGCATATGGAGCTTCACATTCATCGTCCTTCTTAAACTCCAAGAGTGCTTTACAAACAAGCAAGGAGGTAAATGCAGGATTTAGCAGAGCGGCAACCTCAGGTGATCGTTTTTCCCAACTTCTTAACATTGGTCGTCCTCCACTTCACTCGACAATCTGTCTTTAAACTGGGGATGCCAACCCACCTTAAGCTGATTAGCCAACATTTGATAAGATCCCCTTGTGATGAATGAATCGGTACAAGATCTCCTGATTGGAATGTCCGCCTTATGCTCAACCCATTCAAAGACTTTTTTGCCTGAAGAAATCAGCTCATCTTCACACGCAGGGTCAACGATATCATCCTGTATTTGATCAAAAAGTATCGACCACTCTTCTGTTAAGATGTCGTCGTACTTTTCCAATTCACTATTGATTAAGAGATCTTCTCGAACCCACCGGGAACGTTGTTCAGAAGCCATATAGAAGTACTTGGCGGCTCTGGTTAACCTTGAGCTGCTAACTGCAATCAAATGCAATTGTTTTGAAAATATCCAGTCCGTGAATGGTTCCAAATCCGGATTTGCGGCTTTGACATCGGGGTGAATCGGAAGTGAGTCAGACTTAAACTGTTCACGAAGCAATTTCAAACGTGAATCAAATTCATCACCGGTGATCGGTTTCGATTGTGAACTGCTTAAGCCATTAACGACCTGCGTGATCCACCAACCTTCAAGGTACTCGAGGAAGTTTGTCAATTGATTGCGAGGGCAAAAGCCCCAGAGAGCATCTTCCAAATGTTTCTGCAGATCCTCGCTTAAAGGGCAGTGGTCGAGTACATAAACAGACTCAAGGAGAGAAACACGGTCTTCAGGTGTTAGCCCCATGAATTTGGTGTAAGCCTCCTTGTTTGTATCATTCGCCGATGTCTGGGCTGTCTGAATCAGGATTTTTTCTGCCTCAGCAATATCCCGGTTTTCAATTCTCAAGTGAATAGCCGCAGAGTTCTGAGCCGCTGACTCCGTTGTCATTAGGCAAAGAATTGAGCCTGCTTTCGTCACATTTTCTTTGTAGAGGTCGACCCATATCCTCATTGTCTTCCATAGGTCAGTACTCCCATTAGTCAGGTTTGCTTTGCGAGAAATATGGTGCTTGACCTGAATAACATCTGTGGGCGTTCCGTCTTTTTCAAAAACCACATCATCAAGGGTTTCAATGGCAACGGCGATATTAGGATCACTTTTCAACCTCTTTAATGTTTCCAATAGAGCAAGACGGCACTGGTAAATATAGCCCAGCAGCGATGCTGATGCCGAATACTGAGTTCTATCTATAGCATCCATGTATTGTCTCCATTGTTGTGTTTATTGCTTTTCAAAAACTTCGATCAAATTGCCATCAAGATCGTAGCATCTAAAGAAGCACCGCTTTGATTGTCCCCAGCACTCCAGCGGAGTGATTACCTGAATACCTCGCTCTATGATCCAATGATACCGGTTATGAATATCAGTAACTTCGACATACAGCAGGCTGCGAAATCCTTGGGATTGAAGTTCCTTGCCATAAGATGCTGGTACAAGAACGAGCCCCTGATAAAAAACAACAACATCCTTGGACTGCTTCTTAATCGTCAGCCCTAACAGCTCTTTGTAAAACCACACCGATTTTTCAATGGACGCAACAGGTAATTTAAAACCCAAATTAAGCCTATCTGTCTGCATGGCTCCTTGAGCTTGATTAAGGGTGACTTGTTTAGCTGGAGGTACGGTTTCAGTTGCCCTTTGCTGGCTGGCAGAGTTGCCCTTGGAAATTTTGTTGATATAGATTGTCTGTCCTTCAGAGGAGACAAACCTTCTAAATTCAACTTTATACTTGCCGCTTCTGCCTATTTGATCTTGCCCGCAATAGACCTTTGCAATTCGACCATCCGGAAGTTTTACTTTGCTTGAGTCAGGTGCAGATACAACATCATCAGTCCAGTTTTTAAGAGCCGTTCTTTTGACGGGTTCAAAGCTCGGCATACTCTCAGTCTGACGAGTGCTGAGTTTTAGGGCTGTTTTTTCAAGGTAGCTACAATCTTGTATTTCACTCTTCACTGACGACAGCCAATCTGAGCTATTGATACATCCCAGCAAACCACCAGCCATGGATGCAATAGTGTCAGTATCAGAACCAATTGCGAAGGCAGCCTTTATTACTCCGTTTAGCGGATCAGCTGCATACCGTGAAGCAAGATAAATGGACGCTACTGCAGCAACTGTCCCGGCTCCGCTAATCTGCTTGCTATAGCACTGAAGTTTTTCGAGCGCATCATCGTCAAAACTCAATGCGCCTTTAGAAAACGCTAATTTGCATATCTCCAGATATTTTAAGATCTCATCCTTTGTAGATAACCATATGTTTTTATAGTCATTGAGATGCTTTTGAGCCTGAGACATCCATTCTGAAAAATGATTGTCATCAGCTGGAATAGATGCCCATACCGCTTCATTCGTAATTATTTCTTCGATTAATTCACCATAGCCAAGCTTCGTGTCTTTTCTTAAAGACACCCAGAGCGCATATCCGTAAACTAGAGCGCCTAACAAAGCCCTGGGATGTCCGTGTGTTGTTATTCCATCCCAAAATATTGATGTTGCTACCTCATTGAAGTCTGCTTCGCTCAAGTAAAGGGCATGAGGTAAAGCACGCATTGCAACGCCATTACCGCCAGCATCAAAGTATCTTTTTACGTCCTGCTGTTTTCGGTTAGGATTCCATGGCTCAATTCCATCCAGCCAGGAATCGACAGCTCTTTTTGTTGCTCCGCCTCCTCCTCGTTCATAAAGATACCAGAAAGGCAGTTCTATCTGGGTGTAAAATTCAAACCATTTTTCACCTTTTAGCAGAGATCTGCTTAGGCAGAGAATAAGCTGAGTATCATCGCTGTATTCACCCGCTTCAATAATTTCTTCATAAGGATAAAAGTGACTGCCAGATCGGCGAGTCCATTTTTTAAATTCATGGAGGCGGCCTTGTGGTTGCTTGGGTGTATTTGATTTGCCGACTCGTTCGTTCGGCCACCCTAACGCATCACCACAAGCTGCCCCCAATATAGCACCGACAGCTTTGCTGGATTTAAACTTTGTTGGCATGTTATCGTCCATGATGATCTCCGCTTATATATAATGTTTCTATTGCTCTAACTCCTCGTTGAATCAAGCCGGAAAGCGTTGTTCGCTTAAAAAGGTCTGGAGCAATGTAAATAGGTTTATTTATTAAAATTCCCTGCAGGTTCAATCGGCAGATCTCCCGTTGCGCCTGCTCCTCTGATTGAACAGCTATTCCAGTAATTGACTCCAGGGGAATGGGATCTTTAAGTAAAACTTCGGCTTGGATATCAGTTGGTGCCGCTGGCAAATGCCCCACTGGGCGAGAAAAGCTAATACCTGGAGACGTGGCTGCATAAAGCGACCTAAATCCCTGAATACCTGTCTGGATGTATCCACCATGTGATCTGGCAGCGTTACAGGGGCAGAAGCATGTTTCTGAATGCCATAGATAACTGGGCTCTATCAGTAAAACAACCCAGTCTTTAAACAGATGATCGTGCTCCCTGACTTTCACGAAATAGTAAGTATTCGGATATTCAATTGAACAGCAGATCAAATCGTCTCTGTCATCATACCGATCTGGGTCAGTCGGATTGTGCGGCATGTCATGACTCTGAAGTGTCCTTGTTGAACAAAGACCAAATGGATCATCAAAGATATGAGCCAGATTTCGCGACTGAGTAAAGTGGCATAGTCTCGTAATACATCGACTATTGCATTCTTGTTGAATCGGATTCATGGTCGGACCTCCTGATAAAGGTGTCCGTCCAGTGGCAATAACGATGTCCGTTCATTACTGTAAAGCAGGATTAGATTTGTTTTTGCTCGTGTTACCGCCACATAAAGCAGTCTGCCATCATGAGTAAGAGCATCTTCCTCACCATGCGATGCAACATGATCCTTGTCTGGCAAGTTTTCAGAATCCAGAAAAGGCAGAATGACCATATCAAACTCAAGCCCTTTTGCTGAGTGATAGGTTCCGTGATAGATGCCTGGCCCATCATTCCATACTGCCAGGTCACGGTGTAGGCGAGTTGCATTTGCTCCAAGTGCATCACTGAATACTTTTTCCTGTTCCCGGTTTTTTACAAGGATAGCAACGCTTTGTGTCGTAGAAACTTTCCTCGCGGCCTTTAATGCAAGCTCTACCTGTATAGTTTGATTACTGCATTTAGCAAGTGTGGGTAACGCACCGTCGGCTCGGGAAGATGTTGGCTCAACTAAATCCGGAATATCATTAAAAAAAGGCATCCGGGAAATAGCCAATCCAAGTTGGGCAATCTGTTTCGTGTTCCGATAATTTTCTTTAAAGATCCATTGCTGAGGGATATTGAGTCCTGACGAACGCCAGCTCATTCTTTGTCCATAAATTTGCTGGGCGACATCTCCAAAGAATGAAAGAGAACCATCCTCTGGTATAGCAGCAGCCAAAGATCGGATCATCTCTGGAGAGAAGTCCTGTCCTTCATCAATAATTATATGCTTATACATTCGAGTTGAAGCGTCATTCTCAAACTCTCTCCGGACATGCAAAGCAAGGTCATCCCAGTCATACATATTGTCGGTTTGATTGCGGAATTCGACATACTTCTCGAGGATCTTATACATCACTGGTCTCAATTTTCGAGACAGGTTGGTGCCGATACGTCCTACACGATCAACCTCTACATACTCATCGCTCGATGTAATTCCATGACTGAAAATCCACTGGATTTCATCCATGAAGAATTCAATGGGCCGCTTGAAGAATTTAGATGGCTCGTATTCCGACTCCACATCCTTCACCGCTCGTGAGATATATCCTCTACGCTCATCAGGATCACTGCAGATGCAGTTGAATCGCATTTTGCCCCGGACATTCAAATATCCCCGGGCAAAGGTATGATAGGTTTCTATCTGGACATTTCTCAATTCAGCTGGCTTGAGGTACTTCAGGTAAGTTACCAGTGCTTTGTTGAATGTCAGCAGAAGAGTTTTCCCGGCATGGGGCATTGATGGTTCTGACAAATACGCAGCCCGATATAACGCGAGGGTAGTTTTGCCACTGCCAGCAGTTCCCAAAACGACTGAATGACCGGTAACAGGCATGTACAATACCTCACGCTGCTTTTTGATTGGCTTAGGTAAATTTCCGTTCATCTCTATCTCGCCCCCGTTCCAACTTGATCCGCAGATTGATAGGTTGCTCCAAAAATTGTGTCGCCAAGCCATTTTTTGAATGATGGGTTGTCACTGAACTGCTTGAATAACTCGGTGTGGTCCGCAATTAATTCCACCATTACACGACTCAGAGCTTTGTCATGTTCGATACGGGCATTTTGTTTGTCAGAATTCTTCATTGCATTCTGATAAGCGGTATCAGCTGCCACTTTACCAGGTATTTCTTCCGCAATGACTTTTCTAATTTTATCACCGTCTTTCCAGTCGATGTTGCCAAAAAGGTCATTAAAGGTTTTAATAATATTGCTTAATTGATCCAGTTCCGGTTCGGAATGCCTGCCACCGCCTATCCCCGAAACGCCTTCAAGTTCAGCGTCTTCGTCGGCGAGTGTAATATTCATGCTCGCTTGAACTTCAGCGCGGTAACTTTCCATGTCGATTGTTTCAAGAATTCCCTTTGATAGATCTTCTTCTTTAGGTGCAGGTAGTTTCGGAATAAGGAAATTCAGGAATATCGACAGCTTTTCCCAATCAGCATTAGTGTAAGGCAAAATTGACGAAAGAAAGCCGTATGTCCTGACAAATGCCTTTGCCTTGCCTTTGAAATCCACCTGTCCATCTTCATCCAGATCGCTGTTATACACCGCAACACAGGCATCCAGGATAGGATCAAGATTTTCTCGTTCTGAGCCATCTAAATAAAGATCAACCA
Organism: Victivallales bacterium; assembly: GCA_016936495.1. Lineage (GTDB taxonomy): Bacteria > Verrucomicrobiota > Lentisphaeria > Victivallales > SZUA-371 > JAFGXT01. The sequence continues at coordinate 10,204 of JAFGXT010000204.1, forward strand.
TATTGTCAACTTGCTCGGGAGAGTAGATTTGATAATTATCCAGGTCGCCTTGCAGGTCATGTAATTTATCAGGATTTGTTTCTTCACTGAGTATGGTTGTACGGTAGTAATTTGAAAAAGCCTTCTTGATTACTTCTGCGTCATTGAAAAAATCCAAAACGAAGGTGTCGTGTTTTTTAGGGTGAGCCCGATTAAGGCGCGATAAGGTCTGAACAGCCTTAATACCGGCAAGTGGCTTATCCACATACATTGTATGCATCAATGGTTCGTCATATCCCGTCTGAAATTTATCAGCCACAATCAGAATGCGATACGGATCTTCTGCGATTTTGTCTTCGATCTTATTGCTCGGAAATCCGTTTAATGAAGATTCAGTAACCTTTTTACCGCCGTATTCATGTTCCCCTGAAAAAGCCACAATCGGTTTATATGGAAGCTTTTTCTCTTTAAGATAGTCTTTTATTGCATGGTAATACTCTATTGCTCTCATAATGGCGCTGGTGATAACCATGGCTCTTTCCTTACCACCTATTTTACGGTGTCCCATTACATGAGTATGGAAATGATCAACCATAATTTCCGTTTTTATCCGGATAGGATGCGAGTCAGATTCTACATATTTGCGTAACTTTTTCTGAGCCTTTTTGACATCAAAGAGCGGATCATCTTCCACGGTTTTCAACAAGCGGTAAAAGCTGTTTACCGGGGTGTAGTTCTTCAGCACATCAAGAATAAAGCCTTCCTGAATGGCCTGCTTCATGGTGTAGCTGTGGAAAGGATGATGCTTTATCTTGCCGTCTGGCTGTGGATCGGGCTCACCAAAGATTTCCAGTGTTTTATTTTTGGGAGTAGCCGTGAACGCAAAATAGCTGGCATTGGTCAGCATTTTGCGGCTCTCCATCAGCTTGTTGATTTTGTCTTCTGTGCTTTCTTCTTCCTCTGATTCTGAAATATCCGAGGAGAGCGCCATATTCATTTTTGAGGCAGTGCGGCCGCCTTGGCTGGAATGGGCTTCATCGATGATAATGGCAAACTTGTTCTGCCTGTGGTCATCGCCAATTTCCGCCAGAATGAAGGGGAACTTCTGAACGGTTGTAATGATGATCTGCTTTCCTTGATTGATGAAGCGACGAAGGTCACCGGATTTTTCTGCATGACCCACCACGTTGCCAACCTGAGCAAAAGACTTGATGGTGTCCCTAATCTGCTTATCCAGAACACGTCGGTCGGTAACAACGATGATGGAGCCAAAGACCGCTTTCTTCGCCTTTTCCAACCCCACCAGTTGATGAGCCAGCCACGCAATGGAATTGGACTTACCGCTACCTGCAGAGTGTTGGATCAGGTAGCGTTTCCCGGCACCCGTTTGGTGGGCATCTGCCAGAAGTTTTTTCACCACCGTCAACTGATGGTAACGAGGAAAAATCTGCTTGTATTTCTTCTTGCCGGTTTTCTCGTCTTTCTCTTCAACCACCTGCGCGTAGTTTTCTAGGATGTCGGTGAGACGATCCTTGGTCAGGATCTCTTTCCAGAGATAATCGGTTGCCAGCCCGGCAGGGTTTGGCGGGTTGCCTGCACCGTCGTTATGCCCTTTGTTGAAAGGCAGAAACCACGAATCCTTGCCTTTCAGGTGGGTACACATGCGCACTTCATGGTCATCAACAGCAAAGTGGACCACACAACGACCAAACTGGAACAGAAGCTCCTTTGGATCGCGGTCATTTTTATACTGTTGAACAGCATCCTCAACGGTTTGTTTGGTCAGCTTGTTTTTTAGTTCAAATGTGGCAATGGGCAGGCCGTTAATAAAAACGCCCATGTCCAATGCCAGTTGAGTTTCGCTGCTGCTGTAGCGTAACTGGCGCGTTACACTGAGAATATTCTGTCCAAACAGCTCCTTGGCTTTCTCATTATTTGCTGTCGGGCTGCCATAAAAAAGCGTGACGGAATCGGGACCGTGCTTCACGCCTTTGCGCAACACATCGATAATTCCCCGTTTGGCAATTTCACCCTGTAGCCGATGAAGAAATTGTGTTCTTTTAGGTGAATCGACTTCCAGGCTGAGACGCTCCGCAACCTCCGACTGAGTATCCTGTAAAAATTCTGTCAGTTTGGCGAGGTCAACCGCATGGGCGCGATCATAGTCCAGAGGATTGCCTGCCTGATAACCGGCTTCTTCAATCAATGACTTGACGATGGTGGCTTCAAGTCCAGCTTCACTTATATCAGTAAATTTCATTCTTCTATCCCCTCCAGCAACCTTGAAATTTCTTCTGGTGTAGGCAATTCACCTTTGAGTGCCTTTGGCAGTGTTTTGGTTATTTCGTAGGTGGCGACGCCAATCGGTTTATGGGCATTGTGCAAAGCATACTCAACAATGGTCCGCTTTTTTTCTTTGCACAAAATAATACCAATGGAAGGCTTTTCTCCATTCATGCGTACCTGTTGGTCAAGCGCGGTTAGATAAAACTGCATCTTGCCCACATATTCCGGCTGAAATTTTCCAACTTTGAGTTCAATCGCCACCAAGGCGTTTAGACGGCGGTGAAAGAGCAGGAGATCTATGAAAAACTCGTCCCCTTCCACCTCCAGGCGATATTGACTGCCGACAAAGGCAAACACACCGCCCATTGCCCGCAGAAAATCTTCAATCTTGGAAATCAAGGCCTTTTCCAGTTCCCGTTCACTGTGCTTTTCTCCCAACTCTAGAAAATCAAAGGTGTATTCGTCTTTGACTGCCAGCTTTGCCTGAGCGCGAAGCTCAGGGGCTAATGCTTTATCAAAATTGGTTTGCCCAAGCAGTGATTTCTCGTAACTCTGATTTCCTATCTGATGAATGAGTACATTTTTCGACCAACCGCACTTGCGGGTCATGCGAATATAAAATTCCCGTTGAAGCGGCTCCGCGCAACGTTCCATTATGACAATGTTATGGCTCCAACCAATTTCTCGCACGAGCGGTGCGAGTTTTTCTGCTTTATGATAGTTGGCAAAAAAAGACTTCATCCGCCAAAGATTAGAGGAAGAAAAACCACTCATGCCGGAAAATTCACTTTGTAAATCTCCCGCTAGTTGCTGGACGATTGCTTTCCCCCAGGTTTTTCCCTTTTGCCGCGCTACAATCATTTTGCCGATATCCCAGTACAGACCGATCAGTTCTTTATTGACGGCCTGTAAGGCTGTATACTGGGCAGAACGTACCCGTTCCTTTACCTCTGTCAAAAATTGACCATAGTCTTCGGGAATTATAGATGCATCATGCTTCTTCATTCTTCAATGTCCTCCGTAATCAGTTCGTCTTCAGACTCTTCATCATCCTGTGCTTCCAGCTCGACCTCAACGGGCTCAAAATCCGGAATTTCCACGAAGCGAACATCAACTTTTCCAGTCACAACATCGGAAACGAGGCGGGTGCGGTATTCCTGAATGAGCTCTATTTCCCGTTCAGTACGGGCGATAGTTTTGTCGATAAGGGCAGTTTCTTTTTCTATATGCTCGACAATAAACTCTTGTTCTTGTTTATCTTCAGGGAAAGCAACCCTAATATCACAGAGGCGATCAGCATTTATTGCTGGATATGAAGCTCCTACAGAAAGCCTTATTACTTGGTCAATAAATCCATCAAAAAGAAGTAGATATCCCAGCATTTTTGGAAAAATCCTCACAGGTGTTAAAACAGCAAAGCCTGTAGATGCTATTATGTCCTTTATTTCATGCTCAAAATGATAAATGGCTTTGAGATAAGTTCTAACGGTGGAAATTATTGTATCTCCCTTTGAAATTACCCGCTTTGCTCTCGAAGGTGCATTTGAGTAATTAAGCTGCTCAAGGTTCTTTGATATAGTTCCTGTGGATACGGAACCGATATCAACATAACGGAATAGATAATCAGGATCGGTGGAGTCCGTCAAAGTCTTTTTATTTAAATTGGATATGTATTTTAGTCTTCTTGTTATCCAATGCACCGGAATCTCCCCAAGCCATTCCACACCGCTGTCTTTCATTTTGACATTGGGGTTAATACCTTTGGTCACCGCCTCGTTGATGACGTTCTGCTTCTGCTCTTTCAACAGGGTAATGAGCTTCTTCTTAGCCTTGATGAATTTATTGATTTTTGAGGTCTGCCAATCAAGGTATCTGGTTATTTGATCCTGTTCCTTTTTGGGTGGGACAATACTTGCAATCTGCCCAAATTCATCGAAATACAGCCTAAGCCTCATATCCATAATGCCACGAGACCACGCCTTGAACTGTTGCAAGTAGAGTTTCGTTCTAAAAAGATGATGGTAATAATCTGAGTTTATATCTTGGATAGATCTTAAAATATCATATGCAGGACTCGTAACACCCGAATAATGAGAAACACCAATCGCTCCCATCCATGCAAGTAACTTGTTGACAATCAGATCACCTCTTTTAACAATCCAATAATTATCAGTTGTAGAAGCTTTATTCCCTTTTTGTTCAAGACTTTTTCGTGGTCTAACACCAATATGAGTATAAATAGACAACAACTCTAAACCATGGTCGGAGCCGGAATTTTCAGTTCTTAGCCGGAAGATATTTTTGGTTCTTGTAACACCCCAATGCTCAGGAATATCACCTAACCAAGTAACGCTTGAATCTTTGTATTTCGTATATGGTTTAATAGTCAAAATTTTGCCCTTAATATTCTCAGTAAGTCAATGGTTGAACAGTAATTCACGTTGAATACATTACAAACATCTGGAATAAATATTTTTGCTTTGCTGTTCGGACTGGATTTTTCTTCAGTAACCAGAGTATATCTTGCGGACATGGCTTTGGCGATAATCAAAGAATCTGCTTTTCTCAAAAAATCATCCTTCGCGTTTTGCTTGAATTGAGTATGATTCATCGCCCAATCGGCGACGCTTGTGATATTACCTTGTGTTTTAGCATCATCAACCGACAGAAACCACTTGTCTCTATCTAAAGCTTGAACCCATTCATAGAGTTCATCACCCTCTTTTATCTCATTATACACCGGTAGAGTGGAACAAATATTTCCGTTGTAATTTTCCTCCTCCAGCCAATCCCAAAATGCTGGAAAGACATCCTTCGGGTAATAAAACCTATGGGCTTGAATAAAAATATTTGCGTCCAGTAGATAAGTCAAAACATTTCCCTCTTCTTAGAATTGTATTTATCTAAAAAGAATGGCTTGACTCCCAACAAGTATGCCCCGTCGCGAAGCATCATTTTACCGGAATATACGGCGCTGCATACAGCTTCGGTTAATGTGTGCCCGTTGTTAAATGCTAGCATAGTATATGGCGATGGGCCGCTCTTACTGTCTTTTCGGCGTTTTTGGGCAGATTTCCAAATCCTAACCATTTTGTTGTAATAATCAGAAAACTCCCAGCTGGAAACCATTTGCATATCAAGGGCACGCCGTGCTAATACAATAGTGCTGGTCTTGAAAAACTTTCTCAGTTCATCGACATGAAACTCCAGATTTCCGGTATACATATTCCAACACCGGATAAATTCATCTTCCGGCACTAAGACTTCTGCTGCGATTTGATTGCATTTTTTCTCTATTTGGTTCTGGATTATAGCGCTTTGCAAGGCAAAATTAGAGACTCCATCCTGACCAATCCATAAGTGTGCCAGTTCATGAACAAAAGTGAATATTTGAGCCGCAACAAAGTCAGAGCTATTAATAAAAATTAACGGCGCAAAAGGATCACTTAATGCAAAGCCACGAAATTCTTCGATCTTGAGTTTTCTTTTATTACTGTTGGCTACCCGACTGTCCCGTAAAACCAATATTCCTGCATCCTCGGCTTTTTCGGTCAAATAACTCAAAAACTGTTCACTGGTATTGCCGCTACGTGCAGACAAAGATAACCCAAGTGTTTTAGTAATGTCTGCTGCAATACTTTTGACAGGAGAAGAAACTGTATATTTTTCAATGAAGGACAACGGGGAAATGCCAGTATTTTCCAATTCCTCTCTATACCAATCCTGCTTGGATATTGCCCGTTCAATCACTTCTTGCAAGTCTACGCTAAACTCATGAGCCTGATAATCTCGGATAGTTCTTAAATCAGCAACTAATTTTTCCCGTTTTGGCGGTTCTGTTAAATACAAATAGCCAAAAGGAATGCACAATTTTTTGGCAAGTTCCTGAGCCTGACTAAAAGTCGGTTTTGCATTGCCACTTTCCCAATCATGGTATTTCTTGTTATATTTCAGCAAGTCATCAAGCGGTTCATCGCCTCCGGCTTCCATCCGTTTTCTTGCCCATTGTAAAATTTGAGGATTGATTAATGCTTCAGCCATTATTCCGCCTCCCCAACAATTTCTTCAAGCAGACCCTCGGTTTCTTGCTCAATGGCAAAAATATCTGCTTTGATTTCATCCAGTGTCCGCATGGGAATGGGCTTGTAGAAATGCTTGGTAAAGGAAATCTCATAACCGATCTGCGTTTTGGAGCCGTCAACCCAGGCGTCGGGTGTATAAGGCAGCACTTCCCGTTCAATGAAGGCGGCAATACCTCCATCTTCCAGAAGCGGTACCTGCTCGGAATCCCGCAGGTTAGTATCCGGCTCGTATTCCACGACCATCTTTTTGCCGTCAATCATTGTGTCGTATAAACCATAAAGCGGGTTGGTCTCCGCTTTTCCAGCCTTATGAATTTTCTTGATTATTGGCTCCGCCATCTCATCAACAACAGCTATGTTGGCTTTCAGGAAGTTCATACTTTTCGCCGGGAGTTTTACCGCCATTTCTTTGGCTTTGGATTCAACGGCATCTAAAAAGCTGTTGTAGTTCAGATGTGGTCCTTCACCGATTTTATCGGCTACGGCCTCGACAACTGAATAGAGAGCGGCTTCATTGGCTTCGGTGCAAAGTCGCTCAAATCGACGCAGAATTTTTTCGGTCAGATGAACAGACAAGCGTAGTGGACGCTCAACAATGACCTTCTGGTATCCGAATGCTTCATTGGTGAAGATTTTGGACTGTTCGGTATTGCTCGGTTGCGTGATCAGGTTGCAGATAGCCTGAATGTGGTTTTCATTCAGCTCGCAGTTTTTCTTGCCCATATTTTTGCGAAGGGACTGGTACCAACCTGTAGCATCTATCAGCTGAACTTTACCTTTGCGTTCATCTGCCTTGCGGTTTGTCAGCACCCAGATATAGGTTGAAATACCGGTGTTGTAAAAAATGTTTTCTGGTAAAGCGATGATCGCTTCAAGCCAGTCGTTTTCAATAATCCAACGGCGGATATTGCTTTCACCTTGTCCGGCATCGCCCGTAAAAAGAGAAGATCCGTTATGAACTTGTGCGATACGACTGCCGAGCTTGCTCTTTTCCTTCATCTTCATCAGCTTATTGACCAGAAACATCAACTGGCCGTCGCTGGATCGAGTAATCATCTTGTATTCAGGGTCGTCTCCATATTCCAGAATGAAGCGTGGGTCTTTCAGATCGCTTTTCCCGCCCATGCGTTCAAGGTCGGTCTTCCAACTTTTGCCGTAAGGGGGATTGGAAAGCATAAAGTCAAATTGATTTGAAATAAAATCATCTGCCGACAGGGTTGAGCCGTACTTGATATTTTCAGCCTCAGCACCTTCCCCTTTGAGCAGGAGATCTGCCTTGGCAATGGCATAGGTTTCCGGTTGAACTTCTTGTCCATAAAGATGGATCGAAACTTCCTTGCCTGCGTCTTCGGCCAGTTTCTGTAGCCGTTCTTCAGCGACCGTCAGCATACCGCCGGTACCGCAGGCTCCGTCATAGACCAGATAGGTTCCAGATTCGATTTTGTCGGCAATCGGCAGGAAGATCAGATCCGCCATCAGCTTTACTACATCACGAGGGGTAAAGTGCTCTCCAGCCTCTTCGTTATTTTCTTCATTAAAGCGGCGAATCAATTCTTCAAAGACAGTTCCCATGCTGTGATTATCCAGCCCAGGAAATTTTTCGTTACCATCAGCATCCAGCACCGGTTTAGGGCTCAAGTTGATGCTTGGATTTAAATACTTTTCGATCATCGCGCCAAGGATGTCAGCATCGACAAGCGTTGGGATCTGGTTGCGGAATTTGAATTTGTCCAGAATCTCCTGAACATTGGGAGAGAAGCCATCAAGATAGGCTTCAAAGTCGGCTTTCAACTGCTGTACTTTGGCTCTGTTTTTCAGATCCTTGAGAGTAAAAGGGGAGCTGTTAAAAAACGCTTCCCCGGATGCCTGACAAAGCGCAGCGTCCTGATTAGCAATTCCATTCGAGTCGAGCTGCTTTTTCATATTAAGGACGGCTTCTTTAGTAGGCTCAAGAAGTGCATCAAGGCGGCGAATAACGGTCATCGGCAGAATAACGTCCCGGTACTTACCACGAACATACACATCTCTCAGGACGTCATCTGCGATGTTCCAGATGAAATTTGTTATTGTATTATGGATACTGTAATTCATCTAAATTTCCCTTACTCTTTGTTATCTTCCTGTGATGCCGCGCCGCCAGCTCCCCCCCATGCACCCGCCTGTTCTTTTTGGAACTTTCACAGGCATCCCATTCGATGAGCGGGCATACCGTGCTTATCTATTCACCGATCATTTATTTTTACCATGTTTCATTCTGCAATAATCTAACAGAGGCAATTAAGGAGCCGCTGCGGATATACCCCCGACATTAATTTACTTTTCAAATATACTAAAATTAACACTGTAAGTCAAACGCGCTTTGCCGATTTAAGGTGATTTAATTTTGTTTCTGATTGATTGTTGTAGACCAGAAGATTTACCTCCGATTATGGTCAAGTCGTATTACAGTTGTTTTTGTGCCTGCTATAGCGGTGTTTTGACTTCAAAAAACAAGTGATTTACCCTCGTCAAGGTAACCCATCAGAGAGACGTTTTTGAAGCTGTTTCAACCGGTTTTGCTGATATGAAGAAATAAGCGTATCTGTACACTTGAATCACACCCATGCATCATTCCGATTTAGTCCCGAAAATTGCATTGTAACTTTTTAATTCAAAATCAGAGAGGGAAATTTGTCTGAAATCTTCTCATCTCCAACACCGGGAGCTAATCTGATCCAACCTTCTCTGACTCCAAGGTCATTATCATTTACCAATAAATTGAATTTAAAACCGTCTTTTCTTAGCATGGATGGAGAAACACCAAAAGCCGAAAATGGGATTTGGATATCATAAGTTGTTACATTAGTTTCTCTTTTAGAAGAAAACTCAAGTTTATTTTTAAACTCATTGAGATTCCCGATTGGAGCATTCCATACCCATATTTCATTGCGTCGGTCGCCCAAGCGGGAAAACCCTATTTCCCATAAATAATTCTGTCCGGAGAAAACGAAATACAGTTGAAGGTTATCTCCTTTGTAAACTTCGGCTCCTGAATGTGGTTGAACATGCATGTCATCTGTTACGTTTATTTTTAAATATAGAATATCATTTTGTGAATACATCCAAGCCTTAACGCTTAAGTCATCAGGAGAAGACCATAATTTATCAAGATTAGCGGGGTCTGCCTCAAAAAAGCTGGTTACCTGATATCTTTTATTCAACTCGCAAAAGGGTTTGTCCTCCAATTTATCCGGTACGGCTATTGCGTATGGCACATCAACCCCAGTAGAATACTTTCGACTTTTGTTCCCTGTATAATTAATCGTGATTTTAACGCTATTGCCATATTTTACCAAAAAATCTTTATCAGCAGTTAATGTTGTTTTCCAATCTTTTTTTTCTCCCGGGAAAAGAGTTAAGGAATCTTTGTTTTTTACAGTTTTTATTCCTTCTGGAGTTTCTATATCAAAATCCAATACTATTTCCTTATCCAAAGGATTATATAAAGACAAGATCAAAGGAACATTTCTGCCGGAAGACAACATTTCACATGATTGTGCGGATATAAATGGTTGACAAAGTTTTAAATACCCGGCATCCTTTAAGCACAATGTAATAGTGTTTAATGTCAATGGTACAAAAATCATGCCGTTATGCATATGAGCCGGTTTGCTATTGCCCATCAGATCTATGATCGCAGCGGATTTAGCGTTAGTTTTAAATATCAGTTGTTCCGGGATTTTATTTTCGCGCCACAATCCAACTAGTATATCATCTCCTTTTTTGAATTTGAATCCCCAACAGTCTAGATTTTTAAATTTAAGTTGTTTTATAAATTCCGCTTCCCTGTATATAGACGTTATGGTATTATAAGCGGGATAAACTGCTTTGGGTGAGAAATCCATTGTCATCATTCCATAGTTCATTTCGGGATTAGAAATGTCATCTGCCTTGTTCCGCAATCCATACCAATTATATCCAACTGATTTCCTGCTCCAAGCAAACATGAGCTTTTTAAACAAGGTTTCAGCCTGTATTCCTTCTCCTCTTCCGCTTGACGAAATAGCGGTTTCATTTGAATACCATGGAATTTTAATATTTTCTTCTTCACGCATTTTTATCAGAGACTGATCAATTGTTTTTGCATAATTTTCAAAAGATCCATGTCCGTGAAAACAGTGATAATCAAATATATCTTCACATTTTTTTATTGTCCTTCTATGAAAATTATCCCGTTTGCCAAAAATGTAATATCCGGCGGAAAGCAAAAGGGCATTGGAATCTATTGCGTCAAGCTCTTCTCTTGCAATCTTTGCCAGTTTTACGTAGTCATTTATAGAAATGCTTTTCGATTCCGGTTCATTCATTAATTCCCAATACATTACTTTACCTTTATAGCGTAAAAACAGCGTCCTTATCCGTTTTCTGAATTGATTAAAGTCAGGTTCTGCTGCGTTGCCTTTTACTGACGGATAGTGAAATATGAAGTTAAAGTTAACTCCCCGTCGACTAAATTTCTCGACAACATTATCAAGAACATCGAATTTAGTTGGACAACCGATGGCACAACGTATAAGTTTTGCGCCAACGGCTGATACAGCTTCAGCTTCGAGTCCAATCTGAGAAGGTGTTCTCTCAGGGTGGCTGTTTATTCCGAAAATAAAACCTTCGGGAGCATTGCTCAGAGTAAGCCCTGCCGGTTTCATATAAGTCAATGATCTTTTTATGACATTGCTATCCATGGGATTCTCTGGATTTGAAATATGGCAATCAACATACCATATGCCTAACCGCGTTAATAACGGAGAAGCCAAACGCTTAGTTTCTCCCCCCTTAAAACTAAGTTTCCCAAAGTCAGATTTTATCTCATTACCATAAAAATCTTTAAATAGAAATGAGACACAAATGCTTATCGGTTTATTAAGTATGTTTTTAAGGACAAGCGTCAGGTTTCGCTCTTTTTCTGGCTCCAATATATGCAATGAATTTCCAGTATTAATATCAAATTGAACTGCATTAGAAAGGGGCAGGTTTACATCCATAGTTATTTTTCCCAATAGAAAACTTCCTGAAGATCCCTTTCTGCATTTTGCGGTTATTCCAAGTATCCTTGCCGGAAAGTTGATTTTCCCATCTTTAAGCATTACAAATCTTCCGGCTTTTATGGCTTGGCAAGCCGGATTTTCGGGGCTGACATTATAACTTAAATCCCATGATCGAGCCTCGTCTATTTTTACTTTTTGGGAGAAATAAAATATTTCACCAGCCGCATCCATTATAATAATTCCAATGTCTGATAATGCTTCTTTTCGACGAGTTTTGATGTGTACTGTTATATTTGCTTCTGTGAATTCCGGCAATCCTGGCGCGACGGCACAAGCTCCGAGCATATAGCTTGTATTATAAGTGAATTCCAAAGGAAAAGTCCCTGCATTATTCCAGGCGAGCTTGACATATTCATCATTTTCAAAGTCAATATACTCGTGTTTTGCACGTCTGGCAGTCATTTCTCTTTTTTCTGCTGGATCAAATAATGGAGTTGAAAGTCCAGATGAGATCAAGGTTCTTTTGTCATTACTGTAAATCATTTTTATTGAGTCTATATATAATTCCCCTTTTCCTGAATTTTTAGGTACCTCAAAGGCAAAACCATAAAACGTTAAAGGTTTATCCATGTTTCCATTACTGATTCCGCCAGGGATGCTGATACTTTTAACTTCAGGATTTTTTGAATTCACATCATAATTAACCGTCCACTGTCCTTTCCGGTTCCAATCTACTGCGTTTTTGTACTGGAACATTTCTCCATCAGCATCTAGAATACGTATATTGCAAGATGTGACATGGCTGATTTCCGTCGTGGTAAGTTTCAGTTCAAATCTAGCAACATGAAAAGATGGCAGAGTTTTTTTCATGAAAATCATTCCCCGAGAATATTTATTCCCATCCCATTCCACGCGCAAGGCTTTTTTCCCGGTTACAGGGTTTTTCGCATATTCCACCTTATGTCCGAATGCTTCTGCTTTGCTACATCGGTATATATGG
>JAFGXT010000205.1 GCA_016936495.1 Victivallales bacterium
TCAGATCTGCGCGGATTGCAATATTAAATTTATCGGACCGAAAGCGGAACATATTCGCTCTATGGGCGATAAGGCAGTTGCACGTGACACCATGATCAAGGCGAAAGTCCCGGTTACCCCCGGTAGTGACGGCATCATTGAAAGCGAAAAAGAAGCTCTCGAAATAGCTCATCGCCTGAAATACCCGGTCATCATAAAGGCTTCTGCCGGTGGTGGCGGACGCGGTATGCGCATTGCTCATAACGATGCCAGTCTCATCCAGGGTTACCATGCCGCAAAAATGGAAGCGGAAAACGCTTTCGGCAATGGCGACATCTATGTGGAGAAATATCTGGTCAATCCCAAACATATCGAATTTCAGATCATTGCCGACGATTTCGGCAATGTCGTCCACCTCGGAGAACGCGATTGCAGCGTTCAGCGGCGTAATCAGAAACTGATTGAGGAATCACCCTCCGCGGTAATGACGCCGGAATTGCGCAAGAAAATGGGTGAAGCCGCCTGTAAAGCCGCCAAAGCGGTAGGCTATACCAGCGCGGGAACAATCGAATTTCTGCTTGATGCCGAAGGTGATTTTTATTTCATGGAGATGAATACCCGTATTCAAGTGGAGCATCCGGTTACCGAACAGGTTACCGGTATTGATCTTATCCAGGAGATGATCCGTGTTGCGGCTGGTGAAAAATTGTCCTTCACCCAGAAAAACGTGGAGTTCAAGGGACATGCCATAGAGTGCCGTATCAATGCGGAAAACCCCTACTCAAAATTCACGCCCTCACCGGGCAAGGTAACACAGTTTTCAGTCCCCGGCGGCTTCGGCGTGAGAATTGATTCTCATGTATACCCCGGTTACAGCATTCCGCCGTATTATGACAGCATGATCGCCAAGTTGATCGTATACGCTCCGGATCGCAAGCAGGCGATTGAACGTTGCAAACGCGCTATTGATGAGTTTACCATCGAAGGCGTTAAGACCACGTTGCCGTTTGCGCGTTTTGTTCTTGGCGAACAAGTCTTCGCTCAAGGGACATACAATACCGGCAGTCTGGAAGATATTTTGAAGAAATTTGAAAACAATGAAGATAATACGTGATATTACTTTGACAAGTAAGTATTGCACATTATATTTATAATAGGTAAACTGGGGGAAATTCTGCAATTTCTCCCGGTGGATGTTTTTAAATTCATCAAAACCGCGTTTTCTTTTTATGACGGTGCGGCGACAGAATTGTGACTGAACAAACCAACGGGAGGTTGTGGCAATGAAAGAAAAAGCTACTGAAAACGCAGAAAAAATTGAAAAAGTCGAAAAAGTCGAAAAAAATGAAAAAAGAAAGGCGAAATCCATGACTGAAAAAGGTACTGAGCTTGGGCTGATCAAGATTCATGAAAATGTTATTTCATCGGTTGTTCGCAAGGCAACTTTATCCGTTGAAGGCGTAACCCGTCTTGCCGGCAGCAGTTTTGTTGATAATATCGCGGAGATAATGGGCAGCAGAAAGATTTCTGACCGCGCCATAGCCATTGTCATCAATGAAGATTCAGTGGAAATTGATGTCAAGATCAATGTTCTTTACGGCATGACTATTCCTGCAGTCGCTTCCGCAGTGCAGAAATCCATTATCGAAAATGTCGAAGGCACCACCGGCATGACCGTTAAACAGGTCAACGTGGTCATTCAGGAAGTCGAAGAAGAGCCTGAACAAGACGAAGAAGAAGAAATCGCGACAGAATCCTGATATAAGGATATTTTATCATGTGGCAAAATCTTTATGAAGTAATGATAAAGACCCCATGGGAGCAGCCGCAACTGTTCAAGGACGGCTATTGCAGCGGAATGCTGATGGCACTCCTTATCGTCATATTGTTGCTTCTGCTGAGATTGCTATGGGCTCTGGTTTTCCGTGCGAAACGTTGCAAATCCATACTTATCCGGGAAAAGGATGGTGATTTGCTTATCTCCGCTGAAGCGGTAAATGACGTGATCAAATCTCTTCAGTCGGAATTTCACTATATCCATATGGATAAGATTCAGCTATCCCGCCGTTCAGGCAAGTACATGGTATTATTGTACGTGAGTTTCAATACTCAGGGCGGCGGTATGCCGGAACAGCGTGCGAAACTCAAACAACGTATAAAAGACGCGTTGAATGAAGTTTTCGGCATAAAGACCATCAGCAAAGTCTCTATGCGTTGCGCCAAAACTGAAGTAAACGGCTCTTTGGCAAAAGTTCATCATGACGAGGAATTAAAACCCCTGCCTAAATTGACTTTCAAGCCGGAGCAGAAGAAAGATCAGGAAGCGCAACCGGAAACAGATTCCGGCAAAGACAAGCCTGCGGAATAAATGAAGTTAATACTGGCGTCTGGATCCCCCCGCAGAAAGCATATTCTTCAGAATATGGGAATAAGCTTTTCTGTGGTTCCAGCTGATGTGGAAGAAGTGTCCGGCGCCATATTCCCTCCTCGCGTTCCTTTTATCAACGCCATAAAAAAGGCGGTAACGGTAGCGGAACAGTATCCTGACGCCCTGGTTCTAGGGGCGGATACCATAATTGAATTCAACGAACACATCATCGGCAAGCCCGATTCAACTGAACATGCCTATCGAATTTTGAAAATGTTTTCCGGTCATACTCATTACGCGGTAACGGCGGTATGCTTCATGTGCCTATCCCGCAAGATCAAAAATATTTTTTGTGAAGAGACGGCGGTAACTTTTCATGAACTTGACGATAGCGTTATCCGTTCATATCTGGATAAGGTGAAGGTGTTGGACAAAGCAGGCGCATACGCTATTCAAGAGCACGGCGACATGCTTATAAAACACATCGACGGATCATTGGAAAACGTCATCGGTCTGCCCGGTCAGCGGGTGCTTGACGCGATTCACGCTTGCGGGTTCGATAGCTTTATGTTAAAACAGGCGCCGTCTTTGTAATTCACATCGAAGAACAGTCCGCCATGGAGTTTTTCCAGAATAACTCTGGCGACGGATAAGCCAATACCCATTTTCTTGTCACTGTCAGAGTTGAAAGGTTCGAGGAAAGAATCCCGCATTTCGGGGTTTATACCTGGACCGTCATCGGCAAATCGGATGGAGATGATATTTTTTGCCTGTGTTATTTCCGCAGTCAACGTTACTTTTTCTTTACCGGCTTTACGCGCGGCTTCGCAAGCATTTATGGCAAGATTACGAAATGCTCTTGCAAGCAGTTCCGGAGCAGTGTGCAGCTTTGCGACGTCTTCGTCTTTTATATTCAACTCAATCGGAAACTCATCCGCGAGTTTGGCTGCTTCATTGCAGGCATTACGCAGAAGTTCAGCGATTACGGCATTTTCTCTGGTAAAACCTGAATCATCGGCCTCCGCCAGCATCATAATGTCATTGATGCGGCCGAGGCGTCTTTGTGCCATC
Source organism: Victivallales bacterium (assembly GCA_016936495.1). Taxonomy (GTDB): domain Bacteria; phylum Verrucomicrobiota; class Lentisphaeria; order Victivallales; family SZUA-371; genus JAFGXT01. The sequence goes on from JAFGXT010000205.1 coordinate 3,419, forward strand.
GCCACATTGTCATTGATGATGTTAAGCTCCTCCGATTCGCCAGATTGTTTTTTTATAGATTCCGCAGCCGCGTTGATCCTGCCGAAAGTATCCATTTCTATAGAAGAGATTTTCTTCAAGGCATGGCTGAGATTATGGAACTGTTCCTTTTTTATTGCACTGGATGCGAGCAGAGCGGAGCTCAACACTTCGCTTGAAGTCATTACCAGCAAGCTCATGAGCTTGTACCATTCCGGGTCATTCTGGGTTTCCACATTATAGATGCACGCCACTGCGGAAAAGCTTTCACGCTTCAGTGGCAGGATGTATTTCCCGTCAAAATGTTGGGTCGTTCTGCTGTTGATCAGCCGATCGGAGTTCTGTTTGATAAAATTATCCACTTCCATCGACTCCAGCCCCTGAGAATCCTCGACGCTCCAGCTCCCTGAATCGGTAAGATTGACGATGAATCCCTTGTCCGTACCGGTAAAGGTAAGAATGGACTTAAGAATCGTTCCATAAATATCTTTGATATTGCCGGTATTGACGGTCTTCACCTTGCTCATACAACGAATGAGTATTTCCAGCCATTCCTTACGGATGCGTTCGGTTTCCTCAAAATTCCATTTGGCGGTCAGCGACAGCGCAAGCTGGAATATTTCTTCGGACTGGAACGGTTTCTTGATATAGAGTAGTTTGTGAGGCGTGCCGATAGTTTGGGCTACCACTTTTTGATCGTGATCGGCAAAAGCTGTCATAATGACAATTTCAATATTTTTATCTATTTCACGGATACGTTTCGCGGTTTCCAGACCATCCCAACCGGGAGGCATACGCATATCCGTAAACATCATGGCATAAGGTTGACCGTCTTCGAGGGACTTTTTGACCATTTCAAAGGCTTGTTCGCCTTGTCCGGCGGTTTCCACCTCATATTCCTGATCGGTAATATTTTTTACCGATGCGGAAGCGGCGTCATCCGGGGCTTCTTCTTTTTTGCCGAGCCTGGCGCGTATTCCCTGAACCAGAGAGGCAGTTTCATTGGTCTTACCTGAGCGCAGGAGGAGTTTCGCGAGTTGTTCCCGCAGATCCTGCTGGTCGTCAACTATAAGTATGCGTCTATTCTGTAGCATCACATTTCCCCGGATTTCTTAAAATGACAGCTTTTTCATCCTATTCATATATACATATATCATATTTTTTTCAACTATCAAGTCGAACAACTTGCAGACTTTCAACTTAATCCGGAAAAATGCCCGTACCTGCAGACGAAATGTATTTGCCTGTAACATTATGCAGCACGCTGGAGCTTTGCATGTCTGTCATATTTTTTCCAGAGCGGGCGAAGCCATGCAATAGAAAAATGTCATGGCAAAGAGTTTTGTCTGTAGCATCCGGCTGAATGCTTTTGGGGAATTTGAAAATTTTATCGCATTTTATGCATTCTGGGATTGACTTTTAGTCTGGATGATTTTATAATATCTTTCAGTGAAACGTTTCAAGAACAAGGAGTTTTCATGACTACAGCTACACAGACGCCAAAGAGAACAACGATCAAGGACGTCGCCCGCGCGGCGGGGATGAGCCTGGGCACGGTCAGCGGCGTTTTGAATAATGGCGGCTGTTTTACCGACGAAACCCGGAAGAAGGTGTGGGATATCGCCAATAATTTGAATTATTCGCCCAACTTACGAGCTCGCGGACTGCGTTCTGGCGGCGCGGAACAGACACGCGGTAAGTCCGGCATTATCATTCATATCACCCACATGGGGCAGGATAATCCAGTCGGCAATGAATTCGAAGCTTTGCGCTCGTCGATGCTGGCGTGGAACGCTGAAAAAATGGGCATGTTTCCTATAACCTACTGGTATTACAAACTCAAAGGCTTCCAGTGTCCGCCGGTGCTTAACGGGCATATTGACGGCGCGATAGTCGGTACCCCACACCCGGAGGTGGTGAACATCCTGCGGGAAAAGATCCCCATGGTGCTTATGGACGTGCCTTTTTCCGGGGCGGCGTCGGACGTGCCAATGGTAAATATTGATTCACGCTATGGATTTACTCAACTTTTCGCGCTGCTCAAAGAGCGCGGACACCGCCGTATCGGCACTATTTCCGCCATCGGCAACGGCGAAGAGCTGTTGAACGAGACTATTTACGCCAATGACCTCAAAATGGCGGCGATGCTTAGCGGCATGGACGTCCATCCTGATTGCAATCTGGTGGTAACGGTAACCCCGGAAACGCATGAGGCGAAAATGGCGGAAGCGGCGGAACATTTCCATAAATACATCAAATCCGGGGAGATCACCGCGATTGTGTGCCCGACCATGTCTTATTCCGAAAGTCTCTACCGTAAACTTTCCGAGCTGGGATTAAATATTCCCGAAGACGTATCGCTTACCGGAATGGAATTTGGTTATGCCGCTCCCCAGCATGACGTTACGTCTATAACCTACAACTGGCAGGGCTTGATCGACACCAGTTTGGAAGTCCTGAAAAGTTTAATCGACGGCAAGAAACTTTCCTGCCGGGAGTTTCTGGTAAAACCGGGATTTCATCCGGGAAGTACAGTAAAAAACTTAACAACAAGGTGAACAAAATGTTTAAGTCAAACAAAGTTAAAGGATTTACACTCATCGAACTCCTGGTTGTGATAGCTATCATCGCCATTCTCGCGTCCATGCTCCTCCCCGCACTGAATAAAGCCAGAGACACCGCAAAAAGCATCAGTTGCATCAATAACCTCAAACAAATCGGTATTGGCGCGGCAAGCTATATGTCGGAAAACAAATGCATGCCGCTGAACAGTATTATTGGTTACGATGAAAGCACATATGGCTACAATATGAAATCTTGGATTGGAATGTTATTCCCCCATATGGGCATAAAAGCTGATACAAGTTCGATAGGAGGGCGTGGAGGAGAACAAGGGAGAATTTGGCAGATATTCCTGTGTCCTGCTGAACAGGGAACTCCACTGACCCCATCAACTATTATTGACGGAACCAAGGGAAAGTTTCATGCTATTACCGATTATGGTATAAATGCTTACGGAGCAGATATATTCACAGACAAATATACGCATCCGAGTGCCGGGATATATCTAGTTGATTCTCGTTTAAATACCGGTTACTTTGGCTATAACGGTTCAACGTCAAATCCCGAGCGCATGAAGGCGCGGCATCAGCATCAGGCGAGTATTCTTTATTTTGATGGTCATGTAGGACGAAGCAAAACCGTTGAACTTAGAAACGTCAGACTTGATCCCAGCAAAAATTTGACTGAAATTATTTTACCATAAAACAATAATTAATAAAAGGTATGTGTTATGAAAAAGTTTTTTTCCGTCCTGTTATCAATGTGTTCCCTGGCTGTCTTTTCCCAGGATAACCTTCTGAAAAATCCATCCTTTGAGGACTGGGGCCGCAGCTATGACCGAAATGTCAACCTTCCTGAACACTGGTCGACTCATGGAAGCCCCCTGCCCACGGATATGTTCAAACAGGACACCGAGGATAAATCCGATGGCAAGGCTTCCGTCCGCTGGACAAACTCAACACAAAACATGGTATTTCAGACGGTCAAGATAAGTGCTGGCAAAATTTATCAGTTCTCCTGCATGGTAAAATACAATCTGCTTCTTCATCACATTAATTTTACCTTTGCATGGCTTGACAGCAAGGGAAAGAGTCTGCGTTTTGATATGAAACTTATCTCTGCAGGCGCGAAAAACTGGGACAAATACATCATTGACAACCTGGTGGCTCCGCCGGATGCCGTAAGCGTGAGAGTGGGGGTAGGAGCCTATACGGTAAATCAGAAACAAAGCACGATCAAGGGCGATATTTGGATTGACGATGTTTGTTTTCGTGAGGAAAACAAGGAGTCGGCAGATAAACATCTTGTTCACGCGACAATTCCAATCTCAGCTGCATCCACGATAAAGATTGATGGAATACCGGATGAGCCGGAATGGAAGAGCTCGGCTCTTATTGACAGTTTCACCGAACCGCAAACAAATATGATGACCGCCAACACTTCCGTAATCCGTACGTTTACAGACGGACAAAACCTGTATTTTTTCGGACAGTTGAAGAATGGTAAAATGTCAAGCAACAAGGTTAATCCCGAAGATCGCCGGGATAATATCACCATGAACAGCGATATATTTGAACTTTTTTTCCAGCCAGAAAATGCAAAGGATGAAATCCGGCAACACTACCACTTTATGTTCGACGCCGCTGGAACCAGATATGACGCAATAGAAAAATACCGCAAGAATCCAGATACCCATGGACGAATGGTTGAATTCAATACCGAGTGGAATCCGAAGTATGAACTAAAGACATTGGTAAATGACGACGGCTGGTGTTTCGAGATGAAAATACCGCTAAAAATATTGGGAGTTGATCAACTGGATAAAAGCATTGTGTGGAAAGCAAACTTTGCTCGTGGTATATACAATCAAAAAGAACTGCAATCCTGGAGTCCTCTTGCCGAGCGCATATTTCAGGATTCACGCTATTGGGGTGAAATATCTTTTGCCAACTCACCTGTCCTTATCGAACGTTCTGGCATTCAGGACGGTAGCCTTTCATTGTCATTGGGTAATCCAAATAACAAGTCCCGTAACGTCAGCGTTAATATTGACGCCGTAACAAACGCCAAAGTACTTCCTTTGAAATCAAAGAACATGGATTTGTCCGCAAAAAGTTCAGGAAACATTGTCAGTTTCAATGTTCCCACTCACAATAATCTTTACTGGGTTACTGTTTCTGAAAATAATGAGGTTATTCAACGCGCCGCCATCAAGGCGCATTCTCTTTATGCCGCGGTGGACTGGTATGACAAACAAAACGTTCGCAAAGGCAAGCTGATGCTTGCTGTCGACAAAGGCATGAGAAGCTTTTCCTATATGATGATTAATAACAATTTCCCGGAAACCCCCAAGGGGGGAGCAAACCGTCTTGCCCGGAATATCCGGCCTGTGGATATTATCTTTGATTTTCCTGAAGGAGTCGAAGCGGTCGCTTATGACTATAGCGGATGGGGTGCGGCGTATGAGATGGTCAAACCGATTAAAGGTAGAAGCAGTCAAAAAAATGGCAGAAAATATCAGGAATATGTTTTTGAATTGCCTTTCATCAGCAATAACGCCTTTTGCAATATGGTGTTCTTTTCCACTTCCTGGAACGAGGGCGAAAAAGGTAAGGGTTATGTGTTTGCACGCTGGAAAGATGGCGAACAGATACCAAGGGAATTAAATCTTGAAGCTGTCAAAATCGGAGTTATGCCCCCGTTTAAACGCACCATTTCACGCTGGGATGGAATGTCGGTACAATTTGCCAGAATGTGGCTTGATAATCCGGTCAGAATGATGCCGTATTACGGAATCAATACTTTTATCCTTTCGGGAAGGGATCTCAGTACACAATATTACGCCAACAACCGTAACAAATCTTTAAAATCTGAATATGATGAGTTTGTTCCGGCATGGATAAAAAACGGTGGATGGATTGCAATTCAGCAGGACGCAAATCCGAAGCTCTGGCGCTGGCTTGGTGATAAAACCGGAGATCCTGAAGCATTTTATCTGGATATTGACGGAAACAAAGTGCGCGGACAGTTTGGTCCAACCGTATGCACTGCTTATAGAGGTAAATGGTGGAAACTCTGGATCAATGAACTGCTTAATTCCACTGCGGTCAAAAATTATAATTGTTCGTGGCTGATTCTAGATATGGAATTCTGGCCTGAGGCCGATGATGGTTGTTTCTGTCCACATTGCATGCAAATGTATTCAAATTGGGTCAAACTTAAAGGGAAAAAAGATTTTGGAGACCCCAAAGTATTCATGAGGGATAAAAAAGTCAATCAGGCTGCCGTTGCTCAGTGGATGGAGTTTAAGGAAGAACGGTTTCACTCGTGGTTCAGCGATATCCGCAAGGATTTTGGAGCTGGACTGAAAAATAATGACTTCTCCACCAATCCACTGAGAAAAGTGATGATATCGGAATGGCGCGCTCCTGGGGAACATCTGCTCGGTTCCATTGATATTTTTGATACACCGCTTTATACGGACAGGCAACTCAGCAAAACGAAATTTGACAATTATCTCAAAATAACCGGCAATAATTATGACGGCATGGGTGCCGCTCTCTGTCCTGTCCCATGTATTGCTCAGAATATTGAACTCAACCCAGAGAATTATTTCATTTGGAACATATTCGAATGTGCTGTTGCCAAAGTTCGCGCATATGAAATGTGGACAACGGAAATCATGACCACTTATGACCTTAAATATTACGTCGACGCTCTCAGAACCATTGTTCCTTTTGAGAATATCTATCTCGACGGCACAATCACTTATTCAGTACCGTGTGAAGGTAAAAATGTTTCTGCCCGTGCAGTTGTAAACAAAGATGAAAGTCTGCTCTATGTTCGCGATTATATGCTCACAAAACCTGAAACTGTAAAAGTTGAAGTCAACACTCCGGTAGCCGCCGATATTTTTGACCTCCGTTCTGGAAAAAAACTCGGCACTGTCGCAGCGGGGAAAAGCATGTTTGCGGTTTCTCTGGATGTCAACAACCCCGGGCGCATGCTCTATGTTGGTAACCATTACGCTTCTAAGATGGACGAATCATCTAAGAGAATACAGACAATAATAAACTCATCAAATAAGCTGGTGAGAAAATAAAACTAAAAAAGCAAAACATTTTCTTACATCACCTATAAAGACATGAGACTGGATTATGTATGAAAGTAGGGAATTTTGCCATAAAATCAAACACGGAGACGCTTGAGATGTTTTCTTTTGAATCGTGTATTGTAAGTTCGTTGGAAAAAATATTTTGTCGTTCCGGGATTGATGCGAATCAGATAACCCGTATTGCCGGAGCTCATGGCGAACTTATTGCTTTTCAGGTAGCCTGTCGAGCTGAAGAGTCAGTATGGGTGGAATTCAACATTGAATCCCCCTTGGCATCTTTAATTCAAGTCCGTGAAGTTGGCTTAGTCCCCTGTGAAATGCCCGCTCACCCCGATGATCCCAATATCCTTAGTTGTGAAGCGGGTCTTTATCCAGACCCGCTGTATCCTTTGGGAAAAATTTTTAAATTGTCGCGACGCAATTGGCATTCATTGTGGATATCGATTCGTATTCCTGAAAATATACCCGCAGGTGAATATCCTGTGCGTATCAGTTTTTCACAACATGACATGCAATACTGTTATGAACCATTTAATGATGTGCAAACGCTCAATGTTGAAATCCTGCCTTTCTCGTTGCCAGAACAAACCCTGATTCATACCGAGTGGTTCCATACGGATTGCGTTATGACTCATTATCACCAGGAATGTTGGAGCGAGCGGCACTGGACATTAATTGAGTCGTATTTGAAAAACATGGTAGAACATGGAATTAATATGTTGCTGACTCCCTTGTGGACAGTTCCTCTTGATACAGCAGAAGGACATGAGCGACCAACTGTACAATTGCTGGATATCGAATATAAAGATGGCATTTATCACTTTGATTTCAGTCGCCTGCATCGCTGGGTTGCAATGGCACAAAAGTGTGGAATTAAGTATTTTGAGATGTCCCATGCATTTACTCAGTGGGGAGCAAAATCCACACCCAAAATTATGGTTAAAGAAAATGGAGTCACTCAACGTTGGTTCGACTGGCATGTGTCGGCAGATGCTCCTGCATATCGCGATTTTCTTGAACAACTCATGCCGCAATTGTTGGAAGAATTGAGAAAACTCAAGCTTCAAGGATATTGTTACTTTCATGTTTCTGATGAACCCAACCCAAAACACTTGAATTCCTATGCCCGCGCCGTAACATTATTACGTCCTTTAGTGGAGGACTTTCCTATTATAGATGCACTGTCAGACTTAGAATTCTATCATCTTGGACTAGTTGAAACTCCAGTGCCAAATACGGAAAAAGTCGACCTTTTCATGCAGGAAAATATTTCTCAACGGTGGGTGTATTATTGTGGCGGATGGAAAGAAGTACCTAATCGTCAATTTGGCATGCCATCATCACGTAATCGAATATTTGGAACCATATTATATTTATATAATCTTGATGCTTTTCTCAATTGGGGCTATAATTTTTGGTATAAACAATTTTCCCTCGGTTATCTCGATCCTTTTAAAGACACCTGTGCGGGTCGATCCTTCTGTGGCGGTGGTTCATTTATGGTATATCCTGGCGAGAACGGCCCCATTGATTCTATCCATTACGAAGTCTTTCACGAAGGGCTGCAAGATTTGCGTGCGTTGGAATTACTGGAATCACACATTGGGCGTAGCAACGTAGAAGCTCTAATCCATGAAGGGCTGCAGTATCGTATTAATATACGACATTATCCATTAGACAGCAAATGGATTCTTTCCATGCGCGAGCGAGTTAATGCTAAACTGTCAGAAATATTCAATTAACGTAGAAATCAGGAAATAAAAAATGTAAAATTAAATCATCAGTTTTTTTATGGTATTTCTCGGATTGTCCATCAATAGCTTTGCAGTTAGTCAAAATCCGGCTTGTATTCCCATACAGAGAAACGATTGGAGCGTAGATCTTTGTAAGGATTTAACACAAAAAGCCAAAACTTTTGAAATTGGCTCTTTTTAGCAATAATTAATATGATTAAAGGGAAAATAAAAATGACTGGTCAGGAATTCAATCATGATTGGCAAACGCACAAAAGTAATAATTTTAAAAAAATCGGACAGTTAAAGCATGTGACTTCGGACAGTATAAAAAACTCTGGAGTAAGTATCGGTTTTGAATGTCTTGATCGTTTTCTTTTTGACCCTGAAAAGTGTTATGATAAACTGGCTGCTATCGGGGTGAAGTGGGCTAGGTGTCAAACCGGATGGTGCCGTTGCGAAAAAGAAAAAAATGTTTATGACTTTAGATGGCTTGATACAGTAGTGGATAATCTCCTCAAGCGGGGCATTCAACCGTGGTTTAACTTGGGATATGGAAATAAACTTTATATGCCGGACGCATACGGAGATGCTGCGGTAGGCCATGTTCCCTTATACTATGGCGATGAAGCGCTTCAGGCATGGGAAAAATATGTTGCAGCTCTTGCCGAACATTTTTCTGATCGAGTGAATTTTTGGGAAATTTGGAACGAACCGAATGTTAAATCATTTTGGCAGCCGATGGAGCCGTCTCCTATGGATTATGCTAAATTAATCCGAATTACGGCTCCGATTATCAGGAACTATGTGCCGGGAGCTAAAATTGGCGCTTGCCAAAACTGTGTTTTCAGTCCATCATACACTCCCGCTTTTATTAAAAGTGGAATAGCGGATACAATTGATATATTTTCTGTACATATTTACAGAATTCAGCCGGAATCAAAAAATGTTTATAACGAACTAGAAACATTACGGCGCATGCTGGACGAAAACGGAGGTTCACATGTAAAAATCTATCAAGGTGAATCGGGATATGCCTCGTGGTTTCCAGAAAATCACTGGATGAATACTTATTTCCTTGAAAGTGAAACCAATCAGGCCAAATGGTTGCTCAGACGTTTTCTCTCCGATTTTGGCGCTGGTCTTGAGCTGAGCTGTTTTTTCCAAGTGGCAGACATGGAAAAACCTTATCAGAAAGGGTTTGATGAAATAAAATTACCAGCTCGGTACGGTATCCTCAACGGCAACAACTATACTCCCAAGAAATCGTATTATGCCTTGGCGCATATTGCTACTGTTTTTGATTGTGATACCAAGCGACTGCCAAGTTATATCAATATAAGTTCTGATGTGGATATGCCGAAGTCGGAACGCCTGTCAAGACTGTTCAATGTTTCTTTCATGACCCATTCATTTATACGTAATAACAGACCCATGTATTTTTATTATTTACCAGAAGACATACAACTGGACTGGCCTGGGCTGTCTAATATGGACATTTCGTTATTTCCTGCTGAACATAATACCGGAATTTCCAACCCGGTTGCAGTAGATATGCTTGATGGATCTATATATAAAATTGAAAATTTTGAAACAACAGGAGAGTATGTTTCACAATTACGCGGTATGCCGATAAAAGATTATCCTATATTGATAACGGACATCAACGCTTTAGCGGGACGAATTGAAAATTAAGGATACTGGGGAAGTTTCGTGGGTAGTATTTGAGTTTAATTGACTGTCACCGGTCATTTAAATTGTATTCCGGGAAGTCATAGGGCTTCCCGTTTTTTATTGTTTAGTAGGACTGGCTTTTGGAGTTTATTTGCGAGAGGTTGTTGACCTGTTCGCGGGTGATGAGGTTCTTGGAGTAGAGCTCTTCGAGAGCTTTGTCCATGGTTATCATGCCATCTTTGAAGCTGGTTTCCATGATTGACTGGATCTGCTGGGTCTTGCCGTCGCGGATGAGCGAACGGGTGGCGGGTGTGCCGATAAGCACTTCAAACGCCGCGGTTCTGCCGGAGCCGTCCTTTTTCGGAATCAGACGCTGTGAGAGTATCGCCAGAAAACAACTGGAAAACTGTAAGCGTATCTGATTTTGCTGATACGAGGGAAATGAATCAATGATGCGGTTGACGCTGTCGGGCGCGTTGTTGGTGTGCAAAGTGGCAAAGACAAGGTGTCCGGTTTCCGCCGCGGTGAGGGCGGCGGCGATGGTTTCAGTATCGCGCATCTCACCAATGAGAATTACGTCGGGGTCTTGTCTGAGGACGAATTTCAGGGCATTGCCGAAACTGAGGGTGTCGGCATGGACTTCGCGTTGTTCGACGATAGCCTGTTTGTTGGCATGTACATATTCAATGGGGTCTTCGACGGTGATGATATGGCATCCGCGCTGAGTGTTGATACGGTCGATCATGGCGGCGAGGGTGGTGCTTTTTCCGTGTCCGGTGGGACCGGTAACGAGTATGAGTCCGCTTTTTTTATCGGTAAGCCGGA
>JAFGXT010000206.1 GCA_016936495.1 Victivallales bacterium
AATGAATGCGCTGGTACCGTTGATCGACCGCTTTTCATATCGTCTGCCGTTTGGCTATAAAGCTGTAGAGAAAGGAGAGGCAACATGCTGAAGAATACCAGTAATCCTATCATTTTGGGGCTGTTTCTGGGGATTATCGGTGGCGCCGCCGCCATTCTGCTCGCAAAGATGGCCGATGTTACCAGAGAGCCGATTAAAAAGAATCAGCAGAAAATAATCACCGGTGCGCTCGAAAGCGTACTGCCGCGTTTTGATAATACTCCTGGCGATAATACGCTGGAAGTAAAGGCTTTTGATGCTCCAAACATTAATGTGAAGTTCTTTGGCGCTACTGAGAATGGTAAACTCACCGGAGTTGCCGGACAGACGATTTCGCTTAAAGGTTATTCAGGAGAGATTCAGGTGATGGTAGGGCTGGATCTCGATGGCAAGGTGCGTACTGTTCTGGTTACCAAACAGAATGAGACCCCCGGACTGGGCACGGTCGTATGCGAGCGCAAACAGGAAGTAACCATATTTGAGCTTTTCAGTTCAAAAAAAGACAACGCTCCCAAGCTTCCGCCAAATCGTATTCTGGATGCTTTTGCTGGACATTCGGCGAGTCCTAAAGATTCATGGCCGCAGCCCTGGAAAGTTGAAAAGGATGGCGGTAAAGCCGAATTTATGACCGGCGCGACCATTACCAGCCGCGCGGTAACCGATGCCGTATACCGCGTCGCCAAAACATATATGCAGAATAAATCACAAATCGTTGCCGCCTTGAGCAAGAATAAAGCGGAGAATGCAAAATGAGCAACTGGAAAGAATTTGTAAAAGGTATATGGAAAGAGAATCCGGTTCTGGTTCTTACTTTGGGAATGTGCCCGACTTTGGCGGTTACATCCAATGCCAAAAACGGTTTGGGCATGGGTGTCGCCACCTTGTTTGTGCTGTTGGGTAGTAATATTGTTATTTCCATGCTCAGAGCGATTGTGCCTAAAAAGATCCGTATCCCGGTATATATTGTGGTGATCGCGTCTTTTGTTACGATGGTGGATATGCTTATGCAGGCATACGCGCCTTTGCCTTTGTATAACGCGCTGGGGATATTCATTCCTTTGATCGTGGTGAACTGCATTGTGCTGGGGCGCGCTGAAGCTTTTGCGTCCAAAAACAATGTGATCAAATCTGTTTTTGATGCTTTGGGAATGGGACTGGGATTCACTTTTGCGCTGGTGGCGCTGGGCGGATGCCGCGAGTTTCTTGCCAGCGGTTCTTTTTTTGAAATCAAAATCATCACAGCCTGGAAACATGACTGCTTGCTGGCGACTTCCGCCGCCGGAGCGTTTATCGTGCTGGGTTGTTTCATGGCGGCAATGAATAAAATGAACATGATGAAAGCCATCAAACGCGGTGAGATATATGTCCCGCCTAAAGGTCTGGATTGTCATCACTGTAATATTTGCGGATTCAAAGACATGAAGGACAATACCGCGGAATAATTTACTGTCCGTTAGCTAAAACGCAAGGTTGAAACGTCTGTTCTAACCTTGCGTTTTGTTATTTTGTAATTTACAGTGCGTCGACGGTTTGCTTGAAGGCTTCTGCCGAGCGTGTTATGACGTCTTTGGAGACGCAGAAGGTCAGGCGGAAGTAGCCGGAATAACCAAATCCGCTGCCGGGAACCGCTAAGACTTTGTTTTGCATAAGTTTGTCGCAGAATAACTTGTCGTTATCCAGCGGCGATTTCGGGAAGAAATAGAACGCGCCGCCGGGCATGGTGTACTCAATGCCCGCGTAGTCAAGAACTTCCGCCATCGCCTGACGACGTTCCTTGTAGATGTTCATATCCACTTCGGAGCCGAGCACTTCACTAAGAATATGCTGTGCGATGACCGGAGCGTTGACAAATCCTAAAATACGATTGGTCAGGGTGATCCCGCTGATAAGTTCGTCAGCGCCGTCCATTGCCGGATTTACCACCACATATCCGATTCTTGCGCCTGCCAGCGATAAGCTTTTTGAATAGGAACATATCACCGCGCTGTTTTCATAAACATCGAATACGGATGGTATTTCCACATTGTCATAGTTCAGAAAACGATAAGGCTCGTCGGATATCAGATAGATAAGTTTGCCGGTTTTTTTTGAATGCCTGCGCATTACTTCCGCCAGTTGTTCAAGCTGATTTCTTGAATATATCACTCCGGTGGGATTGTTGGGGGAGTTTATCAATATGGCGCGGGTATTGTCAGTCAGAGCCGCTTCCATGGCTTCTATATCCAGCTCAAAAGTAAATGGTTTTGCTTTTACCGGCACGAGTCTGCCTCCATAATTGGCGACATAGAAACCGTATTCAACAAAATACGGCGCGGGGCATATTACTTCATCGCCCTGTTCAAGCACCGCACGGAAAAAAGCGTTGATGCCACCCGCGGCTCCGCAAGTAAGAACCAGATTGGAGGCTTTTATTTCGGTGTTTTGTTCTTTGCTGACGGATGCCGCCACTTTGGTGCGCAGTTCAGGAAAACCGGCGTTGGGCATATATCCGGTGATGAATGGCTCTGATATGTTGTCGGCGACTTTGCGTAACGCGCGTCCCACACCTTCAGGCGGAGGCAGGTCAGGGTTGCCCAGGCTGAAATCGAATACCTTGTCGGCTCCGAATTCGGCTTTGAGCCTGATGCCGTTTTCAAACATCTTGCGTATGAAGGAGGAATTTTGGATGTAACCGCTGACTTGTTCTGATAATACCCGCATATTGCTTGTCCTTTAAGTTAAAATGAATTTTCTTCGGTTGGAAATGTCTCGCTTCTGACTTCACTGACGTATCCGGTAAAAGCCTTTTCTATTTCCGCGTTGAGGTTGGCATACTGTTTGGCGTGTTTGGGAACAAAGGATGTGAACAGTCCCAGAATATCGTTTACCACCTGTACTTGACCGTCACAATGGATGCCACCGCCTATGCCGATGGTGGCGACACCGGTGTTTTCTGTTATCTTTTTACTGACCGCCGCCGGAATACCTTCCAGGACTATCGCGAAAACTCCTGCTGCTTCCAACGCTCGTGCTTCACGAATAAGTCTTTCGGCATCGTCGTCGGTTCTGCCTGCTATCTTGTAGCCGCCGGAAGTCAGTACCTGTTGCGGCATGAGCCCGATATGACCCATTACCGGAATGCCTGCCAGTACCATACGCGATACCAAGTGGGCAATGTCTTCGCCGCCTTCAAGTTTGACTGCGTCTGCTCCGGCTTCGCGCAGAAAACGCGCGGCGTTCATTAACGCGTCATCTGGGTTTGCCCGGTAGCTCATGAAGGGCATGTCTCCGATAATGAACGCATCCGGCGCGCCGCGGCGGACAGCGGCGGCATGATGCAGCATTTGATCCATTGTTACCGGGATAGTGTTACTGTAACCGAGTATGGTGTTGCCCAGGGAGTCGCCCACCAGCAGTGCGTCCACGCCGCACTTTTCCGCGAGAGCTCCGATTGCGGCGTCATAGGCGGTGAGCATGACGATCTTCTCCCGGTTCTGCTTTTTCTTGCGGAAACTGCTGACTGTAAACTTTTTACCCTTGTTCATAATTTCTATTCTCTGTAAGTTGATTGTTAATTCGCATACAAAAATGCAAAAAAAACTTGTAGCTTTCTAATAACAAGCTTATTTTAACCGTTAAGCATATAAGATACAACCTCATTAAACAAATGGCAAAGCATATGGGAAAAAAACATAAAGCTCCGAAGCAGCGCAAGATTCTGAAAGAAATCATTGGCAAGGTGGCTCATTCCGGTAGAAGAAAGACTAAAGGGCATTCCCGTGCCGCTTTGTCCGATGCCAAATCTGAACGCCTGCCACTGGTTACCGGTAAGCTGGCTATGACGCCGGGCGGGTTCGGATTCGTCAGCGTCGAAGGTCAGAATGAGGATATTTTCATTCCTGTGAAATTTACTCTTAACGGGATGGATGGTGATAAGGTGAAAGTTGCTTTATTGCCGAAGCGCGAGGGTGGTATTGATGAGGGCAGGGGACCTGCCGGAAAAATCGTCGAAGTGCTTGAACGTAAGCGCGAGACCATTGTCGGAGAACTTATTTCCGGGCATAAGATACGTCCGCTGAATAAACGCATATCCGAAGAAATACAAGTCAGCGGCAGCCTTTGCGGCGCAAAGCGCGGAGATTGGATAGAGGTCAAACTTCTTCAGACTGAAAATGATGGCTATAAACGTGGCATTGTCACTAAGCGTATCGGTGAGGTAGGTTCTATTAAATCCGATATGGACGCGGTAATGGCGGAATACGATCTGCCCGATCCTTACACCGATGAACAAAATGAAGCCGCCGCCCGTCTGGAGTGTGCGCCGATAAAACGTACTGATTTGACCAGCGTATTTACCCTTACTATAGACCCGCAGGATGCGAAAGATTTTGATGATGCTATATCCA
>JAFGXT010000207.1 GCA_016936495.1 Victivallales bacterium
CGGGGTTTTGGTTATGGCAATCAACACATTGGCGTTCATGGAAGGGGCATGAAAAGCAAGCCATTTCATCGGCGTGTTGGCTATAAATCCGCCGGAACCGGTGAAATTACCGCTGATGCTTTTTCCATCGCTTTTTATTCCATACCATTGAGCCATGTCGGTGGTCATGGGACACATAAAGTGATATATCAGATTAAGCGGAGTGTCCTTTTCGGCTTTCAAGCTG
Organism: Victivallales bacterium; assembly: GCA_016936495.1. Classification (GTDB taxonomy): domain Bacteria; phylum Verrucomicrobiota; class Lentisphaeria; order Victivallales; family SZUA-371; genus JAFGXT01. Next base: position 227 of record JAFGXT010000207.1, read on the forward strand.
ACTTTTTCTTCTATCCTGTCGCTGAAAATATGAGTTTCGGTATGTATTCTCAGGTCGCGTAGCGCGCTGGTTTTTACGAGTACGGCTTCGCGGCATGAATATTTGCCTGCGGGAACACCTTTCACCACCTTGCCATCGATGCTTAATTCAATGGAAAGAATTTTTTCATTTTCATTCTCCGTATGCCCGGAACCGATAAAACCGGTGTTGGGAAAGTTGGCGACACTGCCGTAATGCGAGCCGAAGTTATCCACGCCCAGACGTTTACCTTTCCAGTCAATTCGATATATAGTCCAGAACGAACGTTTTTCCAGTCTGGTTTGGAGATCTCCGGCGGTTATGAGTATTTCTTTAGGCCAGGCGGCGTCAACAGTTTTGGCAAAAGCTTTGAGCTCCGTTATGCTGAAGTTTTTGATTTCAGCTACACCCAGTTTTACAGGCTTGGGAGAACTGAACGCAAATTTAAAGAAAACCTCTACCGTACCATCGGGAATTTCTCTGCTGGTTCCTTTCCCAAAAGGTATGCGAATGCGTCTCCAGTCAAAGGGTTTGCTTTTGGGACCCGCTGCAAAAAATACAATCTGCTTGACACGTTTGCCATTAGCGCCCATGCAGTCGGCTGAGATGGAAAAATATCCGCCAAGCTGTTCTGGCACCGTGGTTTCACATTCCAGAACATATTCCGCGTCAAGACTTATGCCTTCTCCGACTTTGAGTCCGGGAGCTATTAAAGCCATGAACCGGGTTTCCGGCGGGTTGAGTTTTACGCTTTTGCCGTCGTCGGAAAATACCGCGTTTTCGGCTTGACCATGCTGAAGTTGCCAATCTTTGATTTCCGTCAGTTTCAGGGCGTTACAAAACAACGGGGTCATTAGAACGAGGGCGAACACACTTAAAAATAAAGTTTTCATCTTATTAAAAATCTCCTGTTATTATAATTTTTTTATACTCTCTTCCAATATTGCGTAGCAATATTTGCGGCAACCATGTTAAGAATTTTATCAGTCGGCTTGCCGACTGGAAAAATCCTTAACATTACTTGGCAACGGCGCCTCGCCGGACGCGGTCCAGCGGCGGGACGCTGGTCGGCGAAGCCGAAACTGCATTGCTAGGGAGCGTGATAGTAATCGCCGATAAATTCCCTGCCGGTGATTTTGTATTTATAGTTTTCATCGAGTCCGTCGCGGGTTATCTGACAGTCGCGCAGCCTGAATCCGGCATTACCGCTGGTTTTTATGCTTTCCAAAGGATTGGAAAAGCAGCGGAAGCGGCAGTTTTGAAAAGTAATAAATGCGGGCACATCGTTTTTGCTGCCATTGACGTGCGCCACTGCGCCAGTGATATGCGAACCAAGGACAAGCACATTCGCGCTGGAATCCAGAATAAACGCGGGAGTTTCGCGGTCACCGTCTTTGCCGAAAATGGCGTTGGCGGTGGTTTGCATTGCGGTAACGGTGATATTGACCTCGCCGGATGCTTTGATGGTTACGGGACGCTTGCCTTTGGTGCGCGCGCCTTGTTCAGGGCGTACACCGTTGATGGTGTACACGCCAGAATTAATGCCACACTTGGAGATGTCAAAAACGGTATCAACATGGTGAGCGTTAACGTTTATGGCTTCGACAAAGCCGCCGCCGTTGAAGCGGAACGCGGTCTTGACATAACCGACGTCGGGACGCATGATGAGGAAGCACAGGTTTTGTTCACTGCGGGCGTCTATACCATATTCAAGCCTGCTGAAAACAACGTCGACAAAACTGGTGCAATCGCCGCAGATATAGGCGTCGTCATTGATAAGTATCCCGGTATGAGCCCGCATCAGGGTGATCTTGTTAAAATTATGTCCGGTAGTGGCTTGTTCGCCATATTTCTTAGTCCATGAATTATCTTTGTTATGACGGTCAATGGAGTTGAGCCTGAACAGAGCTCCGGCTTTATTGTTGCCATCAATGACTATATTATCCACCCGCAGAGCCTTGGTGGCGCGTACATCGAACATTGATCCGTCTTTATCGCCATCCCATATCAATGTAGTGGTACGTGGCACCCATGAGCGTCCGGTCTTGCTTCTGGCGCCGTCGATGGTCAGGCCGCTATGTTGGGGGGTAAGGTGAATAGTGGATGCGATGCGATAAGTGCCCGGTGGGAAAAAGATGCTTCGGTCAATACTTTCCGGGGCAAAAGCCGCGTCTATGGCTTTTCTGATGGCTGGAGCGTCATCGGTTTTGCCGTTGCCTGTAGCACCGAAGTCTTTAACGTTCATGGGAATAGCGTGAGCGTTGACGGTGAATAATGCCGTCGCCGCCGCGAGCATGATTCTTTTAAATTGTGTCGTCATAATCTACCTTGGTTTTATTGATTATTGTTTTAAAAGCAATTATCAGTTATTGCGGGGGAACCATTTCATATAATCTGGCAGCAACTGCATCTTATCGCTGAAATTATCGGTAAATTTAAACTCCGCGTAATCATTGGCGGAAACAGATTCTTCCGGCATGGCAAAGCTGAAACATGAGTTGCGGACAATCAACCGGGCAAAAGCTTCATTACTTCCGGTAAGAGACGCGAGCGGGGAGTTAAAAATGGAGCTTTCAAAAATAACGGTAGAGCCGGGACCAATATCGCAAAGCGGTTTATTGCGTTGCGGTGTATGGTTGTTACGCCAGTTCCACTGTACGTCATTAAAATTGGTGAATCGGACAATGGCTTGACGATGAACGGGATATGATCGAAGAAGCGCATCGCGTTTTTTAGCCCCGCCACCATCGGTAGCTTCCTGGCGGACGTTGTTAAGCATATAAACACCTGCGTTTCTGCCACCGCCGGAAATATTCAAGAATAAATCGCAATTGGTCATTTGCGCGGTATTAACCAGGAGGTTACCGCCACGTTGAAAATCAAAAACCGTCTTAACGTCGTTGGCGAAAATAAAGGTGAAAGTAAAATCTACGCCTTGATCGTTGACAACCTGAAATCCTGTATTGAGCCCCCGAAACATGATATTGCTCAGGTGCATGTCAGAACAAGTATGCTCTTTGGCGTCGTCAGCCATTTTGATGGCGATATCGGCGAAGAAGAAACTTACATTGGAAATGGTGTTGATCATCTGTCCGAAACCGGGTACGTGGCGCATATGGATAAGTATTCCGGCGCAGTTGTCATCTTTGTCGGGTTTATTGCTGCCGGAAAGCACAATATCCTGTATGGAAAAACCGCCGGAACCGTGTACTTCCATAAGGGTGCCGCCGCCGGGACCGTTCCAGATAAGATTTGATGAACTGTTGCGATCATCCGGGAAAGGTCTGCCCGGAGCTTGCAACCCTGCAAATCCATCGCCAAATATCTTCAATCCTCTGGTCTTTTCGATCTTAAGCGTCTGTGAGATAAGATATTTTCCTGCCGGGACATAGAGCGAACCGCCCTTAGTTGAGGTTACTGCTTGCGCCAAGGCTTTTTGAAAAGCAAAGGTATCATCAGTTCTGCCGTCGCCGGCCGCGCCAAAGTCTTTGACGTTCAAAGGAATGGCGTGAGTGTTGATGGCGAGCAACGCTGCCGCCGCGAGCATGAATTTTTTAAAGTGTTTTCTCATTATCTTCCTTATATGTTTTATTATTGCTTTAATATGCGACCCAGAAACGGGCGGCGCTGGTAAGTCTGTTGTTAATACGATCAGTTACATCCCGCCGGAGCAGTGATTCCGCATGACCATCAACAAACAGGAAATTGATATTGCTTTTATGATGCGGATACACGCTGGAGCCACCACTAGGATATATTTGGTACCCTAGTATTGGAGTTTGCCCATTTGGGTTGTTGGGGGCATACTGACTGCCCTGCCCTGTGGCGTCGGCAGCATACCACAATGTTGAAGGATTTTTAATATTTCCGCTTTTGTGGTTTGTTTCTTCAAATGCAGTATTCGCAGGACGTGGAGTTGTGGCAAAAGTTACCGCGTTTATACCGATGGTCTGTATTTTCCTGAGATCGCCAGTGAATACATTATCGAAGCGATTCTGTTTACTATAGCTGACGATACGGGCAATTGAGCCGGATTCGCTGTTCTCTTTCGACGCTCCAGGGCACATCCACATCAACGGCGAACCGGCATAAGGAGTCAACAGTACCACCCAGCGCAGACTGTCGCCGGTAAGTCCTGTCGCGCTGCTCATGCGCCAGCCCGGGATGTATGAATCAAAATCATTGCCGTACATGGTCAGACCGGAGCCGATTTGTTTGAGCTGATTTACACAGCTTATGCGTTTTGCGGTGCTTCGTGCTTCATTGAGTGCGGGCAGCAGCATTGCCGCCAGAATGGCGATGATAGCTATCACGACGAGGAGTTCGATGAGTGTAAAAAAACGTTGTTTCATGATGTTTCCCTCTTTAGGTTAAAAAATTGTTTATTATATCTATAAATTGCGGTAACGTAATTTGTCCGCGCTGCCAGCGATTACTTTCCTCCAGCAGTTTGGGAATGGCGTATGTCGTATGTTCCCGGTGGTCGATCATAGTCGGAGTGGCGCGGCGGAGAGTTTGCGCCAAACTTCGGCATGAAGCCTCACCGGCAAAAGGCAGCGCCAGGTGATCAAGAGCGCGATTGTGAGCGACGGGGCGACCTTGAATCGCGAACCCGCGCTGGGTATCCTCCCGCGCCAGGAAATTCTGAAAAATGGCGCATTCCTCCCGCTTGAGGGTCTTAGCCGACACTACATTGACAAATGAAACCAGTTCGCCCTCGCCTTTATCGGAGCCGGGTGGAGAAACTATTTCCACCGCAAAATCAGCATCGGCAAAAGTCTGAAGCATAATCGAAGTATTGCCTAGAATGGACGCGATCTGTCTGTTTTTAAAGTTGCGCACTGATGAAGAAAACGTTTGGGTCACGGAACCGTAAAAAATATTTTCATTGCGCATAAACTCTTCGATTTGGGCAATAAGTTCTATGCATTCGGGGCGTTGGAAAGCCTTGAGCATCTCCGTACTGGTTTGATGAGCGGACACACCCGCAAGCTTGAGAAAATCACAGAGCAAATAGCAGCTAAGCGTCCATGCCGCCGCGGGTTCCGGCGCTTTATGAGCTTGAAAATACCTGAGCGTGTTAATCAGCCCGGGTTTATCCGCGAGTATAACAGGCATGTCCACAAGTTCGCGGTTATAAAACATGCATCCGCAACCGCAGACCATCGGAACTCCCCAGTCTTTGCCTTGCCAGTGGATCAAGGCTTTAGCACCAGGGATGAATTCGGTGGTGTTTAAGCTCACTCCCACTTCATAATTGCTGATCAACAGTTCCTTATCCACCATATCGGCAATCATATAGTTGGGAATCTGAAAAACGTCCGGCATTGAATTCTGCAATTCATCCATGCTGTCAAAAGGCATTATTTCCACTTTTATTCCGCTTTCGCGGTGGAATTCGCGGGTCAGAGCCTGCCACATTTCCGGAAAGTTGCGCATTTCCTGAAGCACTCCCAGACGCAAGCAGCCGGTACTATGCAAGGCCATTGGACCGGACAGATAATCAGTCATTGACGGCAATAAAGCAGGCGGTGCGGCGGGTGCGGTAACGGGAAGTTCTTTCAGATAGCACCCGCTGCCGGGACGTTTGTCGAGTATGCCCTCGGTATAAAGCTGTTTAAGGGCGTTTTGCACATTGGTACGTGCCGCTCCAAGCATGTCTATCAACTGATTAATAGAGGGAATCACGTCGCCGACCTTAAGGTCGTGCTTCATGATAAACGCGATTATCTCATCGCGACAAAGCATATATTTTGGTTTTGTCCGCACGCTTGTTCTCCAAATCAGTATTTAACAGTATTCAACTGTATCTATTATATGGCATGATTGTATCAATGTCAAGCGTCTGCGGTGATTTTTATCAAACAAACGAGAAGTTTACAAATTATGTTTTCCGCCATGGCTGTCTTGCGTAAATATAAGTGTGTACTTAGCAAAGAAAACACTTGATTTTAAGCGTATCACGCTTTAAAATAATATTGTGGATGATGCAAACCCATAGGAAGTATTGATCCGGGAGCCCCGGTCTTTCTCCAAATGTCTTTTATGTTAAAAAATTAGATAAAAGGGGCAATGCCATGAAGTGGAATTATGTTCTTCTCATCTCTCTCCTAATCAACGCACAGACTGGATTTACAAAAGAGGTTACTACTGAAAAAATATACGATGGCGTCGCCACCCCGGTAATATCGACTACTATCAGGTTCGGCTATAACGACGCGTTTCGCGGAATTATCACCTATGTCGCCAGACCCGGAAGCATCCTGCGCGGACCGGAATATGACGCTACCGGAAAAGTCATCCGCCCAGGCACTCTGCTGGTAAAAATGAAAACGGATTACCGTAAAAGCGTGGTTGACGGTAAGCTTGCCGAATTGGAAAGCGCCGAAGCTAATTTAAAAAATGCCAAAGATAATTATGATCGTTTCAGTGGATTGATCAAGACTGACGCCACCAGTATGCAGATATATCAGCAAAGTCTGGCTGATTATCTTTCCGCTATCGGACATAAAAAAGCAGCCGAGGCGGATGTGAAACTTGCTCAGGTCATGCTGGACGCGTGTACGTTTGAAGCCCCTTTTGACGCCATCGTCGATAATGTTTATTTTCCTTCCGGACTTTGTGCCGGAGAGCTTGATATCGTTAAAATATCTCAACTTTTCCCCATGGGCATAAAGGTGAAAATGGACAGGGAAAGCGCGCTGAAGATCACTCCGGCGACTATGGTAAAAGTGTATCCATGCGGCTCAGATCAGGCACTGGGTATATTCCACGGTATGAGTTATCTGCTTCCCGACGGCATTATGTTCAGAGTCAACAATTATCAATTGCCGTCATCGGAAGGCGGTAAAAATTTGCCGGTATGCCGCACTTCTCCGGTCTTTATGATTCCCTTCGACGGTAATATGCATAAATCCGTCGCCGCCGTACCTCAGGAAAGCATTTTGAAAGATGAAGCCGGATATTACCTTTGGGCGGCGAAAGATCAGCTTGATGCCCGCCCGGACAAGGTTCAGGATATGGTTTTCGCCGTGAAGAAAGTACGCATAGTCCCGGATGACCGGTTGCTGGGCGTCGAACCGCACTCGCTCCTGCGTGTACTTAGGGATTCCGGCGGCCTCAAGGCGTTCAGCACTATTCTGACGCCGCCATTTCCCGAAAACCTGAAAGATGACGATAAAGTATGCATCTATAATTCGCGCTATTTGTTCATGCCCGGCGATCCCGTAAAAGTCGTCATCGGACAATAATATCAGGTCATATCATCTGCCTGGCAATTTGACTCCCCGGGTTGAATTCACGGTTTATACGATTATATTTTCATCTGACTTATAATCTTTTGGAGATATGATCATGAACTTTTCCGCTACAAGCACCACGTTGGTGCTGATAGACATACAGGAAAAACTGCTCAGAGCGGTGCCAGCACTGGAGCCGTTTATGCCCCGGATAGAAATGATGCTGGAAGCCGCTGCCGCCATGAATATGGATGTGATCGTTACAGAACAATATCCGCGTGGATTGGGCAATACCGTACCCAATCTCAAAGAGCGTTGTCAAGCTCAATGGCCGGTGATTGAAAAGACCTCCTTTTCCTGCTGGGGTGAACCTGAATTCAGAAAAACTCTCAGACAAAGCCCTAAAAAAACCGTTGTCCTTATGGGAATAGAAAGCCATGTCTGCGTGTTTCAGACGGCTATTGATCTGCTTGATGAAGGCTATGCGGTGGTGGTGCTTAACGACGCCGTCGCCTCACGTAGTGAACACGACCGCGCCACCGCGTTGGAACTGATGCGCGCCAGAGGCGTCTGGGTTATGAGCACGGAAATGCTGCTGTTCAGCTGCCTGGGCGGCGCCGGACACCCGGATTTCAAAACCGTTTCTAAATTAATAAAATAATAAAAAAGGTATACTCTTATGATCAATGTTTTAGCGTTTATTGAAGTCAAACCCGGCTGTCGCGATGAATTTCTCGAGATTTTTCAGGCAAACGTCTCCGCCGTACGTCTGGAAGACGGTTGTATATCCTATGTTCCCTGCCTGGACGTCGATTCAGGACTACCTCCGCAGGAAACCGTCAACGAAAACCTCATCACCGTAGTCGAAGCCTGGGAAAGTCTGGAACATCTTTATGCTCACCTCAAGGCACCCCACATGCTTGATTATCAGGAAAAAACCAAAGAGATGAAAGTATCGACCCGTTTGCGCATTGTTACCCCGGCGTAACCTGCACCGTTCCTGCGAATCAGGGTATTTGGTTGAGGTTCTTCTACGCTATAGTTATAAGAGCCTCGGCCATATTTTATTGAATGAAAAGATTTTCCGTTGCAGAAGTGCGGAATTCAGAGTATTAAACTCAATCGGCAATGCCGTCGCGGCGTGACATGAGTAATATTTTATCTTTTTATAATTGGGAAGCTTGCAGAAATGGGTATCCCATTGTAACTTAAGCAGTCTCAAACAACTGTATAAATATAAAATGTAGAAGATGAAATGAAGTTTAAACCATTGAAAATCAGAAATCTTGAAGCGAAATACCCTGTAATTCAAGCAGGCATGGGTGTACGTGTCGGTAATGCCACGCTAGCGGCGGAGGTCGTGAATTGTGGTGGGTACGGAACTATTGCCAGTGTGGGATTCGGCAGGATTGAAACTTCGATGAGCAAATATGTCGGGGAAGTCTGCGATTATCTGGCACGCGAAATACGCGAAGCAAAGCAACTATGCGAAAATAAACAGCCTCTGGGCGTGAATATCATGGTGGCGCTGTCCACTTACAAAGAATTCGTGGAAGTCTGCGTCAAAGAAAAGGTGGATTTCATCATTTCCGGCGCAGGACTACCCCTGCCGCTCCCGGAATATGTGGGCGATGCGGACATCGCGCTTATCCCGGTGGTTTCCGGCGGACGCGCGCTGGAAGTAATCCTGCGTTGCTGGCTCAGGAAGTATAATCGCAAACCTGACGCCATAATTGTTGAGGGTCCAAACTGCGGCGGGCATCTCGGTTTCGCCATGGAGCAACTGGATGATCCGGATAGCTGTTCACTGGAAGTACTACTGAAAGAATGCCGCGAGGTTATGGGAAAATACAATGTGGATTGTCCTGTCATCGCCGCCGGAGAAATATCCTCACGTGAACACATTGAAGAAATGTTCAAACTTGGTTATGACGGCGTCCAGATCGGTACATACTTTATCACCGCCGAGGAATCGGGCATTGACCGTAAGAGCAAGGAGGTGTTTGTGAACGCCACCAATGATGACGTGGTCATTATAAAAAGTCCGGTCGGTTTGCCGGTGCGGGTGCTCAATACGCCGCTGGTACAGCGGGTGCTCGCGGGCAGCAGAGAAGAATTTAAGTGTCCATACCGCTGCCTGAGGACATGTAATCCCGCCAAGGTGCCGTTTTGTATCGCTAAAGCATTGCTGTCAACCTGGAGCGGTGATGTTGACAACGGTCTGTATATGACCGGGTGTGATGTGGAATGCGTTAAAGAAATATATCCGGTCAAGCAGTTCTTCGACACGCTGGACTGAATTTCTCTATAGAAAAAGACGTCTGACTTCGCAGTCAGGCGTCTTTTTATTAAACTTTTTTGACGATTATGCCAACAGGTCAAGGATGTGCTGACCGGATGAATTATCACCCAGCGCGTCGTATTCCTGACGAACCATAAACGCCATTTTTTCAATGACTTCACCGGAAGTGTCGAGCACTGAGCTCATGGCTTCCATATTAGCTGCAAGCGTAGCTTGTTTGACATCGGCATTGTCGAAGTCAGTATAAACAGCATCCGTTTCATCTACAGCGGCGACGGCGAGAGACTCACCTTCAAGCTGCTGGAGCAACTCGGAAGCTTCAGGGGACAGATGCACCCTGACCACGTCTTCATGTTTTTCCTCAACCTTTTCCTGTGGCGGCTGAGCCACCTGCGGATTGGACGTATTCAAATTACGTACAGCCTCATCCGCGGCAAAGGACGAATATACTATGCTTTGAGGTTCTGATAACATAATTAAACCTCCATTATTGTTGGTTTCACCAATTATTATCGTTCGTCTGCATTTATATTTTACAGGTTCAAATGAAAAAAATCAAAAATAATTCAAAGAAATTTCAAATTACCGCGTTTTGATGGCATTGACAAAAAGTCTCAGCCATAATATTTTTTCTTTTTCTTTTTTTGTCGTTTGCTGGAAAGCGTGGAAAAGTCATATACATTATCGACTTGCAAATATCCAAAACCGTGAGTAACAACAGAAAAGCCGGAATGCTTATGAATACAGAATTTAACGCCGTCATCTGCCGGTATCATGAAATCGCCATCAAGGGTGCCAATCGTAGAATGTTTGAGCAGAAAATGATCGATAACCTGAAATATCTGCTGCGTACTATCGATGATATAAAAGTCAAACGCATACGCGGGCGCATATGGATTCAGCATCCCGACAACGAAGCGTTCAGCGCGGAAGAACTCGACATTGTCCATAAACAGATGAAAAAAGCTTTCGGTCTGGAATCCTATTCCCCGGTCATCCTCTGTAAACCTGATATGCAGGAGCTTGAGCAGGCGGTGGAGAAATCCTGCACGGCTTATTTTGACGCGCTTTATGAAAAACAACCATGCGTGTCGTTCCGTATCCGCGCCCGGCGTTCCGATAAGAATTTCCCGCTGGCTTCCAGGGATATAGAAATAGCTCTGGCACGGGTGGTCGGAGGGAAATACGATTATGACGCGTTGCGGATTGATCTTGAAGACAGTGCCGAAATCACCGTCGGCTGCGAAGTTCGGGAGGAATTCGCTTTTATTTATTATGGTTCGTATCGCTGTCCGGGCGGTCTGCCGGTGGGATCCAATTCCCCGGTATTGGCGTTGCTGTCCGGTGGCATTGACTCCCCGGTCGCGTGTTACATGCTGATGAAGCGCGGGTGTCATGTGGATTATGTTACTTTTCACAGTGATCCTTACACCCCGCCGGAGACTACCGATAAAGTGCGGCGCATGGGGCTTAAACTCAACGAATTTCAGCAGGATGGACGTTTGTTCAGCTGCAATCTTGCAGCCATTCAGAAACTTATCCGTGATAATTGCCGTCCGGAGTTCCGCACCGTGCTCTATCGCCGGATGATGCTGCGGATAGCGCAGATGATCGCGGAGAAAAACGGCAATATGGCCTTGCTGACCGGTGATTCAGTCGGACAAGTCGCCAGTCAGACCATTATCAACATGGCGACGATCGACTCCGCTGCGGATATGCTCGTGCTGCGTCCGCTGGTAGGTATTGATAAAAACGAGGCAGTCAACATCGCCCGTGAGATCGGCACTTTCGAGCTTTCCAGCGAGCAGGTTCCGGACAGCTGCACGGTCTTCGCGCCGAAATCACCGTCCACCAGAGCCCCGCTCGATAAAGTGCTCGAAGAAGAGCAACTCCTGGGCGACTGGCAGACAGTCCTCGAAAAAATCGTAGCCACCGCGAATATATACTAGTTTAACAGCCAGCACAAAAACTCGGCATATGTGTTATGTGAAAATAATTTGTGATAAATGCGTGCAATTTGCAATGTGTTGATTGATAAGCCAATACTCTCAGGTTATAGTTATTAAAGCACAATAACTTGTTTGTTTTATGAATCAGGAGTTTTTCGTGAACAGCGCAGACAATAATGACAAAATGAGCATCTTGTCCCAAAGTGAGATAGAGGAGCTGGAAAGAAAAGTCCAGTTCTTCAATACCGGAGAAGGGGCGCGTCTGGCTTTTCACGAATATGGAGACCCTGATGGACGTCCCGTATTTTTTTATCATGGAACTGGTTCGCATGTTCATGGTATGCTGCTTCATAAGCCCGGACAACTTCACGGGTTCAGAATTATTGCTCCAGATCGTCCGGGAGTGGCACAGTCGGACTTCCGTAATGGCTGGACAATTCTGGAATACGCACACGATATGGCAAAGCTTGCCGACCACCTTAAGATCGACAAGTTCGGAGCCATAGGAATATCCGGAGGAGGTCCAACCTTACTTGCCAGCGCGTTCGCGATTCCGGAACGTCTGCAATGCGTAGTCGATCTGGCTTGCGCGACGCCGGTTTATTCCAACCCTGAAATGCTCAAACATCTGGGAACTATGGATCGTTTTTACGCAAAACTCGGAACCACTCTTCCTCTCAGTCTTTTCAGAATACCCTTTGCCCTGCTGGGATTGATGCAGACAATGTTTAAAAGTCCAAAGTCGTTTGCAAAGATGTTCAGTTCCAGTTTATGTGCGTCTGATAAAGATATTTTTTCCATACAGGAATTCCAATATTTGTTTATGCGTGATTTTCAGGAGCTTTTCCGGCATGGTTCAAAAGGACCGGCTTATGATGCGCTTACGGTTTACCGTCCATGGGGATTTGACCTGGCTGAAGTCAATATACCAATAGAAGTATTTCATGGAACAGAAGATAAATTCGTTCCTTTGAAATTCAGTGAATATCTTGCCTCACAAGTGAAAAACGTTAACATAAACAAGATTGAAGGCAAGGGGCATTTCGGGCATATAGCCTATGGTTACCGGTTGCTTGAAGAAATAAAAAAACGTTTCTATCATTAATTCCTTATACTTGCAGATTCATGGCTTTACGGCATACATACATTATGCCGCCCGACTATGAAAAACAACGAAAAAGTTAAATTTCTTCCCATTCAAAGTATAACCTGTCAGTGGTGGCGTTTGCCGTCGCGGACAGGTTTTTTCTTGAAATATGAATATTTCGTGCTAGATTATTTCTTGTACGAAATATTCTAGCAGGAAATATTGCATTATGAATGAAGCAGAAGAAAACAATTATCATTACCGGATACTGTGCGCTTTGCGTCGGGTTATCCGGGCGGTGGATATTTATTCACGCAAATTAAACTCGAATCTGGGGCTGACCACGCCTCAACTGTTGTGCCTGGAGGCGGTATCCAAAGAGGAAAGTATGACACTTACCCGGCTGGCTAAAAATGTCCATCTGGGAGTAAGTACCGTCAACGGCATAATTGATCGGCTGGAAGCCAAGCAGTATCTGCGCAGGCAAAGAGCGGATAAAGATCGTAGAGTGGTTTATCTGGAACTGACGGACGCGGGACGGGGAGTGCTCGATAATGCTCCGTCGCTGTTGCAGGATAAGCTCTCTGAATCTTTTGGAAAGTTACCCGGAGAAGAACAAAAAATTATTACTGATTCCCTGGAACGGATAGTTCAGTTGATGGAGGCGGAAAATATTGACGCCTCACCCAACCTGTTCGCCACGGATAAAGTATTGTCGTAATCAACCACTGAACAAATTCAGGAAAAAAGATGATGAACTTAACACAAAATCAGAAGAAAATATTGCACGAAATAGATGGCGGCAAAGACAGTCATTGGAGAGATTGGAAATGGCAGTTAAAGCACAGTGTCAGGGATCTGGATACTTTTGAGCGTTTGCTGGATATACGCCTCCCTGAGAAATTGCGCAATAATTTCATGAAGATTGTTGAAAAGTTCCCGATGTCAATAACCCCTTATTATCTATCGTTGATAAATACCGCCGACATCGCCAATGATCCGGTTTTTAAACAAAGTTTCCCCGTCATCAATGAACTTGATATACAAAGTACGGACATGTCCGATCCGCTGCACGAGGATAAGGACAGTCCCGTCCCGGGGCTGACTCACCGTTACCCGGATAGAGTGCTGATGCTGGTCAGTAATATCTGCAGTATGTACTGCCGTCACTGTACCAGAAAACGCCGTGTCGGCGATCAGGATACCATACCAGACAGGGCACAGATAGAAAAATGTATCGATTATATAAAGAAAACGCCACAGGTAAGAGACGTTTTGCTCAGCGGCGGTGATCCGTTTTTGCTGTCCGATGAATATCTGGACTGGATTCTTACTGAATTAAGAAAAATAGAGCATGTGGAAGTCGTCCGCATCGGCACCCGAACCCCGGTGGTAATGCCTTATCGCATCACCGATGATCTGGTGAATATGCTGAAAAAGCATCATCCGTTATGGATCAACACACATTTTAATCATCCGCGTGAGCTTACCAACTCATCACGTATCGCGCTGAGCAAGCTTGCGGACGCGGGGATACCGCTGGGTAACCAGTCGGTACTGTTGGCGGGGGTGAACGACTGTCCGCGAATAATGCGTTCGCTGGTGCAGAAGCTGGTATATAACCGGGTACGTCCTTATTATCTTTATCAATGCGATCTGTCTGAGGGCTTGAGCCATTTCAGGACTCCGGTCGGTAAGGGTATTGAAATACTCGAAAGCCTGATCGGGCACACCAGCGGCTTTTGCGTTCCTACTTATGTGATCGACGCGCCCGGCGGTGGCGGCAAGATTCCGGTTATGCCAAATTATTTGATTTCATGGTCTACCAACAAGGTGGTGCTACGTAATTACGAGGGCGTTATAACCAGTTACAAGGAGCCGGATTCATATGAGGCGACGTTCTGTGATCGTAATTGTGACAAGTGTGATCTTGAATTGGCGCTGAACGATGCCGATGAACGGCGTTCTGTTGGCATAGAACGGTTGCTTGCCGATTATGATGACGCTATTTCACTGGTTCCGGCAGATAACTCCAGGCACGAAAGGAGGGCGTAATGAAACGCTCGGCAGGACGCTTCGCGTCGGTTGTTTTGTGCCTGGCGCTGACTTGCGCGGGAATGTTGACCGCGCTCGCGGAAACAGCCGGTAAGGGCATGTTTATGAGTGATGGACAAGTCCAGGCTATGGGACCGATAACAGAAGTGCTCACGCATATAAACCAGGAGTAAAAATGACATACGAAAATAATCAGCACGAAACTGATCAGATGATAGAACTGTCCTGCGGCTCGCTTATCCAGCATGGCACGTATAATGATCGTATATATTTCATGAAACCCGGTGATAATGTCAACGATTCACTACCTCATGAACTTATCGATATGGCAAAACAAAAACAATATTCGAAAATATTCGCCAAGGTGCCGGAAGATATGGTAAATACTTTTATCCGCGCCGAATACGAACTTGAAGCTCAGATACCGGGACTGTATAACGCTACCGCCAAAGGTTGCTTCATGGGATTTTATACTGATGATATGCGCTCCGTCGAAAAAAACGCTCAGGACTTCGACGATATCCGCCGCCTGGCGGAAAGTAGAGCTGGCACCCCCGTTAATCCTCTGGATAAAAATATGTTTACCCTGCGTCAATGCGTACCCGCAGACGCCGGACGCATGGCGGAAATATACGCGAAGGTTTTCCATTCATATCCATTCCCCATTCAGGATCCGGAATATCTGCTCGAAACTATGCGTTCACATGTGGATTACTTTGGAGTGGAGCATAATGGGGAACTCATAGCCCTGTCATCGGCCGAAATGGATAATGCTTCATCATCGGTGGAAATGACCGATTTCGCCACCTTGCCGGATTTCCGCGGATATGGCCTGGCGGCACATTTGCTTACACTCATGGAAGAAGCTATGCGGAAAAAACATATTCTCACCGCCTATACCATTGCCCGCGCGGCGTCCCCCGGAATGAATATCACCTTTGCCCGCCTGAATTATGCCTTTGGCGGCAGATTAAAAAACAATACCAATATTTCCGGCAGCATCGAAAGCATGAACGTATGGTATAAGGCATTGTGATAGTTTATTTTGCGATAATTCCTTAATGCAGGTAAAGCGTAAGCCACGCCAGCGCACCGAAAAGTATGCCTAGAAATATTTTGCCGTAAACGGCGTTGTTTTTGCTCCAGCCGATGAAGCGCATGAGCGGCACGCCCTTGTATGCCGCCGCGAAGAGTATTATCAGCGGCATTATAAACATCAGATTATAGAGTATCAGCAACATAAAGTATTTCATGGCGTGGTCTGAATGTCGGCTCATAAACAGCAGTACCGGCGCGTATATCTGTCCGGTGCATACGCTTTCCAGCAACGTAACCGCCATGCCCAGCCCGAATGCGGCGGGAATCAAAAAGCGGTAATTCAATCCTTTGCGCATGAGCTGATGTATGCGCATCTTGAGTTTTTCCGGCAGACGCAAAATCACCTGATCCGCCTTGCCGCGCCGCGAAAATCGCCAGGCGTCGAAAAACGAAACCAGCGCGAACACTATAAGCATTGCCGGAAGAACTACGTCGAATAGCTTTTGAATCATAGTATAGCCGGAAAACAAGCGCAGAAAGCTCAACAATCCCAGTCCCAGCGTCAAATAAGTCAAAAAACATGCCAGGCAGTATACACTCCCTGTCAGTAGAAGTTGCCGCCCGCGTATCTTCAAAGTTGCCAGCAAACTGATGAAAAATATCAATGTGGAAAATACACAAGGGTTTACGCCGTCGGCGAGTCCCGCCATAATGATCGCGGCAAAAGTAAAGCCGCGCGCCCGGCGCTCCATAAGTTCGTGCCCGGATGTGTTTTTGAGTTCCAC
The DNA here is from genome assembly GCA_016936495.1 of Victivallales bacterium. Lineage (GTDB taxonomy): Bacteria > Verrucomicrobiota > Lentisphaeria > Victivallales > SZUA-371 > JAFGXT01. Next base: position 16,699 of record JAFGXT010000207.1, read on the forward strand.
TGCTGCAGGCGTACCCGCCGCGCTCAGTTGACGCATATGCTCATATATCCGGTCGTCAATAGTGCTGTATCCGCCCAGATATATTTCACGGTTCAGCACGATACATACAGGATCATTGCTGACCGGGGAAAAGCGTTCCTGATAGGCGGCAAGTTTTAGAAAATTTTCTTCTTTTGAGATGTCATAACGGATAAGTTTATATTCGCCGGAAAACTCCTCCTCCAGCCGCGGCCGCACAAACGCCGATACTTTTTCACAGGAATCGCAGCCGGGTTGAAAAAAATATTCCACCAGTATCTCTGACGCGGATAAAGGCAACATCACGAATAAAGTTATGATGACAAGCAATTTATCTATCCATGCTTTCATAACTAAATCCCACTGGTAAAAAAAATGGGGTGGGAGACGGGACTCGAACCCGCGACCTCCTGGGCCACAACCAGGCGCTCTAACCAACTGAGCTACAACCACCATCTCGTGAAAGGATTATTACATTAACTCTCCAAAGCAATATTTCAAATCCCCAAGCACAATTTTTCATGAAAATTTTATGGGTTAAAGGACTGACAGAAGTTAAAAAAAGAAAAAAAGCTGTGCAGCAGACCGAACGTCGGCATCGTATTAAACTCAACCGGCAATGCCGATCCCCTTAGAAGCCAACTGAAAAAACTGATTATAAACAAAAGCAATCCACCTCAATCAGCTTAAAACTATTTTTCGCCACTAAAAAAATGCTATAACAGCTTATTAATGCGCATTTTCCCCATAAATCAAGCTCAAAAACTCAGCAAAATCATTCCTTAAGTTGTCTGACCCCAGATTCCGAACAATGCCACCTTGGCGCCTTTAAGCGCAGGAGAGTCCAGAATTTCCAGGTTTCCTGCCCAATCGTCCTGAAGGTCACCGATGCCCCAGGTCGATGATCCCAAAATGAGCAGATCCGCGCCTTCGACGTCCGCCACCGTAGCATTGGCGACATTGATGAGTTCGGCTTCCGTGAATTCCGCCGCGATCAGCCCGGCGGCGTTTTCAGTGTTACCGCTGGTGCTGCCGAAAATTACTTTCACTTTCATGTGATACTCCTTGATTGATTAATGATTTTTATTCTTCGCGCCGTTATTCAACAACGCATTTTAAATGATGTACACAATCTCTGATGTTTTTATATTCATCCAGAGCAATTTTTACGATGTCTTCGGCAAAACGATACATCCACATCAGCCGCAACGCCTCACGTGGTTCTTCAAATACCTTCCACAAACCGCGTATGCCCGCAATAGAATCATTGCGTCCCGCAATAAATCCTTTGACATCATGTAGTGGATAACCCAGAAAAATCCCAATCTCATGTGGAAAATCATTGCTTGAACTGAAACGCAAACGCAATTGCTCAAGATATTCTCCGATATTTAACGCACAATCATAACCCTGATCTTTTAAGAAGTCCCGCACTCCGGTTCCGCCAAGAACACCTTCAAGCACTTCCGCGTCATAAAACATCACCTGCATGTTGCGCATCATCAGATAATCCATTTGTAATGTGTCCAGAATATACTGCTGGTACACACAGAATAAATCATAACGCATAAACTCACGCACCCGGCAGCAGTTGGTTATCCTCACCAGTACTGCTGGTTTTACTTTCAACATCACCGGCGCAGCTTTGATCAGCAGATAGCGCAACAGATCATCGCAGCTTTGATGACACTTATGTTGTGACTGTATTTTCATTTCTTGATTAGGGCTCCCTAATTTGCTTGCTAAAAAAATTCTTCATTATAATAAGCGCAAAAAATAAAGATGTCAATTAGGTTTTCCTAATTTATTTAAAAAAAACGACTTTATAGAAGTCCTGACCCCGTTCTTTATCGTTATTTACGGAAATTGATTTGTAAAATGATGCTTTACAGGTTAATTTTTCCGCCCAATCAAAAAAAAGGAAGGCAGTAAAAAATGTCAGAAATAAGTAATGTCAGAGCTGTTGATGCGACAGCTAATCCGGCTCCTCTGGGTCTTTGCGGTTTTGGAATGACCACTATTCTCCTTAACCTTCACAATGCTGGACTGTTCGAGCTGGACAGCACCATCATGACCATGGGCGTGTTTTATGGAGGGTTGGCGCAATTCATCGTGGGAATAATGGAATGGAAAAAGAACAACACTTTCGGGACGGTGGCGTTTTGTTCCTACGGAATGTTCTGGCTGACGCTGGTCGGCATCTGGACTTTGCCGACACTGGGAGCGGTGGGGCAACCGACTGCGACGTCAATGGCATGCTTCCTGGGGCTCTGGGGACTTTTTACTTTATTTTTATTTGTCGGTACGTTCAAGTTAAGCCGCGCATTGCAGTTTGTGTTCGGAACGCTGACACTATTGTTTTTTCTGCTGGCATGGTCTAAAGCGAGCGGCAGTCATGACCTGCACACATTTGCCGGTTACGTGGGCATCGTATGCGGTGGCGCGGCATTCTATACAGCGATGGCACAAGTATTGAACGAGTTGTACAAGAAAAAAATTCTGCCGCTGTAAATTTCAAGTTATAACATGTTCATGAAGCAGAGCGAATGGTAGTACCTCGAGTATGAATGACCCAATACGCTGGTGGGCGCGCTACAGCATTAAGTATCGCGCCAGATTCATATGAATGACTACAATATCTTTGCACATCATTTATCTATTTCGTAGCCACTTTTAATCCATGCGGCTTTCATGACTGGATTCAGCTCAAGGTACGCATCTACGATTTCCTTGGGAATCTTGTTGTAAGGACAGGAGAAGTTGACGCATCTTGTGCAGAGCTTGCTCCATAAAATCAGAAAGAATTGAATATGAGTTAAGAGAACAGCAAAACTTAGCCCAATCATTCCCAACAAGGTAATTAAACCAAATGAACTGTAGTTCATTGCCATGTAATATATCCCGTAGGCGCACCAGCCGATGGGCCAGAAAAACATTGGAATGCTGAAAAGCAGATGTGAAACAATTAATTTTTCCAACCTATTCAAAGGTCTTGGACTGTACTTCCACCATTTAGGCCAAAAACGCAGTGCCCAGCAAGTCAAAGTCTTCTTGCAATCAGTAAAGAAAGGGCAATGGCGGCATAGAACGAGTTGTTCAAATCCCAAAGGCCACATGATAATCAGCCAGGCAAATATTAACATGCTCCACCAATTACCCGTGACTATTCCAATATATATAAAGGTGAACGTTAATATGAGAGAAGGAACTGATTGGACAACTCCCATTGCGAAAATATATTCTTTGGGATCC
>JAFGXT010000208.1 GCA_016936495.1 Victivallales bacterium
CTGAAGAACAATGGTTTACTCATGCCTGCGCGGCAGTGATAAAAGGTTTTAATGTGCTGGCGGCGATGCCGGAAGTGGACGCCGCGAATATCGGCATGACCGGGATAAGCTGGGGTGGCGTTCTCACTACGATCGTTTCCGGACTGGATGAGCGCGTTAAAGCTTTTATCCACGTATACGGCTGTGCCTATCGCTATAAAACCGATTCCATGAAGACGCAGATGGATGATATGCGTTTGACTGACGAACAACGGCAGTGGTGGGAAGAGCAATGGGATCCAAAGAATTTCCTGCCTTATGCCACCGCGCCGCAGATGTGGTTTAACGGCACCAACGACTTTTTCTTTTTCCCCGACCATTGGCGCGACAGCATTATGCTTTCGCCTGCGCGGCATCATGATATGTGCATGAAACTGCGTTGGCCGCACGGACACGGGCTCGCCGGCGAGGGTGCGGCTGAATATCCTGCCTTTTTCGACGAACATTTCAGAAATGGGAAACCCAGAATCAGATTTGTGTCCAGCCAACGGCGTGGAAATATTATCAGCGGGGAGCTTAATTCTGCGGACATTTGCGCCGCGAATGTGCTGTTTACTGTTGATGCGGAAAGTTCATGGGAGCAAAAACAATGGCACAGTATGGCGGCTCAGGCGGATGGTAAGCGTATTGAGGCTGTTTTGCCTCAAGGAACCTCTGCGGCATTCCTTTCTGTCATGTCTATGGATTATCTGTATTCCACCTCGCTGCCCGAGATTATTCAGGTCTGAAAATAAAAACGGCGACCGTCCTGAATGGAGGTCGCCGGATTATTTACCGTTGTGTTATTTATCAGTATTTACGCTGCTTGCTGTTGGCTCTGGCGCGCAGGCGGAGAGCGTTCAGTTTGATGAATCCTTCCGCGTCTTTCTGATTGTAGGCTTCATTGTCTTCAAAACTTGCCACGGCTTCGTCATAAAGGCTGTATTCTGAGCGTCTGCCGGTAACATGGCATGCGCCTTTGAACAGTTTTACCCGGACGTCGCCGCTGACGAATTTTTGACTTTCAGTAATCGCCGCCTGGAGCATCTCGCGTTCCGGCGCGTACCAGAAACCGTTGTAGACCATATCCGAATATTTCTGGATCAGGCTGTCACGCAGGTGCATCACTTCACGATCCATGGTGATGGATTCCAGAGCGCGATGAGCTTGATGGAGAATCGTACCGCCCGGAGTTTCGTATACACCACGGGACTTCATGCCGACATAGCGGTTTTCAACAATATCGACTCGTCCGACTGCGTGTGGTTTGCCCAGTGCGTTGAGTTTACGCATCAGCGCCGCCGGAGAAAGTGCTTCGCCGTTGACCTTGACCGGAATACCTTTTTCGAAACTGATGATGACGTCTTCCGGGGTGTCGGACGCTTTGCTCAGGGGATTGGTCATTACTGAAACATCATCCGGGCATTCGTTCCAGGGGTTTTCAAGTATGCCGCCCTCAAAGCTGATATGCAACAGATTTCTGTCCATGCTGTAGGGTTTTGCCGCGGTGCTGGTTACCGGGATATTGTGTTCGCGGGCGTATTCGATCAAGTCCATACGACCGTTGAATCTCCATTCGCGCCATGGAGCGATAATCTTGATGTTTGGCTCAAAAGCATAGGCGGTGAGCTCAAAACGTACTTGGTCGTTACCTTTTCCGGTGGCGCCGTGGCAGATGGCGTCGGCGCCTTCGGCGCGGGCTATCTCAATCAGACGTTTGCCGATAAGCGGCCTGGCGATGGAGGTGCCCAGCAGATAAGTGCCTTCATAGATGGCGTTTGCCTGCATCATCGGGAAGATGAAGTCACGGGCGAATTCTTCGGTCAAATCTTCGACGAAACATTTGCTCGCGCCGGTTTTGATGGCTTTTTCTTCAACTCCGTCGAGTTCTTCTTCCTGACCTACATCGGCGCAGAAGCCGATGACTTCGGCGTTGTAAGTCTCTTTGACCCACTTTACTATGACGGATGTATCCAGTCCGCCTGAATAAGCTACAACAACTTTCATGATATTCTCCGGTATAAGTTTATTTTTAATGTTCAATGTCCGGTAATCTACACCTTAAAGTGTGTTAATTCACCTTTTGATCCATACTAATTTTAATATTTTCCCTGCCATTGACCAGATAAGTGGTGTTGGATGGGAAGGCGAAACCTATTTCAGCCGCGTTGAAACGGCGCAATATTTCCAGATTTACTCTGGAGTACCAGGTGTTGGCGGCAGCCCAGTCGCCTGGGTGGTACCACACTATGCACATCAGATTGAGGGACCAGTCGTTAAAGCCGCTGAAGAATATCTTCGGCTCCATATCCTCTTTCATGCCTTCGTGTTGGTGAAGTATCTCGCGTAATATGTCCATCGCCTGCTGCATCTTTTCCGGAGTTGTCTCATATACCAGCGTAAGGTTCATGACGAATTTTATATATGGACGGCGGGCGATATTTTCTATCGCCGATTCGGTTATCTTCTTATTGGGTAGGGTTATGTAATGTCCATCCAGCGTCGCCAGTTTGGTGCTTCTGAAGCCGACGTTCTCAACTACTCCGGAAATGTCGCCGACCTTGATCCGCTCTCCCACGCTGAAAGGTTTGTCGAATATGATCATGATCGAGCCGAAAAAGTTTGCGATCGTATCCTGTGCTGCAAAGGCAATCGCCAGACCGAAGATACCGGCACCCGCGAGCAATGCGGTGATGTTCATCCCCAGAATGTTTTCGCCGATGAGCAACGCGGATACTATCACCAGCGCCAGGCGCAGGGATTTGCGCAACAGAATGAGAATCAGGTCATCGACTTTGGTATCGGTCTTGTGTACGTGGCTGATCATCTTAGCTATAAGTATTTCCAGCATCCGGTACACGCCCCAGACCAGAGACGCGGCGATAAGCGCCAACGTAATCCTGCCCGCCCAGTCGAAAACATGATGTTCGGCATGAATGATGATTTTCATAATACTTAAGTAGGAACCCAGTGAATACACCATCAGCGCCAGCGGAGGCGTTATCGCAACAATGATCTGGTCATCAACATCGCTTTTAGTCCGCGACGTAAGTCTTTTGGCTATGACGCTGTGGAGAAACCATTTCATTATTGCCACCGCCAGAAAGGTGGCGAACAATCCTCCGATGAGAAAATATAAATTGCTCATGGAGATGATCTTCATTGCCGTGAGTTTGTCCCAAAGTTCCCGGGTCTCGCCGGATATGAGCTGCCAGATGTTCTGTCGTTTCCGACTTTCGGCTTTTTCTTTTTCGCCGTCAGTCAGTTGACCGGATTGTTTTTGCCCGGCTTTGATGGCGGACACGAGTTTCTCCACGTCTTTGGCGTCAGACACAACTATAATATTTGCTGACTGGAGTGAGAGCGTTTTTGCCGGTGCGTCAATTTCCGCTTTTTGTGGTTCGGCGAAAAGCGTAGAACCGGTTATGCACACCAATGCCGTCAGGCATATGAAAAGTTTGTTTTTCATTGATAAATTCCTCTGCTGGAAATTAAATTTCTGTTTTTTAAGCAATCCGGTTTTAAATACTCCGGTTATGTGATTATAATAGTATGTGTTATGTGCTTGTCAAAATTTTTTTATAAATATTGGTTAAAATGTCTTCAAAAAGTATTATCGATGATATATATGAGGTGCTGGAAAGCCAGCGTAAAAGTGAGACTTACGCTTACGTTTCTGAGCGGAACGCGCGTGAGTTTTTTGCTCCACGCCGTAAATTCGCGCCGGAAACGTCTTTGCCCGAGGCGCCTCCTATCCATGCCGCGGCTGATTTGAGCACCTGTACTCTTGATGAACTTAAGTTGATAACTGGTTCATGTACTGCTTGCGCGTTGTGTGAAAATCGTAAAAATGCGGTGTTTGGTGAAGGTAATCCCGATGCCGAACTTATGTTTATCGGTGAATTTCCGAGCGAGGAAGATGATATTCAGGGGCAAACCTTTGCCGGTGAGGAGGGTGCGCTTTTGACTAAAATGATCAGCGCTATGCAATTTGACCGTCAGGAGGTGTTTATATGCAATGTGGTGAAATGTCATCCGCCGGGGAAACGTAATCCGTCGCCGGAAGAGGCGGTCGCATGTATGCCTTATCTGAAACGTCAGATAGAGCTGGTCAAGCCTAAAGTTATAGTTTTGCTGGGTGCTATGCCGCTCCAGTGTCTGCTTGGACAGCGTGGTATTTCCCGTTTTCGCGGACAGTGGCATGAATATAACGGTATTCCGGTCATGCCTACTTTCCATCCGGCTTATCTGTTGCGTTTTGAGGCGGAAAAAAAACCGGCGTGGCAGGATTTGCAGAAAGTAATGAAAGTATTCGGCAAAATCCATTCAAAATAAAAAAAGAAGTCGATTTGATTTGCACAAAAGTACTTCGTGCATTATCTTTTATAGTATATATAGTTCTATGTGTTATAGGATTTATGACGGTCAAAGGGGTTGACGATTTATGAAACCAAAATTTCAGAGCGGTGTACTTCGCAGAGTAAGAAATACGTTTCATAAAATGGCGTTTTCATATCACGGCGGAGCCTCCTCTTCGCCACATCCCATGACTACGCTGAACGTGGCTCCCCAGACCGGCAGGCGCGATGCCGCCTTGGATCAGGCTTTGATGCTCCTCAAGGTGAAAATGTTCTCATATTCAGAAGCCGACAGAAGTCATATTTACCACAATATACTGGAATTGCTGGAGGAATGCATCAAGACTTCCAAGCATATCTGCAACATTTCCACCGGGCATAAACTGGAGAACGAGGAAAGTCTTATGCGTTACCTCATTCTCCTTAATGACACAGTGCAGGCGGCGGCGACTATGCTCTTTCAACAGCAATCGATCATTGACGATGAAAGCTCGGTGAGTGATTTTATCGGGACGGATATGTCCTCCCAGTTTCAACATGCCGATGAGATACTTGCCAACAGCGAAATGAACCTGTATCACTGTATAAACGAAATGCTGGAAATATCTCTGCCCAGAATAATGCAATATCGCGAATACTGTACCAAGATATTGTCTCGCAAAGACTTTCAACGCTATGAGAAAGCCTTCGCCGAATTCCAGCTCCTTTACGGAGGGCGCTACAGTCTGGATGAGCTCAAGCCGATGACCGACGCCCCCGTGGAATGAACCCGTGTTACAGGTAGGTTGAACACCATTCTTTTACAAAATGATGGTTCTCGTCTTCTGTTTCATCCCCAACCGTTTCTTCAAAGGTATATGCGGCGGCGTGTCCGTCAAAAAACAGATAGTTTGAGCGGTTTCCATGGCGCTTTTTAGATATCTGTTCTTCCCAGACGTTAACGGCTTTGAATGCTGGATAGCCTTGATGCTCCAGGGCTGAACGGGTTTCGCCATCGCCGTCTCCGCCGCGTTCGGATAACAGTACGTAATTACTGAAGTTGCGAACGCGTTTGCGGTAGCTGTTAAACGCGCACATCCCGTTATAGATATAGCTTTGGCGGGTGTCCCAGGTAGAGGTCAGTCCGGTGTCGTTGAAGCCGCTGCGTACCGCCGGATCTTCCGGGCAGCGCAGGAATTTCTGCTGCATCCCGTGCTCCTGTAAATACACATGCCATTCGGTGCTTGGTGGAGTGGTGCTGGGAGTTCGATCCGGAGTTCCGTATACCCCGCCGTGAACCGGCGGGAACATTGAATCCCAGTCGTCGCAATATGAGTTCATGGCCAGACCGCATTGTTTTAGATTGTTGAGGCAGTAAGTGGCTCTGCCTTTACCGCGGGCGTTGTTCAGCGCGGGCAGAAGCATCCCCGCCAGAATGGCAATGATGCTTATCACCACGAGGAGTTCGATGAGTGTGAAATTATAATACTTTTTCATAGTTTTTTATTCCATAGATAAGGTTGAATGTCAATACAAGACATGTATACCGTTATAAAACGGTATCAGGTGTAAAATGATGCTGTAATGTGTGTAAGCTGTTCAGCAGGATGGCGGACCGCGTCCGCGATGGAGATGAAGCGTCTCCCGGGCTCTGAGGCGCGGGGAGTTGATTACGGACAAAGGCTGCTGTTTTTCCGGAATTAAATATATTTCCGGATGAAGCATTGCCGTAAGAGTATTATTGCAGTAGGGACAAATCAAAGAGGTTTGCTGTTCTGTAACCGGTGTGGCGGCGATAGTTTTTGCGGTGGCGGTTTCCGACGTTTTTCGGGTATGGTGATGCTGTTCGCAAGCGCATTTGCATTGGGGTTTTATCTGATGGTGAAACTTATGGAAGTAACTGTGCAGAATGCCGCTCGCCATGAAAACGATCATGGCGGGAAGTATGAATATACTTGATATAGGCTTTCTGCGTTTAAAGTTCATTTATGTTTATTCTGGTATTGTTATGTTTATGTCTCCGGTGATTCCGGAAATTATTCTGAGCATGCCGGGCGTGGAGGTCTTTACGGTTTTTACCAGGAGCTTTCTGGTGGTATTGTCATCATTTACCATGGTCAGGTATTCCAGTTGACCTATGCGGGTTATCGCTTGCGCCGGAACTATCCAGGCGTGTTCTTTGCCCAGCTCCAGCTCGATGGTTCCGAACATACCGGGCATGAGCTTGGTGGTATCGCCAAGAATACATATTTTTATCATAAACGTCCGGCTGCCGGAGTCTATCGCTGGAATTATTTCGCGCACTTCCCCGGTGTAATCCTGATTTAGCGCTTCGACATGGAATTTTATTTTATCGCCGATCTTTACAGCGTTGACCAGAGATTCGCGCAAAGGCACATAGAGCATGAGCAGTTTCGGATCGAACAGGGTCAATAATATATTTGCCGGACTTGCCATGTCGCCCGGGTCGACGAAACGTTCGGAGATAATCGCGTCCATGGGGCTGCTGATGAGTGCGTACCCGAGATTCGCATCAGCCTCTTTCAGCGCCTGGCGCGCGCTTTCCATCGCCGCCTGAGCCGAAAGCCAGGTCTCCTCCGCTTGCTCAAACACTTTGCTGGTGATGACGTTTTTATCCAGCAGACCTTTCTGGCGCTTGTAGTCTTTTGCTATTCTGTCGAGCGCGGCTTCAGCGGCTTTGAGCTGTTCTGCGCTGCGATTGCGGACGGCCTGGAGATCGGCGTCATCGAGCCGGATGAGTATTTCATCTTTTTTTACCGCGTCGCCGCTGCGGATGGATATATCTTTGATGCGGGCGGTTATCCGTGGTGATATTTCTATTTCGTTGCGGCTGCGCACGGTGCCGACTGACCGATAGTTTACAGGTATGGAACTCCGGGTTAGCCGGACAGTTTTCCCAGCTGTTTTGTCGCGTTTCTGAGGGCTTTCGCCCGGCGGTATCATGCCGCTTCTGAGGGCTCCGGATTGAACGATTATCAATGCCAGAATGAAAAGCGCCGCAGCGCTTATCGCTAATGTTCTCAACAATTTATTCTTATTCATTTTGCGCAATGTCTCCATGTTTGGACATAACTAACATATAGATGGCGGGAATGACCAGCAGGGTGAAAAACGTACTGGCGATAAGTCCGAATATCAGCGCCCATGCCAGCCCCGAAAACACCGGATCAAGAGTTATCGGCCATGCCCCGGTCATAGTTGTTATGGCGGTCAGTATGATAGGGCGGAAACGAACCGCGCCGCTTTCCTGTATCGCCTGTTTCAGGGGGGTGCCTCTGGAGGTTGATTCCTGAATAAACTCGATCAGCACGATGCTGTTACGGATGACGATGCCGCCGAGTGCTATCATGCCGATCATGCCCGTGGCGGTGAAAAACACCGGGTCGGCATAGCTGCCTATGTCTTTGCCGGTAAGAATGTTGAGCAGATAGAAGCCGGGAGCCACGCCGATAAGTGTCAACGGTATCGCACACATGATTATCAGCGGGATGATGACGCTGCCGGTCTGGATTATCAACAGCAGCAGAATACCGATCATCGCCAAGCCGAACGCGATGCCCAGATCCCGGAATACCTGCAGGGTTATCTGCCATTCGCCTTCGCCCGCCCAATCTACTTTTATGCCTTGCGGGAGCGGATTTTTTTCTAAGGTGTCAAACTGGGTTTTTAGAATCATCTCAGCCGGGGTTGCACCTACGGTCTCGGCGGTTACGAAAACCATGCGCTGAAGGTTTTTATGGTATATGGGCTGTTCCTCCTGTACCTGCGTGAAATTCCCAAGTTCAGCGAGTTGCACCATGTCTCCATTGGCGGATTTAAGCCATATTTGTCCCAGACGTTCCGGCGTGTTTCTGTCTGTGTAAGGAAGTTGCAGATAGATGTACAGCGGTTTCCGTTCGTGCGGGACTTTTGCGGCGGTGATGCGTTTGCCTTCGAGCGCGTCGCGCAGTGTGGCGGTGATCCCGGCGGCGGTTATGCCGTGCAGGGCGGCTTTGTCGGTGTCGATGTTAAACACCATGCGGTGATGAGGTTGTTCCGCCATATAATCTATTTCCGCGATATGTACGGGATCTGTTGCTTTCAGCCGCTTTTTGAGCTCGGCGGCTCCGGCTATAAGATATTCATAATCGTCGCCCGGACGACCGTAGACTTCGGCGGTGATGGTGGCGAGTACCGGCGGACCGGGTGGGACTTCAACGATATTAAGCATCGCGCCATGTTTATCCGCAATGGCGGTAAGCTCGTCGCGGAGGCGTAACGCGATAGTATGGCTTTGCTGTGTACGTTTCGCTTTTTCCGCCAGATTGATGCGTATGTCGGCGTGGTGCGGGCTTGTGCGCATGGCGTAATTGCGTACCAATCCGTTGAAATCTATAGGTGCGTTTGTACCCGTATAAGATACAAAATGATCTATCTCGTTGACCGTTTGTAAAAACTCTTCCAGCTCGCCGACTACCTTTGCGGTATGTTCCAAAGTTGTGCCTTCTGGCATTTTCAGAATGAGTTGTAATTCGTCGCGATTATCAAACGGAAGCATTTTTAATGGCACTTTGAACAGCATCAGCGTTCCGGATATCAGCAAAAGAAGTAACATTCCCCCCAACAGCAAAAAGGCGTTGCGACGCTTAAGAAAAGGACTTATAAAAAATGTGTAAGTCCTTTTCACCCATTGTGGTGTTACATCTGTATTCTGTGGCGTTCCTGCTTTGCCTGTATGATTTTTGAGTAGTTTCAGCGACAGCCATGGCACAAAGGTCAGAGCGCAGACCGTGGAAAAGGTTACCGTGAGCGGCACGTTTATCGCCATCGGGCGCATGTACGGTCCCATCATTCCGGTGATGAAAAACATAGGCAGGAAAGAAATAATAATCGCCAATGTGGACATTATCACCGGCGGTAACACCTCTTTTACCGCGGCAAGCGTAGCCTGAAACGGCGCCAGCAGTCCCATCTTTATGTGTCGCTGGATGTTGTCCACATTGGTAATCGGATCGTCCACCACCAGCCCCAGACTGAGTATCAGCGCGAACAGCGTAACGCGGTTTATCGAATACCCCGACACATAATTGACGAACAGCGCCAACGCGAAACTCACCGGCACCGCCAGTCCTACCACTACGCCTTCGCGCCAACCCATGCTTATAGAGATCAGCACTACCACCGTGAGAATTGCGCTGACCAGACCTATGATCAGATCGTTGACCTTGCTGTTGGCGGTTTTGCCGTAATCGCGGCTTATTTGCATATGGACATCTGCGGGCAGTATCTGCCGTTGCAGCTCTTTTGCCTGACTGATGATATTATCCGCCACCGCCACCGCGTTGGTACCTTTTTTCTTACTGAAGGCTATTGTTACGGCGGGAAGTATTTCCCGGTTTTGTTCCGATGCCGCCGCACCGAATCCGATGTTGACGTAATCTTCGGTCTCTGCCGCGCCGTCGCGTACGCTGGCGACGTCTTCAACGCGCACGAGCCGGTTGCCGTCGGCGTGGATGACGGTTTTGGCTACTTGTCCGGCATTTTCCAGTCCCGGAGCGCTTATCAGTCGCATGTCTTTGTTGTTTTTGATGAGTCTGCCAGTACTTGCCACGGCGTTGTTTCTGGTCAGAGCGTTGCTGATGTCGTCAAAAGTTATTTTACGCGCCGCCATGCTTTCGGCGTCGGGCTCGATGATTATTTCTCTGCGGTTGCCGCCGTGGATGCGCGAGAGGGAAATATCGCGGAGTGAATCCAGTCTGGCTTTGAGTTCCTCCGCCATGCGCCGCAGTTCATAAGGCGTATATCTGGAACCGTAAAGCGTGAGGGTTACTATGGGTACGTCATCTATCTGTACGGGTTTGACCAGCCAGCCGCTGACGCCTTCGGGAACAATGTCGAGATTTTCA
>JAFGXT010000209.1 GCA_016936495.1 Victivallales bacterium
ATAGCGCTTGTTTTTTTAAACTGAAGCTGCGCTTCAGAGGGAATCAAGAAAAAACAAAACTGTCGCACTTGTAATTTGAATCCGGCTTTAATCATAGTGTAGCTTATGCTTATGACGCGTTTGGACGGAGGACATCAATGAACTTGTTAAATGGTTCAACCCCGGTAATGACCAACAATTATACCTATGACGTACAGAACCGCCTGGCTTCGGTCGGAAACGGTACGCATGCGGCGCATTATACCCGTCTTGACGGTAGCGGGTTGTTGTCCAATACCGCTATAAAGACCTCTGGCGGAACCACGTTGCTATCCACCGACCGCCTATGGACGTCAAAGCTTGCACCTTAGAAAACGGCGGAAGTTATTGAGGCATTGGTCATGGTTGCGCGATTTTGCCCATGATTGTGATTTCTACCGGTTTCCAATTGGCGGGGGAATTGATGGGAAGTTTTAATTTGATGTGAAATCTTTCCGGGGAATCGGGGCTGGTCGTCAGGGACAGCGTGAGTTTATATTGGGTTTCGGAAAGCCTTTCCAGAGTTATTTCCGCCGGATGTCCTTCGAGCTGTGGAGTTCCAAATTCTACCTGATTTTTGGTCAGTTCCAGAATAAACTCCTGCTTCCATTTTGAGCCGGGTTTGAGGGTGCCCGCATAGATTTTATCATTGGGTTTGACGGTTACCAGCGGTACAGAATTGCCATTTAATGATAACATAAGGTATCGGGTTTTGGGGTCATTGGTCTGTATAAATACGTTTTTGCTGTAAGGTCCGGCCACGGATTCGGCTTTGATATACAAGCTCAAATCGGTAGACTTGCCGGGTTCGAGTTCATTGACCGCGAGCTCGGCTTTGGAACAGCCGCAGGTCTGACGTATATTCAGAATTTTCAAGGTGTCGTCGCCGGTATTGGTAAGCGTGAACACATGATGTTTCTCGACATTAGCCGGATACATTCCAAAATCAATTCTTTTGACGTCGCTTGTAATTTTTGGCGCAGCCCAGACACTTATCCCGTACAACAACAGCAACGCAGTTTTCAGTATATATCTCATGCAAATCCCCAACCATTTCACCATCTGTTAATGGCTTTCAATTTACTTTGTCATTGAGCATGATTCAAGTGTACAGATACGCTTATTATGACTTCTGTTACCGTTTCCATGGAATCACATTACAGCTTTTATTGCATTTACATTGTATTTGTGCGTTTGCGATATAAATTAATTTATATTAATACGTAAATTAATTTATGGGGATGACTTATGCACAAGGTATTGTGTTGTTGGCTCGGGAGTACTGACCTGAAATGCTGCGACAAACTTATTGATGGGCTGGGGCCTATCTGTCATCTGATTTCAGAGGTTTCATTTGATGAGGTTTATATCCTGTCGAATTTCACACAGATAGAAAGCAAAAAGTATACAGCATGGCTGAGAACTAAAACTACCTCAAAAATCAGTCAAATTAATGCTAAATTATCCAGTCCTACGAACTTCACTGAAATCAGTGAGCATGCTCTGAAGCTGGTGGAAGAAATAAAAACGGGCGATTCTGAAGCCCAGTTATATTTTCACTTAAGTCCTGGAACTCCGGCTATGGCGGCAGTATGGATCATCATTTCAAAAACCCAATATCCTGCGATTCTATATCAGACTTCAGTTCAAGAAGGCGTTAAGGTTGTTTCTATTCCATTCGAAATGTCAGCTGAATTCATCAAGTCTGTTGATGATGATGACATCATTATGAAAATGGCTGGAGGAATTCTTCCAGAGCACAAGGCTTTTAAAGATATAGTGCACCAGAGCAGGGAAATGAAGCATGTAATTGCGCAGGCTCAACTTGTTGCGGGGCATAATGTGCCTGTGTTAATTCAGGGTGAATCTGGAACAGGCAAAGAACTTTTGGCCAAAGCCATACATGGAGCAAGTTCAAGAAATTCAGCCTCATTCATTCCTGTTAATTGTGGAGCTATTCCTGAATCTCTGGCAGAGTCTGAATTTTTCGGTTATGAGAAAGATGCTTTTACAGGAGCACATAAAGCGAAGAAAGGATATTTAGAAGAAGCCAATGATGGAACTTTATTCCTTGATGAAATAGGAGAATTACCTTTGAATCTTCAAGTAAAACTACTTCGCGCATTGCAGGAAAAGGAAGTTACCAGAGTTGGAGCTACTAAGCCCGTAAAAGTAAATGTTCGGATTATTGCCGCCACCAACAGGAATTTATTTGATGAAGTACATCAGGGACGGTTTAGAGAGGATCTTTTTCATCGGCTGGCGGTAGGAGTAATTCAGTTACCGCCTTTACGAAGCCGCAAGGGTGACATTTCTTTATTGATCGATAAGCTTCTGGAGCAGATTAATCATAGCTTTGTCGACAGCAATAAGAATTGGAAACATAAAAAAATTTCTGCCAGCGCAAAAAACGTTATGATTAAATATACCTGGCCAGGAAATATCAGAGAATTAATAAATACTTTAACCCGGGCTCTTCTCTGGAGCCCTGGAGACACGATTCAGGCCGATGACATCAATAGTGCGATTCTCCAATCTCCAGCCAGTGATGCTGGTCAGGAAAACATTCTAAGCTATCCCTTTGAGGAGAATTTTAACATTGACAAGGTCATTGACGAAGTGAAAATAAGTTATATAAAGCGTGCGCTGAAAGAAGCTGGCGGCAAATTGAATAAGGCGTCTGACCTCCTGGGACTGAAGAATTATCAGACCCTGAAAAACTGGTTAAAGAAATATGATCTTAATTCAGATGGCACATAAATTGCATTTTAAATAATTAATTTATTTTGAACTAGAATTGAATAGTAAATCCATTAGTGTATGTTACAATATCCAAACAATAATTTAAACCAGTTGAGCACGATGAAATCAGTCAACTTTGAGTTTTTAAGAGATAAGTATGAAGCGTTTGCTGATATCGGAGGATATGCGGAAGCCTATGTATACACTGACCCGAGCGGTTGCCTTGCAAGATTAAGGCAGCTGGCTGAAGTTATTGTGAAAGATCTTTTTTCGCATTATCGCCTCAGTGTACCTTTCAAGTATACACTAAATGACCAGCTTAATGATACCGCGTTCACCAACCTGGTTGACAGAGCAGTTGTAATGAAGCTCGACTTTATTCGGAAAAATGGCAATAAAGCTGTTCATTCTCCCACTGAAAAATTTACTTCTACACTTTCAATGTCTGCATTGAAAGAAACGCATAGAATTGCGCGGTGGTTCTATGTTACCGTTGAAGGAGCTGATCCCAAAGATCTACCGGAATTTGTCGAGCCGGAAGGCCAGGCTGATGAAACGGCGGCATTAAAACGCAAAAACCGTTCGATGCTGGCTCAGATGATGAAGCAGGAAGCCAGGATGAAAAAAGTCTTGGAAGAACTTGAAGAAGCTAGGGCAAAAGCGGAAGAGGCTGCAAAATCCGAAGGCCACGAGTATACCGATATAAGCAAGATTTCTCCGGCAACTATTGCGGAAATTCAATCTCAGACAAAAGAAGCTTCCAACGCTTTGCTGTTTTCAGAGGCAGAAACACGGGACAAACTCATTGATGTAATGCTCAAAGAAGCTGGGTGGGATGTTGCTCCAGGCGAGAAAAGCACCGGTGAGGTCAGAAAGGAGCTTGAGGTTCATCATCAGCCGACTGAGTTCGGAATCGGCTATGCCGACTATGTGCTGTTTAATGAGGACAGCAAGCCGTTAGCGGTAATTGAAGCGAAAAAAACTTCAGTAGATTCTGAGGCCGGTCGTTCACAAGCCATGTACTATGCCGAGGGGCTAGCCAAAGATTTCGGCTGCAAACCTGTTGTTTACTATACGAATGGTATTGATGTGTTCATGATAGACAATGTGGATAATGATGTACCAAGAAAAGTATACGGGTTTTATTCAAAGGACAGCTTGCAATCTTGCGTCTTCCAAAGCAAAGAGCGTTGTACGATTAAGGATAAACTTCCGAACAGGAATATTATCGACCGGGATTACCAGCAGGAAGCGGTTAAGCGTGTTTGTGAGAGTTTCTCTGACGGCAAACGTAAGGCCTTGATTGTTCAGTCCACAGGAACCGGAAAAACCCGTGTGGCAATGGGACTCTGCGAGCTTATGCTGAAAAACAACTGGGCAAAACGTATTCTGTTTTTGTGTGACCGTCGCGAGCTGAGAAAACAGGCGAACAACGCGTTTAAGAACTTTCTTGATCAATATCCCAGAACGTACCTGAAAGGCGATACCTATAAGGACAAGAACAAACGTATTTATCTGGCGACATATCCGGCAATGATGAAATGTTACCAGAACTTTGATATCGGTTTCTTTGATTTGATTATTGCCGACGAATCCCATCGCAGTATTTACAACCGTTACCGTGAAATATTCATGTACTTTGATTCCCGCCAGCTCGGACTGACAGCTACTCCGATCAATGGTATTTATCGTGATACATACAAACTTTTTGGCTGTGAGGAAAAGAATCCCACATTCAACTATGAATACGACAAAGCTGTTGAAGAAGGTTTCCTTTGTCCCGCCAGAATAACCAAGATGACTTCTCAGTTCCTGCGCGACGGTCTGAAGTATTCTGAAATGAATGAAGTTCAGCGGCAGCAAGCCGATGAACAAGACGAAAATGCCGAAGCGATTAATTACGAAGGCAGTCAGGTCAACAAATCAGTTTACAACCGTGATACCGATCGGCACATTCTTCGTAATTTAATGGAAAATGGCATTAGAATCAAAGAGGGCTCCCGTTTGGGAAAAACCATTGTGTTTGCCTGCAATCATAAGCATGCCGAACAGCTCTATACTGTATTTTGTGAGTTGTACCCTCAATATGGCGCAGATTTCTGTAAGGTCATAGACAACTATTCTTCACGGGCGGAACAGGATATTGACGAGTTTAAGGATACATCCGGAAATCGTAATCTTACGATCGCCATTTCCGTGGACATGCTTGATACCGGCATTGATGTACCGGAAGTGGTCAACCTGGTATTTGCCAAGCCGGTCAAGTCGTATGCTAAATTCTGGCAGATGATCGGGCGCGGAACCCGTTTGTGTGAAAACCTTTTTGGTCCGGGACAACATAAACAGTATTTTCAGATATTTGACCATTACGGCAATTTCGACTATTTCGAAGAGCTTGAAGAAGACGAAGTCCAGCCGTTACCGGAAAAATCATTGCAGCAGAAACTCTTTGAGAATCGTATCGAGTTGGCTCAGGAAGCAGTAAAACAGCAGGATCTGGAAACGTTCAACCGTACAATCAAGCTGATTCAGTTGGATATTGCCAATCTGCCGGAAACGTCCTGCGCGGTAAAAGACAGATGGCGCGAAAAGCGTTCTCTTGAAAACATTGATCTGCTTAAAAAGTTTGAAGCTCTCACGGTTGAAATCCTGAAAAATGACATTGCGCCTCTGATGCAGTGGCGAAATATTGAGGGAGAAGTCGAAGCTTTTGATTTCGACAATAAATGTACCCGACTTCAAACTTCGATATTCAGAAAAGATTCATATTTCGACAGTGGAAAGGCAAATATCATTAAAGATATCGGATTGCTGCCCGTTACCATCAATGCCGTAAAGAATAAAATCGAATCAATTAACGATGTGAAAAATTCATTATTCTGGCAGGAAGATAATCTTTCCCTGGAAAAACTTGAATGGGTAAGGAATGAGTTTCGCGGGCTGATGAAGTACAAACAGGCGGTACTGGAACCACCAGCTTCTGCCAAAGGATATGATATTTCCGATGGCGACATACAAACGGAAGCTCACAAGACTAAACTCATACCGATAGACAAAACCGCTTACCGCGTCAGGGTAAACGGTATTTTCGCCAAGCTGTTCGAGGACTCTCCGGCACTGAAGAAAATCCGGAATGGCGAACCGGTTTCGGACAATGATATTACAACCCTGGCTAAGGCGGTAAGTTACATAGATCCGGATTTTGATATTTATGACTTGCTGGAAATCTATCCGAATAAAGCGGATCGGATTGATAATGCCATTCGCCAGGTGATTGGTTATGACCCGAAAAAGGTCGAAGAATTTTTTAGCGAATTTATCAATAATCACCCGGATCTTTCTTCTCACCAGATGCGTTTTCTTGACCTGCTGAAAGGACAGATTCGGGAATATGGTTCTATCGAACTGGACAAACTCTGGGAGGCTCCGTTTACTCGCTTGAACAGTTTGGGAATTGACGGTATTTTCAGTAACCCTGATGATACCGATGAAATTATAGATATCGTGAAAGGCATTAATGAGTACGTTCCGGCGGAATAGTAGTTACAGGGCATTTTTGCGGAACCGCTACACTCACCAATTTTAAAAAGGCAGTAGAAGATGGGAATAAAGGAATTTGTAAATACGATGGATAATTTATGGGAAAAGTTCTGGACCGGCGGGATTACCAATCCCCTTACGGTTATTGAACAAATCTCGTACCTTATGTTTGCGCGTACGATGGACATGGAAGAATCCAGAAAAATCAGAATGGCGCAGCGCACCGGCAAAGCACATGTCAGCATTTTTCCCAACGATAAATATCGCTGGAACTCTCTTATGCAGACTTCTCCGCAGAAAGCCTTTGAAACATTCAGAGACAAAATATTTCCCATGTTCAAGGAAAAAGTATTTGAAAAAACCACCATGGGACGTTTTATGGCAGGGGCTCAGTTTCTGATTCCAAGTCCGAACCTGTTTGCGATTGCCATTGAGGAAATCAACAAACTGCCTTTGCATACCGACAGCAAAGGCGATTTATACGAGCACCTGCTTAGTAAACTCTCTACCGCCGGAATAAATGGACAGTTTCGTACCCCCAAGCATATCATCCGGGCTATGACCGAGATTATTGATCCGCAGCCAAATGAAAAAATTTGTGATCCAGCCTGTGGTACTGCCGGCTTTCTCGTCGCGGTCATGGAGTATCTGCGTCAGAAATACACTTCCCCCGACATGGTCATGCAGGAAGATGGCTATACGATTTATCCGGGTGATCTGCTCATGGAATACAATGATCACATGCAGAAAGATATGTTTACCGGCTTCGATTTCGACTCCACCATGCTTCGGGTATCATGCATGAATCTGCTCATGCACGGAATTGACCAGCCCAATATCCATTATCAGGATGCGCTCAATAGCTCCTTCAAAGAACTCTTTCCCAAAGAATACAACAGTAGTTATGATGTAATTATGGCAAATCCGCCATTCAAAGGCAGCCTTGACCATGAATCTGTTAACCCCGATCTTCAGAGCGTGGTAAAAACCAAGAAAACTGAACTGCTTTTCCTGGCTTTGATGGTACGGCTGCTCAAAATGGGCGGACGCTGTGCGGTGATCGTCCCGGATGGCGTGCTGTTCGGTTCCAGTATCGCCCATGTCGGAATCAGGCAGATGCTGGTGGATCAGAACCAGCTCGAAGCGGTTATTTCTCTGCCGTCGGGCGTATTTAAACCTTATGCCGGAGTTTCTACCGCCATCCTGATTTTTACCAAGGGCGGCAATACCGAAAACGTATGGTTCTATGATGTGCAGAACGACGGCTTCAGCCTCGACGACAAACGCCAGAAAATTGATAAAAACGACCTGCCGGAATTAATCGCGAAATGGAAACAATACGATCATGGCGCAAATTCCGCCGACTTTCAGAATCGTAAAACCAAAGCCTTTATTGTTCCCGCCGATGAAATCCGCTCAAACAAATACGACCTTTCACTCAACCGCTATAAAGTTCCAGTCTACGAAGAAGTTGAATACGATCACCCGACCGTTATCCTTGACCGTATCGATACCCTTGAGAAACAGATTACCAATGACCTTGCAAGCCTCCGGGAGATGATTTCAGAATGAATGAAATAGAGGTAATATCCAATAATAAGGGTAATAATAAGGGTAATAACTTAAAGATGATTCAGATTTATACATATAGCAATGCAGCCACCCAAACTCGCGAGGTGGCGGAATGAAGTGGAATGCTGAAAGAATTAACAACGTCATTGAAAAAAAGATTTCTGGAGAATGGGGCCAGGACGCAGCAGATAATAGTGGTGTTTTTGTATTAAGAACAACAAATTTTCAGAATAATGGCATCATAAATTATGATAATGTTGTTGTTAGAGACATCGACCCTAAAAAAGTTGCCTCGAAAAAGCTAGTTTCTGGAGACATTATTATTGAGAAGTCTGGAGGAAGTCCAAATCAACCTGTGGGTCGCGTTGTTTTTTTTGAAGGGAATCAATCTGGAGTATTTCTTTGCAATAACTTCACAAGTATTCTTCGGCCGGGGAAAAAAGTTGTTCCTAAATTCTTAATGTATTGTTTATTTTATTTATACAGAAAAGGCGTTGTTCTAAAATATCAAAATAAAACTACTGGTATTATTAATTTAAAATTGGACCGGTATCTTGATGAAGAAATTCCCCTCCCGCCCTTGGACGAACAAAAGCGAATCGCGGCAATTCTGGACAAAGCGGATCAACTACGAAATGCCCGTCGTCAGGCAATCGCCGAATGCGACGAATTCCTAAAATCCACCTTCATCGAAATGTTCGGTCATATTGTTAGTAATACAATGAATTGGCCTATTAGGCAATTGCATACTTTTAGCTCATCTAGACTAGGAAAAATGCTAGATAAAAAGAAACAAACAGGAAAGCATGCAATGCCCTACTTGAGAAATGCGAATGTACAATGGAAGCATTTTGTCTTGGATGACTTGTATAAGATGGATTTTAGTCTCAAAGAACAACAAGAATTTTCGCTTCAATATGGAGATGTTCTGATTTGTGAAGGTGGAGAGGTTGGTAAGTGTGCAATCTGGAAGGAAAATATTCAGAATTGTTTTTTCCAAAAAGCCTTGCATCGAGTTAGGCTAGATAATTCAATAATGCTTCCGGAATTTTTTATTGAAGTCATGCATGAATATGCAGAGAACAATGGATTCAAAGATTATATGACTTCTGCAACAATTCCTCATTTAACTGGAGTAAAACTAAAGAAACTTGAAATACCCATTCCCCCTCTTCCACTGCAAGAAAAATTTGCGGAAATCGTAAAACAAACGGAAGCGATGAAAGAGTGGATGAAAGCTAGCGAGCGCGAACTCGACGACAATTTCAACAGCTTGATGCAGCGCGCCTTCAAAGGAGAATTATAAGTTATGAGTAGTAGTGAAAGTATGTTGGAAAACAAAGAAACCTGGACACTTGATCCAGAGAAGTATGAACATATGAGAGTAGCCCGTAAAAACGTCAACATGCAGGTTGTGGAAAAGTATCTGGGCAAACCGGAGTTGACCAAAGTGGGACGAACTTTCGGACTTGTCCGTCAGGGTGCAATTGAATTTGAAGAAGATGAAGAGGTCAATTCTCTGGTGGACTTTTCGATGCGCCGTCAAAAAAAGGGCGACAAAACACCAATTGAGCAAGCCATTGCCGACAAGCTTTTTTCGGATGAATACGAACAGGAATATCTTCGAGGTATGATTCCAAGTCACGCTTCTCTGTTTGAAATAATAGGAGTCGCAACAGCAGACGGCTATGTTTTACTGAAAGACTGTCTATTCCCGGATCGTCTCAGCCTGAGATTGTATGACGTGGGATTTTCTATAACTGCCATCCCTGGCACACTGATTTTTATCGTTGCGGTACCGGTGTTCGATATTCATATATCATCAGGAATTTCTTATATATTCACTCGGAACATAGGGGAATTGATCAAGCGCGAATGTTTTATGCGTCACAAGAACAAGGAGATTTTTAGTAACGAAGCGAAACGCTGCAAACTGTTTTTTCACTTAAACCGCAAATATGGCAATATGATCCACTTTATCGATAACGCAGAAGAATACTAAACAACGCAAAGAGGGAAAGATGCTGGGATTTTTTGATTTTCTGATACTGAACACGATGATGTCATATCATAGTTCGTCCGAAAACGACGACGAAGCACCAGCTCCGCTTCTGGGCATAAAGCATGATATTGTGGTAATCAAGCAAGATCTTGGTTTTGATTATAGCGAACAGTTTTTTCAACCGGTAACGGCTGCCGGAATCTGCGCCGCCTTTACCGATGGCATAACAGACGAGAAGCGTACTGAAGCAATTGAAAAAGCCGAAAAGCTGAAGAGTTATTCCCAGATACAGTTTGCCAAATCAATCATATCCAAACAGCCAATGACATTTGATGACTTAAAACCTTACCTGAATCAAGTACATCCCCATTATTATCGGGTATTGGATTATTTCATCCGGCAGGCGATGCTCGGCGCGGAAGACTTTACCCTTGCGCAGAAAAGTTTTATCAAGCAGTGGAATGATTATCAGCAATCCCGTTTACACCCTGATTGATTAATGTATAATATTTTTTATAAAACATAAAATATTTTACTATTCAAAAATGAAATTTGTTGAATAAAAAAGAAAAAACAACAAAACTGAGCACAAAATCATAGAGCAACGGGATATTATAAAGATCTTGGCATATCAAGTGCAGTGTGTATAATACATCGTTTAAAATGTAAAACCAAATTAAGGAGACAAAACGATGTCAGACAGAAACAATCATTGGATTTCGCAGCGCGAAGATGGAACATGGGCAGACAAACGCGAAGGAGCAAAAAGAGCTTCGGGGCTGTACAATACTCAGAAAGAAGCTTTTGATGCAGCCCGGGAAAAGGCCAAGCAGGAAGGCGGAGAAGTGATTATCAAAAACCAGAAAGGTGAGATTCGTGAAAAAAACACCTACGGAAAAGACGATCCGCGCGAATCAAAGGGATGAGGTAAATTATGACTGTATCATTAACAAAATTCATTGATTTTGTAAACACCTCCGGCATGCCGAAAATGAAAGTTGTAGAAGACTATTTGTCGTCAGGGAAATATGAACCCGGCAAAGACTTTTATAAAAGATTTAGGGATGCAGCTGTGGATCTTCATAAAGAAGATCTGGAAGTTGAGTATCTGGAAAAGGTTTTCAACTCCTTGACAGATAAAAAGAAAAGGCCACATTATGCAGAATTGAACAAAGGATACAGAACATTCCTAAAAAGCAGGAAAATATCCTGGTTTGATCCTCCTAGTGTTATTTGCGATGCAACTGGTCTGGAAATTTCAATTAACCCGGAATTGGGGTTGATTATTGGAACAACTCCGCACATTGTGAAAATGTATATGAAGCAGGACAAATTGACCCGCAGTAATGTAAATATGACGATAACATTAATGGAAATTGCTCTAAGTGACTGTATTGATGAAGATACGGTTATAACAATTCTCGATGTAAGAAATGGTCGATTGTACCGAGCATCAGCAAAAAGAGATACTGAAAAAATAATGATGCAACTGGAATTGGAATCAGACTACTGGAAAAAGGTAGCATCGAAACGATAAACAATGAAGGAAGGGAATATGGGAAAAAAGTATCCAATCTGGGTTGCAGCTGCCGTCTACAACTATAACCAAGGAAATTGGACAGACGGACTTCCCAACACGTCTTTTATTGATACTCATTTAATAAGAGATACCATGGCCTGGGGGGCAACATCTCTCGGAGAGTCAGGAGAGATATCTGATATGATGAGTTTTTTTGAGGTGTTTCGCAAGGCGATACTTTCAAAAAGCGAAGAGGTTGGAGAAAATATATTCTTCGGTCCAAATGAGATGGGAAGAGATGTCGAGTTTCGGCTTTTGGATGATTTTAAGATTGAAGATCATCCCATAATTCAGGAAGCAGTGGACGATTATACTAAATGGAGAGAAGGCAAAAAGAAAAGTCAGGATCGTCGCCTTGGCTTTACAAGAGTGAGTATTGAAAAGTTCAAAGGAATTGATAAGAAAATTTCAATTCCATTGCGGCCAATTACAATGCTATTTGGTTCGAATAGTGCAGGGAAAAGCACTATCCAACATTCATTGCTCTACTTTAGAGAAATACTAAAAACAGGAAATTGTAATCCCGGTAAAATTCTGAATGAGACAATAGATCTAGGGATAGCAAGAGACCTTGTTCATAAGCACGACCTGTCTAATGAAATTCGGATTCGGCTTGACTACAATTTTGATGACGACGGTATTGATGATATAGACTTTAACTGGACATGTGACCCTCATATGACTGGCTCTGTATATAACTACTCATTAACTTCTGCTTGGATTGAGCTGGGAGTATATTTCCCAGCGAGCAATGAGAATGAAGAGATATGCATGGGAAGAGTTAAGAGTTACAGAGTATGGCTGAATGGCGAAATCTGGTGTTCTCTTGATATTGGAGACTTGGGTTCAGAAGTATTTTTAAATGATAAACATCACCTTATTATTGATTCAATGGAAAATGGAGAGCTGGATAATAATGAAGAGATAACAAATGAACTTATGTCGATTTTACGTGAATATAACGATGTCATTCCTCAGGGTGAAGGCAAATTGCTTGTTGCCAATAAAGATTTTGAAAAGAAATATTCATATGAGCATCAATTGCTTACTGGAACCTTATTAAAAACAAAGCAGTTTTTTATCGAAGAATTAGATAAATTGGTATATGTGGGGCCAATACGCATGCTTCCAGATCGAGCATATGACTGTCCTCAACGACATGACCCAAGCAGATGGGCCTCGGGTATTGCTGCGTGGGATTTTTATGCACGTGGAGAAAGACCAGGAAAACAAGACCAATGGTGGTATGATTATTTAAAATTAGGTTATGCCATTGGTTATGATATCGTTCGAGAAATCAGCCAGGATAGTCTTCTGTTTAATAAATTATTTAATCTTGCCGAGGATGGACTTATCTCATCTGAGGATGTAAGCGGACTATACCAAGAATTTTTAGATCAGCCGGGTAAAGTAAGAATAAAAATCGTTGACCAGAAAAATCATGCAGAGGTTCAACTTCAGGATATCGGGACAGGAGTCTCTCAGGCTGTTCCAGTTGTTGCAGGCGCATTGTCTCCGGACTCAAGGATTTTTTCAGTAGAACAACCTGAATTACACCTGCATCCTGCAATTCAATGCCGGATTGCGGACCTATTTATCGACCGGGCAAACAAGAGAGCCAATTCTATATCGTTAATAGAAACTCATAGCGAACACCTGATATTAAGGCTACTTCGCAGAATACGTGAAACAGCCGAAAATGAACTTCCACCAGAGGAAAAAGAATTCCATTTAACTCCGGAACAAGTCGGTGTGTTCTATATTGAGGCAGCCCAAGATGGTACGAAAATAACAGAGTTACCGATTGCCGAAGACGGAGATTTCACTTGTGACTGGCCTAATGGATTTTTTGAAGAACGAGCTGGGGAGTTATTCTAATGTTTCGTGAATATGCTATTGATCCTGCGGTTGTTTCAGACTGGGAAAGATTCCGCTTTCTGGATGAAATCTTTCAAGTAGAAAATGGACGATTTGTTTCAGAAGTTCCTAAAAAATGGAAAAGAATGGTTTTTGATGGAATAAGCTGTAAACCTGTACAGAAAACAAGGGTTACAGAGTTGCTAAAAAATTGGACTTTTGCAGCAAGAGAAAAAAGAGAATACGGCAGTCATCTTTCCTGGTTTGATAACATTCTTAATCTTCATAATGATTTGAAATTTGAAAAAATAATAGTTGATTCGGATATAGACAACGAAGAATCTATAAATATAGACATCCTTGACAGAGACCGTCTGCATTATGTCAACGGGATTGTTAATCGCAATGCGGTTGAAATGATGAATGCGATAAAACTTCTTTTACAAACAGCCAAAACGATTAAAATTATCGATCCATATTATGGAGAAAATAGTACAAGTGCATTAAATACTTTTCGTGAAATGACATGTCTTATTGATCATTCCCCTTACAAAAAACGTTGTGAAGGAATTGAGATATATACTTGTGCAAGTGATGTCCCTGGAGCAAAAAAAATTGCTGAAAGTTATCAAAACATGTTTTCTCCACACATTCCAGTTGTACTTAAGTGTGACATTTTTTTCTTTGCCTCAGGTTATATGCATAATCGATTTATTATGTCAGATATCGTAGGAGTTCAATTAGGGCATGGACTTCTGGAAAAACCAAACGATACCGATGATTATAGTATTCTTTCAAAGGAAGCATATAATCATAGATACAACGAATACACTGGATCTAATCCTAAACTTATTTATCAAGATAATATAAATGCATCCGTGGCTTGTTCTGCCACGGATTTTGTCAATGGTCGGCTTTGAGTAAAAGATTTATGTGAAATACACCTTTTGTTTTGTTTATGAGGTTTTTAAATCTTTGCGGCAACCATGTTGAGAATTTTTATCAGTCGGCTTGACAACTGATGAAATCCTTAATATTACTTGGCTCCGGTGCCCCGCCGGACGCGTATTCCGCACGAGCCTTTTTTAATCAACCAGAGGAGGGTTAAGTGCGGGTCAAATTTTTTTGAGTATATATTATTAAGGTGAAACAATTTAGTGTTGTTTTATCGGTAAAGCTTCGGCAGAGGAAAAACCCTCTGCCGGAGCTTTTGTGTTTTTAGGACTCAAAATCGCCGCTATAGTGGGGGATTTGAGGTCTTAGATGATTAATTTTCAGGGTGTTAAGACTACGGTGTTGACATGCGTATTTTGGAGGTTTTTTATGGAAATGAAGTGTTTGAATGACATGGCTCAGGATGTGTTTGCAAAGATGGTCAACAGGCTGGATGACGGGTATTTAAAGCTGGATTCCAATCGGGGATTTATGCCAGCTATTGTCGAAGAAATAGGCAACGTCGACAGCTACGGCAAACTGTATTCGGTGGCACATTACGGAGAAATGAACGGCGATCTTATG
>JAFGXT010000210.1 GCA_016936495.1 Victivallales bacterium
CCCCTCTTGATGAAACTATATCACATCTTTTCTTATTAATTATAGTCAGTGCTTGACATAAAGTCAATCAGTTTTGATCTTGTTGATTACATCAGTTGTGGAAAAACCTTGAATAAAGGCGATAAACTCAAATCTTGCGCCGACTTTAAGGAGAGCCTGTTTCTCTTCGATATTGATATTATCGATATTATAATCACCGCCTTTGACATAGACGTCGGGGCGGAGCCGGAGAAATTGTTCTGTGCACCGCTGGCTGTCGAACATCACCACCGCGTCTACGCTTTCCAGACTGGCAAGCATATAAGCGCGGTTGTATTCGTCAATGATCGGACGTGAGGGACCTTTGAGCTCCCGTACGGACTGGTCTGAATTGATCAGTAACAGCATGGCATTACCGCAGCATCTGGCTTTGTACAGGTATTCGGCATGACCGCGATGGAGTATGTCGAAACAGCCGTTGCTTATGACTAATTTACGGTTTTGCGCGGACAATGATGCACGCCATTCGCATGCCGCGTCCAGAGTCATTATTTTATCCGCCGGGTCAGTGATAATATGTGGCATAAAAAACCTTTCTGTATTTTATTTATGATGATGTTTTAATCGGTGATGCTGTCATACATGAAATTACTTTCGCTTACGGAGAAATCTCCCCGGTAATCGAATAAAATGCGGAACGCCGTTTCAGCTCCGCTCATGGTCTCGCTGGATCGCAGCGGATTGCCTGAATCCAAGGTGAATTCGCGCAGTCTCGCCAGGCTGAGGAAGAGGTTGGCGGCGGGCAGGGTGTCGAATTCATTATTTTCCACATAATTGTATGCGCTTAGGTCAATGGTGAGTTCATTGCTGAATGTCGAGGCCGCGCCAGCCTCACCTGTAACAGCGGTGTCGTCAGGCGTGAAATGCAAATTGTCCGGACCGTTGTCCCAGTAAACAACACTTACACCACCCGGAGAGTTGATCGCGTCGCCGTCATTGCCGGCGATGTTTGTTGCGGAGATGTTGCGCACCTGTACTATTGTGCTTACTCGTTCGGCGCCTAGTACGGCAAACACCATCAGTGCTGAAAATAACGACAAAAGACCAATCAACCCGCAGGTCATCTCTACGATAGCCTGTCCCTGCTGTCCGTGTAAAAACCGCTTTTTCATAATGCCGTCCCTGCTATTCTTCCAGCGCCCGGAGTATGACCCCGGCTTGCCTCAACAGCGAACTGGATATGTCATCAATCGAGTAGCGTTGGTGGTAGACCACTTCGCGAATACCTGAGTTTATAATCATTTTCGCGCATAGCAAACATGGACTGAAAGTGGTATACAAGGTGGCGTCTTTGACTGATATGCCATGATATGCTGCCTGGACTATGGCGTTTTCTTCGCCATGACTGCATATGCACTCGCTCAGTCCCTGACCTGACGGTGTATCGGAATTACAACGCGGGCACCCGCCGTCACAACAATTGGTGATTCCGCGCGGTGTGCCATTGTAGCCGGTGGATATGATCCGCTGATCTCTGACGATCACGGCCGCGACCTGGCGTCGGCAGCAGTTGCTGCGCCGGGCGGCTACATGCGCTATTTCCATAAAATAATTATCCCAATCGGGACGCTTTGAAAAATCTATCGCCATACTGCGCCTCTATATCATTAAAATGAAAGTAATTCAGTTTTAAAGTAATATATATGCTTTTAATAACAAATACACCCCGACGAACTTCGATTTTACAGATAATTATAATAAAACCGTTTGTTATTGCCTTATGCGTCTTGCAGGAAAAATGATAATTATCGCACTTGTGCTATTGACATTAATCGCTCGGCAATTATATTTTATTATAAGAAATCATTTTATTATAGAAAATAAACGTAAAATCATACAAGAGGACACAGAAATGAATCTTTCAGGAAAAACAGCATTTGTTACCGGCGGCGCCAATGGTATCGGCAAAGCAACCAGCCAGAAACTACTCGAAGCCGGAGCCAACGTATTTGTATTTGAGCTGTCGCAGGACAGAATTGACAGCTTTATCAAAGAGGCTAACAGCGATAAGCTCGCGGCATATCAGGGCGATGTCGGCAGCGAAGTGGCGGTCATGGCGGCATTTGAACAGTGCAAAGCCAAATTCGGCGGAGTGGATATTCTGCTGAACAACGCTGGGATCGGTATTCCGTCTCCCGACCTTTCTGCTACCGATGTGGAAGTTTTCGACAAAATGGTCAACACCAATATGCGCGGTGTGTTTCTTTGCACCCGCGAGGCGCTGAAAGTTATGAAAGCTCAGAAAAGCGGTCATATTCTTACTCTTATCTCTATGGCCGGACAGCGTACCAATCCCGGTGCGCCTTTGTATTGCGCGTCAAAATTCGGAGCCCGCGGCATCAACAGTGGCTTGGCGGATCAGGTACTTAAAGAAGGTATTAAAGTTACCGACGTTAATCCCGGTCCGGTGGACAGCGATTATTGGGGTAACCGTGAGGTTCCGCGTGATAAATTCCTTTCGGTCAACGACGTTGCCGACGTCATCATGTTCGCCATATGCCTGCCTGAACATGTTGTGATGCGTGAAATCAATTTTGACAGCGTCGCCTGGCTGGCGAAATAGGAGCTATGACTATTATGATTCACAAATATCCTGTATCAATTGACGAGATGCGCGAACGTTATATGAAGCTTTACTCGGCGGCAGTTAATGACGTGATGCGTTTTGATTACAAAGTCAACTGTTCTTTGCCGTCCTCTTATTTTCCGCTCCAGAAAGAGTTGAAGATGGCGGGCGTGGCGTTCACCATCAAGGGCGGCCCGGACATCACTACCGACGGCGAATTTGAAATGCGTGCCCAGATGCTCGAAGACCTGCATGAAAACTCGGTAATCATGTGGGATTGCACAGGCGACAAAATCACGGCGCAGTGGGGTGAAGTAATGACCATGGCGGCGGTCAAAGCCGGTTGCCGTGGCGCGTTCGTCAACGGCATCCGCGATACCGAAGCGATAATACCGCAGGGGTTCCCGGTGTTCCATCAGTACCGCACCAATGTGGGGATGCTCGGACGTTTTCGCATGTATTATTATCAGAAGCCTGTCCGTATCGGAGAGATAACTATCAATCCCGGCGACTGGATATATGGCGACATTGACGGCGTGGTATGCGTACCCGGAGAATTGGCGTATATCGTACTTCAAAAAGCCGAAGGCGTTCTTGACAAGGAAGTCGGCATCAGGGATATGGTCAACAGCGGTATGAAGCCGACCGATGTAGTGGCAAACGGCGGTTATTTCTAAAACCTTCATGAAACAGGATAAGTATCATGTTCAGTCCCGGGAAAAATATAAATATCTATGACGACAGCGGCAGTATAGCGGTATTCAAGGCTATTGATGACCTTATCCGTGATCTGGATAAGGTTTGCGGGATAACGGCGGTAAAAGCGCAATCCGCAGATAACGCCGCTATCCGTGTCGCCATTACTTCCGCGGTAAAAGGTGCGGAGCAGTATCGCATACAAATAAAGAGTGATGGTATAAGCATTGAGGCGTCCGACGAGCTCGGCGCGATATACGGCATATATCGCTTGAGCCGGGAGGCTCTGGGTGTTGAGCCGATGTGGTTTTGGAAAGACAGTTATCCTGCCGCGCGTGATGGCTTGGAGCTTGAGGAATGTGAGTTTGTGTCCGTCCCCGCAACTTTTAAATATCGCGGCTGGTTTTTGAACGATGAAGATCTGCTGACCGGTTGGCTTGAAGGCAGTGGACCTCGGCATATAGATTATCCGCATTATGCTCAGGTTATATCGCTGGATATTGCCGAGGCGGTGTATGAATCCGCGTTGCGTTGCGGCGTAAATTTGATTATTCCGGCGTCGTTTCTGGATATAATGAATC
>JAFGXT010000211.1 GCA_016936495.1 Victivallales bacterium
AAGGGATATTCCAACTCGATGACCTTGCCGTCACGCAATATTTTCAGCTTACAGATATCACCGATATGTTTTTCCCAAAACAGATATTCATAAAAAACAACTTCATTATCACGGAAAGGAATCGTGCCGTCATTGGCTATCTTAACGCCGTCAACTTCCAGGATAACGTCATTTTCCATAAATATATTCTTTACCTTTTCATGCAAAGGAATATCCACGACCATTACTCCGGTATCATCATCTTTCATTTTCAGCCACTTACGCATATCTGGATTTTCCAATGGCATGACCATTACAGAAAATTCAGGAAATCCCTTATACGCTTTATTCTTTTTTATGTCTTCAAGAAAATGCTTTATCACCGGCACTGGAATGATGTAACCGATATTCTGAGACTGCGACAATCCCTGAAACGCCAATCCCACAATCTTGCCGTCCTTCACCACCGGACCGCCGCTGTTGCCGGGATTTATCGCTGCATCTATCTGTACCGCCAGCAACTTACGTCCACTATGACTGTAATTTACCGGTTCTATGCGGGATACCACGCCCTCGGTTACGGAAATATTATCGCCGCCCACTGGATACCCAAGAACATTGACCTTGTCCTGAAGATGCGGCAAATTCCCAAACTCCATGAAACTCATTCTTTTGAAGAAATCAGGGTCGTTTACCGACAATATCGCCAGATCACATTCATGCCCGGCTATTTCCAACTTTGCCACATACTTACGCTGATCGCCCTGCTTCCGCACCTGAATAAATGTCTGATTGGCAATATTATGCGCATTTGTAAGAATGCGGTTGCCGGGAATAGCGACGCCGGATCCGGTTGAGGAAGAATCCGCGTAGTTGCGCCAGGGCTGATAATAACTGGGTCTGCTTTTAACGGAAAATATTTTTACCACCGATGACCGGTCATGCAACTGCCTGGCAGTCTGCGCCGACACCGGACTTGCCGCTCCAACGCCGGAATCCAAGAACAAGCACACCATAAAAAAACAGCAAAGATATATACTTCTCATTTTTATATTTTACCTGACGGTTAAATTGATATTTACGGGGTGATAGTCAACTCTTCCACTTTCACAACCGGCAACCGCCAGCCCTTGACCCAGCGCAGCAAACCTTTGATCTTTACCTGCTTTTCAACCGCTTTATCCAAGGCTTCCGTATCTCCGTAAAGATAACACACCGGTGTATAACTGCCGAATTCATAACGACACAGAGCATGCGTCAGCCCAGCGCTGCCGGATGCTTTCAATACAAACCCGTCCTTGCTTACCGCTTCCGGATTTTCATTGATAAAAGGAAGCGTGTCCGGGGACACCTGCTGCTCTACTTGCTTATCTTCCGTCTTATCTGTCGGCACCGCAGGGACAGTTTCCGTTCCGGCAACTGGCGGCTTTACGGTCGAAACGTCATCCACAGCAATAAATTCCGCCGCCACCCAGGCGGACATATCAGGCAGCGGAGCTATTTTTATCCAGTCCTTGTTTTTATCATCAATCACGGTTACTGGCTGCCCGGCATTGGCAACCCCGAAAGAATTATAATTTATTCCAGGACCTGAACGCAGATTCACCCGGCTCACGATCTTGCCATCCTTGACAAAATCGCCATGTACCCATACAGCGGCGTCTGATGACAACGCAATACGATACCAGCCGTTCTGTTCTTCCAGTATCCTGACCTTGTCGCCACGGGCAAGAGTGCCGACGACGGTATATTGTCCAGGTCTTACCCTGACATTCAAACGGTGGACTTTGACCATTCCGGTGCGTTCCGCGGCGAAACTGATCAATGCTCCTGACATTACTGAAATAGTGATTGCCCCTAATATAAATGGACGAATTTTCATAAAGCGCTCCTCCTGAAGTTTTCAATTCAGCTTTTACGATAAGTTAAATATATTTTATATTTCGCTTATTGCCAGTCAAAAGTAAAAACTATTTTGGATTACGCCAACATTTCTCCCGACGCTTCCCCGCAAACCCCCGCCCCGGAGAATGCAGTTTCGCCTTCGGCGACCAGCGTTCCGCCACTGGACGAGCCCCCGGCGCCAAGTAATGTTGAGGATTTACAGCCAACAAGTTGCCTGTAAAATCCTCAACATGTTTATCTAAAAATCTGCCTATGATTTGAAACCAATCCATAACCGCTTGAGAAACCTTAGCCCCCTCCCCTATGTCAAAGGATTCTGATCTCATCCGCTTCATCCGAACGCCACCCGATAGAGATTAAATCCCCCCATTTTCTCGCTGTTCGGAATATTCCAAACCTACAGTGCATTTAAGACATTGATTGAACAATGAATGAGCTAAGGGCGTTGAAAGAAATCAAACGGTATCATGTGCAAACTAATCGTCCGATACCGGATGATGTCCTTGACCAGTTACGCCGGGGAATAGTCGATGATGGAGAACGGTTGACGCCGGAATCAATTGTTTGCGAACGTCCCTGTAGTTACCTTTTTGTGCTTAACGAGGGTAAAAAACGTGAAATCTGCCGAATGGTGAACTATGCCAGAGTTGAAACGCTGGTGCTGAGACTTTTGTCTATCAGCAATCTGGAGCTCGGAGAACCGCCATCGGGCAAATGGCGTGAACTGAGTCAGGATGAAATCGACGCCAGTTTGAGTTCTCCACTCCTACACGCAAAACGGAAATAATGAATGTAAAATGTTCAGGGAATCATCTGCTATTAAACGTCAGGTTCTACTTGGAAAACATTTATGGCATTGCTGAAAAATCAGCAATGCCATAAAATCTTTTTGGGTTTTACTGTGAACTGACGTTACAGTATTTTCTTCTCAACAAAGAAAAAGAAATACTATTCGTCGTCCTCCACAAACTTAATGGCGTCTCGATTACATGCCGGGATACACAAGCCACAAGTATCACAGAATTCCGTTTGAACATGTGCAACCCCACCCTCCATGTACATTGCCACCATTGGACAGGTGTCCACACAATTTCCACAACCATCACACAAAAAGTCAACAATTTCGATGTGAGCCATTTTTCGTTTCTCCTAATTTTGTTAGTTAATATAAATACCAGAAAACGGTATATATTATAGAAAATATTGTCAACCACAACAGATTCTGCCATTATTTCAGCCGAAGAACTAACTGAACTCTTTAATTAGTTTATAATTGGACTCCCATTCAAATATGTACTTAACTAGTCAAACCTGTTGTTATAAACCGGAAACACTGAACGTAGAAACATGACCTGTTGCCATTAAAGCATAAACTCCACTATATGTTGGTAATACTGTTTTATATGGATCACTTTGTATATGAGGGCCTCTTTTTTCATTGGTTTGTGTTGACGACCAAAAACCAACCGAAGCAAATTGTCCGGTGGGAACAGGTGTAAATTGAACATTATCAAACAAAATCGGCGTTTTACTTAATTGAGAAGCAGTCATGCTCCCCCGCTTAGTTCGCATGCCTTTACTAATAGACAAATAATCAAAGTAATTAGAATACCAGGCATAGGTGTTCTTGTATGACAACTTCAATGGAGTTGCGCTTGGACAGCACCAAATCTCGGATTTATTTCCCAAATATGATTTTAACGCCGCGGCAAGTCCATATATTTCGGGTCCCCCGCCACCGCCATCATCCTCTCCAAGTCCACGACGGTAATTAGACCTAAGATAAATGTTTCCGGCTGCATCTCTGGCGCCTATAGCTCCATAATCTGGAAATCTTTCATCACTATCAGCCCGATACAGCTGCAACGCCAGCCCGATCTGTCGTAGATTATTTTTGCATATTGTATCTCTGCCCTTTTGGCGTGCCAGATTAAGGACAGGTAATAATAACGCCGTCAGTAGCGCAATTATAAATATAACTACCAATAATTCTAATAATGAAAAATATTTCATTCGTCCTTCCACGTATCTTACTCCATTTTTTTATAAAATATCGACTGCTTTAGTTATTTTTACTTAACACCGTCTCAGACGAAATTTCTTTTGAAAGATAAACTTTTAAGTAAGGATTCAATACTTTTTCAGCCTTTAAATAAGCTGCAACGTAAGGATTGGAAATGTTTTCCAGTTCTTTTTGCCTTAAAACTTCAAGTCTTCTCTGTTTGTTTTTACTCCATTGCTTTTGCCGCTCAACCGCAGGAAGTTCTGCGATTTCTCTCAACACTCTTTTCTTGACCTTTATCGCGTTTTTACCATACTCTTTCTGAAAGAAAGGTTCAGGGATACTATATTTAAATAAGACATAGTTGTCAATATTTTTTTGAGCGAACAAACTGATTTCTTTTGCCATCGCCAACTCTAATTTGAGCGGGCATGGCGCATTTTCTAAAGCAGTAATTTCCGGGGTTGTAATATAAGATTTCAAGGTTTTAAGAAAATGTACAGCAAGTAAGCTGCAATATTCATTTTTATCCGTTTTCAGTACATTATGATAATCAGCAAGAACGCTTTCAAAATCAGAACTAGTGCCCCCGGAAGGATTAGTATATTGTATAGCCTGAGGCTTCTCGCGATATTTTTGCCGGGTTGCCAATGAGAAACTGATCCACTCGACAGCTTCCGGGAAATTATTTCTGTTTTCAATCATAATAAGTTTAATAGCCTCTGATCGAATAGCGCAATCACAATAAAACATATACATATCTTTATCTTTCCACATTTCCGGTGTAAGCAAAGGCACTAAAACTTGTGGAACATTCAAAGGATTGGGACAATTCTTTATCATTATCTTGATCTCCGCCACCATATTGGGCAGGTATTTGAATGCGCTTCTCCCCGAAAGCTGGACAACTTGAATAGGTGTAAAAGGCTCCTAAATTAACAGAAAC
>JAFGXT010000212.1 GCA_016936495.1 Victivallales bacterium
CCTGCGGGAGCATTCCAACTTGCAATCTTGTTTTTTCCTGAAACGATTACATAACAACTGAGATATTTGGCCGGGTATCCTTTCAGTTGAAATGATATGAACAATAAGATGGAAAGTAATGCAC
Source organism: Victivallales bacterium (assembly GCA_016936495.1). Taxonomy (GTDB): domain Bacteria; phylum Verrucomicrobiota; class Lentisphaeria; order Victivallales; family SZUA-371; genus JAFGXT01. The sequence continues at coordinate 125 of JAFGXT010000212.1, forward strand.
AAAACAATTTCATTTTAATATCCTCTTTCTTAATTATGGTTAGTAGAAAATTATTTACAAGGCCAAGTGGAATAATCCCTCTCGGCTTCTGCCTTGAAATTATTTCCATATAGATAGGCGTCGACTCTGTTTTGTATTACATAGGACAAGCTGACGGAAAAAACGTGACCGTCAGCAGCCAAATTATTTCCTCGCTGATGATGTCGCATCGCAGCATATAAGATGACTTCGTTGTCATCATAAAAATTGAATATGGCAATGTTTTGATTCCGTGACGGAAATTTTCCGTCCAACCCAACTACTGCCATTGATGGTTTTCTGCACTTATGGATCTTTCTTGGCATGTATTTCCACTGTTGACTGTTCTGCATGCCATTTAATACATTCCAGGCATAGTTGGTAATAGGCATTCCGTCCCGATTAGCTCCTCCAATAATCGTATCATTAAAACCGGCGGCGCACCGGTAAACTTCATTTATTTTCCCTTTAGCTGGCATTTCCTTGCCATTAGACGTATAGGGATAGGTCTGGGATACAAACGAATCATGATATTTTATTGTATTATTTGCTCCCCAGTCTGCGAGTGGAAACCAACCGTTATTGTCAAGGGTATATCCTCCACATGCAAGACCTATTTGTTTTAAATTGGACATACACGATATGGTTTTTGCTTTATCTCTTGCACTATTCAATGCCGGCAACAGCATAGATGCTAGAATAGCGATAATGGCTATCACAACGAGGAGTTCGATGAGTGTGAATGTGTGTTTCAATACTTTTGACCGGGGAATACTGGGAATTAGACTTCGCCGGAAACCGCTTTGTAATTCATGCCTTTTCATTTTCTCTGTTCTCCTTATTGTGTGGATTTTTGTTTGTGTTTTTTATGGTTTTCCAGTCGAATCGCGGATGACCAGAGTGACCGGGATAAGTTCGTCCTTGACGCCGTTGTTGTCATCCCGGCACATCTCCAGGATTTTCACCGCGGCGCGCTGACCCATTGTCCTGAACGGTTGGTGGACAGTGGTCAGAGCCGGAGAGGCCCACATGCTCATAGTCAGGTCGGCAAAGCCGGTGACCGAGACTTGATCGGGAACACGTATCTTATGTTTGTATGCCCACTGCAAGAACTTCATGGCGATCGGATCGGTGGCGCAGATAATGGCGGTCGGACAGTATTCGCGCATGAAGCGTTCAAATTCAACGCTGATCTTCGGTGTTAATTCATTAACGCATTCAATATAGGAAAAGCATTCCGGCGGACAGTCAAGGTTGCATTCGCGCATTCCTTTGATAAAGCCCTCGCGGCGTAGAGCTACAAAGCCGCTTCCGGTGTCATGCGTAATATGTCCGACGCGGCTGTGCCCCAATTCCGCCAGATGGCGTACCGCTTCTACCATGCCCGTAGCATCGTCGGAGATCACCCGTCCACACCATTCGTGAGAAAAACTGTTATCCACCAGAACCACGGAAATGTCATGCGGTTCGAGCTCAGCGCGTATCACCGCCAAATCATCTTCCTGCAACGCCCGGCAGATCACGCCGGAGACCATCTGTTCCACGCATTGACGGGCAAGAAATTTGACGTCCGCTTTATCATCATTGATTGGGAACATTTTCAAAAGAAATCCCGCTTCTGAAAGCGTATCGTTTATACCGGAAATTATGCGTAACACATATTCTTCCTCAATGCCGCCGATAAAACCGATGATATTAGTTTTTCCGGTTTTCATCGAAGTCGCCAACTCATTGCGGCGATAACCCAGTCGCTCCGCCGTTTTCAGGATGTGTTCGCGGGTAGACGTGCTTATGCGCACCGCCGTGTCCCGACCGCTCAATACCAGCGATACCGTCGGACGGCTTACTCCCGCTTCCTGCGCCACATCTTTCATCGTTACCATAAAAGTTTCCTTAGAGTATATCTTTGCTCACTCATGTAAATATACACGAGTTAGCAAAAGTAGTCAACACCTTTTTTGACTTTTTTTAAAATTAATTTTGAATCAGACGTGCGAAATTGTCAAAGTGCGCTAAATTTACAAAGAGCAACAAAAACCGCAAACCAGAAAAAAGGAGGGTGATTAATATTGGAAGCACATGAAAAACTCATTTATGACAACACCGCCATCGCCCTTGCCATAGATACGGTACTGGACGCGATCATGACTGAATTCCGCAATACTCCGCTTGATGACGTTGCGCTGGTAGGCATTCAGTCCAAAGGCGTCGTCATGGCACTCCGTCTGCGTGAAGCTATAAAAAAAGCCAGCGGTAAAGAACTGGATTTCGCCACTCTGGACATAAATATGTATCGTGACGACATTGGCAAACGCAAAAAACTGCCGGTAATCCATGAGACCAATATCCCTTTTGATCTGGATAATAAAAAAGTCATTCTGGTAGATGACGTACTGCACACCGGTAGAACCATCCGCGCGGCGCTGGACGCGATCACCGATTACGGTCGTCCAGCGCTCATTCGTCTGGCGGTGATGATTGACCGTGGCAAACGCGAATTCCCCATACGCGCGGATTATATCGGGCTTAACATAGAGATACCGGAAGGCAGAAATGTGAAAATATATTTTGATGATAAACCATCAAACGACGCTATTTATGAGATCAGCAAATAAACACTGAATAATATATTTCATCGGGAAACCGGACAGGATGGGAAATATGGATTTTAACTGGACAAAAAAGGATCTGCTCAGTATCTATGATCTTACGGCGGAAGAGATTGTATGTATTCTCGACACCGCCGAAGAGTTCAAGAAGGTCTGTCAGAGAAATGTGAAAAAAGTACCGGCGTTGCGCGGCAAGACCGTGGTGAATTTTTTTGTTGAACCCAGCACCCGCACCAGAGTGTCGTTCGAGCTGGCGGAGCAGCGTCTAAGCGCGGACATCATCAATATTCAGGCGAACGGAAGCAGTTTGCAGAAAGGCGAGACATTGCTGGATACGGTTAAAAACATTGAAGCTTTACAGGCGGATATAATAGTGATGCGCCATTCCGCGCCCGGCTCACACAATCTTATCGCCAATGAGACTTCCTGCGGCGTCATCAATGCCGGGGACGGTGCTCACAGCCATCCGACTCAGGCACTGCTGGACATCTTTACCATTCGCGAGAAAAAGGGCGATCTGAAAGGTTTGAAAGTCTCAATAATCGGAGACATCCGCCACAGCCGCGTGGCAAGAAGCAATATCTGGGGATTGCTCAAGCTTGGCGCGGACGTAACCATTGCCGGTCCGTCCACGCTGGTTCCGAGAGAATTTGAAAGCATCGGCATAAAAGTATGCCATAATCTGAAAGACGCGCTGGAAAACGCCGACGTGGTGAACCTCCTGCGCATCCAGCATGAACGGCAGAACGCCGGATATTTCCCGAGCACCGATGAATATGCTAAAATATTCGGTCTTAATCACAATTCGGTGAAATATCTTAAGCCAGACGCCCTGGTGATGCATCCGGGGCCGATCAACAGAAACGTGGAATTGAGCTCCGACATCGCCGACGGCGCCCAATCGGTCATCCTGGAACAGGTTACCAACGGGTTGGCGGTAAGAATGGCGGTACTCTTCCTCATAGCGGGGTGTTTGAACAAATGACGGACAACAAAACATTTATACTTAAAGGCGGCAGAGTCGTCGATCCCGCCGGTAAGATCGACGCCATCATGGACGTCGGTGTTTCCGATGGTAAAATCGTCAACGCTCAATCCATTCGCGGCGCGGAAGAAATCAATGTGAGCGGCAAGGTCATTACTCCCGGACTCATTGATGTACATGTACATTTGCGCGATCCCGGACAAACGGCGTCGGAAACCATGGCGTCCGGCACCATGGCGGCTGCGGCGGGCGGTTTCACAACCGTGGTGAGCATGCCTAATACCAAACCGGTCGCGGACAGTACCGGAACCATTGACAACATCCGGCGCAAGATCAGCGAAAGCGCGGTCATAAAAGTTTTACCATCCGGCGCCATGACCAAAGGTCTCGCCGGGGAAGAGATGTCCGCCATCGGCAGTTTGCACAGTGCAGGTATCGTGGCTCTGACTGATGACGGAAAATGTATACAGAATCACAGCTTGATGCGTAATATCGTCAGATATGCCAAATCTTTTCAGTTGCCGATAATGGATCACTGCGAAGAATATTCGCTGGTCAACGGCGGTGTGATGCACGAGGGCGTATGGTCAACACTGCTGGGAATGACCGGTATAGCATCAGCTTCCGAAGAACTTATTGTAGATAGAAACATCATCATCGCGCGGGATGAGGACTGGAAGATACATTGTCAGCACATCAGCGCGCGGGAATCAGTGGAAAAGCTCCGGGCGGCACAGGCAAACGGAATCAAGATCAGCGCGGAAGCAACTCCGCATCATATTTGTTTTACCGATGAAGAAATAAAACATTTCGATTCGGATTTCAAGATGAACCCTCCGCTCCGGGCGGAGGATGACCGTCTGGCGCTTATCGAGGGGCTCAAAGACGGCACCATCAGCATAATCGCCTCGGATCATGCCCCGCATACCCACACCTCCAAACTGGTGGAATTTGATTACGCGCCCTTCGGCGTGGTCGGACTTGAGACTTCACTATCGGTCTGCCTGACCATGCTTTATCATTCCGGAGAAATGAGCTTGAGTTCGGTCATAGAGAAAATGACTTGTAATCCGGCGGAGTTTCTCGGTATTGACGCGGGTACTCTGCGCGAGGGCGCGGCGGCGGATATAACTGTAATTGACCTTGACTGGGAATATACCGTGGACAAGAGCAAATTTAAATCATTGTCCCGCAATACTCCATTTCACGGCATGAAGGTCAAGGGAAAAGTCGCCGCAACTATATGCGACGGAAAATTTGTCTATATCGCTGAATAAAAGCTTAAGGAATATTATGGATAAGATAATAATCTGGGATTTGAGGGTGTGCCCCGTCATCGGCACTTTACCTCATGAGCGCGAAGCCGGACAGGATGTAATCCTCAATGTGGAGATATACACCGATTTGAGCGCGGCGGGACATTCCGACGCACTTGCGGACACCATTGACTACGCGGCGTTAAAGGAACAGATCGTGGACATGGCGGAAAATTCATCATTCTTACTGATAGAACGTCTGGCTCAGGCGGTCGCAGACGTTTGTCTGGACAGAGACGGGGTCGAGAAAGTAAAAATATGTCTGGATAAGCCTGGGGCGCTCAGCCGGACACGCAGCGTCGCAGTAGAAATAAAACGGTCGAAAAAAGATCGTAACTGATTGCGGCGATAATATGTAGTTTCACCAGAAATCCTGGGGAGGAGAAAAGGTGTAGCACGGCGGAATAATTACGCCTGCATCACACGTGCTCCTCTTTTGTTTAATATTTGCAGAGGATCATGGAAGCGTTTATAACCGAAAATTTTGAGAACTGGAACATCTCCGGCGATTCTTTTCTGACAAAGGACTCTACGCATACCAGGTATAGAGACTCTTCGGTCAGATGGCATTGGTCTGGAGCCAGCTCCATTACTATTCCCGTCGATACGTCTTTCAAGGAAAAAGACGCCAACATCAACCGCGAAATGCACCCGACATTTTCTTTCTGGATATACAGTGAAAAAAAGATGTTCGGCAAGCTGAAATTCGAATTCGGGCATGACGGCGTTTGTGATTGTGCTTTTGAATGCCGCTTGAACTTTACCGGTTGGCGTACAGGTTGGGTCTCTTATTTGCGGGACATGACCGGTCAGGTGGGAGAGCGCATCGACTTTATCCGCATTTCCAGCCCGGAATCAGAGAGCGAAGGTACTTTGTGCTTTGACCAGATCATCATGCTTTCATATATAGACCCCCGGTTGCACATGGGCGACGCTCAACTTCCTCATATCAAGTCCGAAGACAATGGCTGCTGGGCGGAACTTTATGAATTCAGCCAGACCCCGCCGGAGCCGGAACTTCCTTTCAAAGTGGAAATAGAGACCTTCGAGACTATTGAAAAGATTGAACTTCATCTGCTGGAATATCTGTCCAGCAGCTTCGAAGATCAGCATATTGACAGCTCGACACAGGTGCATTCCAAGCTTAAACTGCTATATCGCGGCGGCAGGCTCAAGGGACCGCCGCCTATGTTTAAAACTCATAATTTGATCTATCCTCCTGCCATACGCGGTAAATATGAACGCATAAGCAACAGTAATTCCATATGTGAATACTTCAGTGTGATGTGGGCGATTGCCCGGAAGATCAACAGTTCAGGCGATGACGCCGAAAAGGCGGAGTTTGAAACCCTTTTCGTCAGATTATTAGATTTTATCCAGTATCATGGCTGGCAACCCGGCAGCAGCATGGGCAGTCTTAAAGATTCATGCCGCAATATTGCTCAGTTCGCCGCCGCGGTCTTGCTGATAAAATCCTCGCTCAGAAAACGTAAACGCCTTATTCCAGCCATGAAACTGCTACGCTGGCTCGCCGGAACCGGCAGAATATATACCTGGAGAAAAATGGAACCGGGAGAGGAATCTGACGTCATCTGCCTTCAATCCCTGCCGATACTCGTTTCGATTCTGCTTGACGACAACGCCAGAGACAAGGTGCGCGATCTCACCGCGTTTTCACGTTGGTTCAGCAAAGCCCTTGAACCGGCTCCCGGCTTGCAAGGTACTCTGAAACCGGATGGCTCATGGTTTTGTCATTACGGTCCTTATCCGGTCATAGCGGCGCTTGACAGGATGGAAAATCCGATGATGGCGACGGCGGCTCTTGCCGGTACCGCTTTTGACGTTTCCTACCTGGCTTGGAAAACTCTAGCAAAAGGCGTGGCGTCATTGTTTGTTATGTCCGCCTCTGGCAAGCTGCCTGTGTCTATGAACGGCTGTAATATGGGAAAGTATTACGCTATACCAGCGGAACTGATGTATATGTTGACTCTTGCCGCGCTGCGCAAAGATGACATCCCGACGGCGGAAAAAGCCGGCGGCATATACCGTAAGCTTACCGAAGGGAGTGACGAACCGGAGATACAGCGTAAAAATTTACTTATGGCGCGAAACCACATTTATCCGCAACGCATCCCGGACGGGCATTGGAGTATGAATTATTCGGCGGCGGCAATACATCGCCGTCAGTCATGGACGGCTGTAGCCAAAGGCTTCAGTAAGTATTTGTGGAGAAATGAGACACTTGCCAGTGCTGGTTTGTTCGGAAGATACATAGCGTTCGGCAGTATGGAAATAATGCCAGATGATGATGAACTCAAGACTTTTCGCCATGATGGCTGGGACTGGAATTTCTGGCCGGGCGTTACCGGAATCCTCAAACCAGTGGGGGCGTTGCGGGCGGAACTGGGTTCGATGGATAAATACAGTCGTTTTGAAGAACGCCTGCTTTCCTCCAACGCATTCGCGGGAGGAGTGGATCTGGAGCATAGTAACGGCTGTTTCGCGTTATCGCTGGCGGGACATCCTAAATATGAGAAGGCTTTGCGTGCTAGAAAATCCTATTGCTTTTTTGATGATTTCATTGTCTGTCTCGGTTCGGGCATATCCTCGGAGGATGATCTTTATCCAGTGTTCACCTGTCTTTTTCAGACGCCCGCAGAGTCCGGGAACATGCCCCTTTTTCTTGGTAGTGCATTAAATGTTTCACGTATCGACGGTAGCGGCAATGCCGACACCTGGATGACCGATACTATCGGCAACAGCTATTATCTGCCCGAGGGCGATTTTACTTTGACCGTAGGCTCTCAGCAATCCATCTCGCATGATGGTGTACGCAAGACCGAAGGACGTTTCGCCTGTGCCTGGCTGGATCATGGTATACGACCGGAAAACGAGGGCTATGAATATGTGGTATTCCCGCAGAATACCGCGCTGGCTCAGGAGTTTATCGCGGCGATGAAGTCTTCACGCAAAGCCTATTCCATTCTCAGAAAAGATTCCGGGGCTCATATCGTCCGATACAACACCAAAAGCATCACGGCGTATATCATGTTCCGATCCGGCCCGGTAAATTGCAATGGCGCAATTGTTTCCGTCAGCCACCCCGCTCTGGTTATGACACGTGAAACCGCATCGACCTTCAAACTCAGCGTATGCTGTCCCGACCTCAATCTTTACGCGGACGAAGACCCTGACCAGTTCGACGCTGACGGCGTCCAGCAGGAAGTAAGTATTTATTCCAGACCCTGGGCGCACAACCGCAGCCTCCCGCTGACGCTCAAAGTGGAACTCAACGGAAAATGGACGCCTCGCCGCGAATACCCTTTCTGCCGTTATACCTCCGCCGAAAATGGCAATACCACAGACGAAATAGAGTGTCGTGACGGCTTACGCCAGCAAATAGAATTCGAAAACATCTTCTAAAAAACCTCGCTCCGAGAGTAAAGGTCATAGTCGCCTCCAGTTTCGCCAGCGGCGCGCATGAAACGTGAAGGCGCCAACGGCTTCCTGCGCAAACCTTTGAAAAATGAAGACCTTAGCAATCTCATAGCTAAAACCCTCAAAGAATTATAAAAGCCGCGTCCTGAAGTTTAATCACTCTAGAGACCACGGTTGACCGCAATCTCCAGAATACGTGTCTCCTATTCAAATCTTATGTCATCAATATAGATGACGCAGTCCGGTCGGTTTCCGCCACTTAAACCGTTATATATAAAAAATTCGCCGTCCAGGTTATTCAGTTCCCATTTTTTTACCGATTTCATGCCCATATCTTCCTGAATGTCAAAATGCATTCTTGTCCATTGTTTATGTTTGCCTGACAACGTAATACTGGTTTGAATATTAGATTTCCATTTTGCTATGGGTAAAACAATATCTAATATGGCGGAACCTTCGGATCTGATGCGGAAAGAGAGGGATTTATAATTATTTTCCTTCAGCTTTTCAACAGGGAAGCGCTTCATTACCACCGGAGTACCATGACCGTTTTTGGCGGGCATGATGATTTTGATCGCTTTTCCGTTGGTGGATTCAGGAGAGTTTACTACAGATATTTCAGGTTTTTCGCCTCCTTTCCACGCAATGCTTTTCCATGAACCGCCTTTACCGTTTTCGATTACCAGTGGATCCTGATGAGCTTTTTCTCCTGTCATCGCGATCAATATCGGAACGGCATCGCCGGTAGCGACAAAGTCAACGGATGTTATTTTTTTGTCGGGATAAGGATTTTCCCAGACAGTTGCAAAAGCGCAGATCTGACGGTTTTGAGCATTTGTGGTGCATATGGCTAATTTTGCTTCTCCGAGGAGAGTGTTACTGCTCCACCAATCGGCAATATTAAGGCTGTTTATCAGTTTAATCCTGTCATGAGTTCCATCTTCATAATTTATCTGATAATATGCCATTTCCTGTCCAGGTTTACTTCCCCATGCGGAAGTATGCAGGAAAAACAAACGGGAGAGCAACTGTTCTATTTTTATCCCTTTTATTTCTTTGGGGAACATTGGTCGCTGCGTTCCTCCCAGAATGATGCATGAGCGATCATGATTGTCATTTGGATTGATTATGTCAAATGGGATTCCGACCAGGGTGCGAGACCCCAGCGGCATAGTTCGAAAATCATTATCGCCCTGATCCGTCCAACCGCCTTTCCCGTCATTAGCCTTATCATCGGAAAAGCCACGATTTGCATATGGTTTCAGGTCAATTGCAACAGTATTGTTTTTATTGACAATATATGTATTGCGTCCTCCCTGTTCCAGAGGAAGAATCAAGCGGAAAGGTTCATTATTGGTGGCGACATAGCTTATCAGATTATGTAAATAGGTGCTGGCGGAAGCGTCTTTGCCCCACAGTTCAACCGCGCAAAGCTGTGAATTAAAAACCCGTCCTTTGTCTAAAGTTCCTTCCGAAATGGCGTTGCCTATATTACGTTCTCCCAAAAGTGGGCCGCGTACTGCGAGGGCGTTGATGGTAAAAGGTGTCGTCATAGCATTTATAACGAATCCGTGGTCGGGGTTATTCCAAGTGTCGAAATTATCTTGCGTAAGCCCTTTAAATACCGGATGTGCGGAAATGACCAGATCTACAAAAGTATTTTCAGCGCGAATCAGCATGGTTGATGGAAGGAATGCTACACCATCGATTTTCTGTTCAAGAATTAACAATGTCGCACCTTGGCGTACACGCTCATGTAGCGGATTCATATCCATGTCACTGATTTTTGCGTCGGGAGGAATTATAATGAGCTTGCAACCCTTAAGATCATCTTTTATTCCAATTTTCACCGTTTCCAGTTTCAAGTCCTGCATCACCTTCATCAAGGCGGCGATGCTTTCAGAAGGAGCCGCATCTATTATCGCGATTTTCCCATTAGATTTTACGGGGGTAGTCAGTATGTCCGGCGTTTGGACAAAAAGATTATAATAATTACGGCTGATTTCCCGTTCTCCATCTTTTGCGGTAACACGGATTTGACGCCAGCCAACCGGGCATTCAGCAGGGATTGTGAATTTTATTTGTTTGCTGAACCGTTTCCATGCTTTAACACTATCGGCTTTACAAGTTAGAAGATCAACTTTTTTATCTCCATTAACTACAAGTTGAAGTTCAAGCTGGACATTTTTATAATTATTGTTGGTACTATTTACAATGAATAGTTCCTGGGTATATTCACGCCCGGAAAACGCATTACGGAGCATGATGCTGCCCGGATTGCGCATACCGCAGAACACCGGCTGCGTCCACAATGTAGCCATTTTCAGGTTATGACCATGAAACCATGGCGCGAATCCCTGTATTTCTGTATTGTTATAACGTATTTGTTCAAGAATGCGGCGTCCATAAAGCTCTCTGCCGTAATTGGTGCCGCGTTTAGGATCGACTGCGGCATCAAGACCTATCACTCCTGAAAATCCGATACCGTTAGGCTGTGCCCATGAAAACGTTTTTTTTGCATATTCCGCATATTTGTGAATGTCATTGACCTTGAAAGATTTGTCCGCTCTCATTCCCCATGAAAAACCAACGCATTCCCAAATAATATATGGCATATCAAGCTTGCCGTCATGGCCATATGATTCTATAGTTCCGTCATACAAATGTTTGAACCGTTCATCCCAGCAGGTCCAGGGAGCCGATGCCAATCCCAGATAATTGTGCAGATCGATTAAATCCGCTTTGCGTTTTTCTTTTCCATAATGTGTCCATGATCCTGATCCTGAAAATGAACTTACCGGACGATTTGACTTATCAAGTTCTTTGATCAATTCCACTTGTTTGTCCAACTGACGGGCAACGGCAGGATTATTGTCAAAAACTACTTCGTTTGCTCCGCACCACATGACCACGCAGGGGTGATTATAATCGCGATAAACCCATTCTTTGATTTCCGCAAGATTGTTTTTCTCAAATTCCTTTTCATCAAGTTGCTTTGTAAAGCACCATGCCCACTCATCAAGTATCATGACGCCTATTTCATCCGCCAGCTCGGGAATTATAGAAGGAACCGGCATGTGAGCGTTGCGAATGATATTATACCCCAACGATTTGAAACCTTGCAATACTTTTATTACACGGTCTTTTTCCGCTTCCACATCTCCCATTCCGCCATAACGCACTGACGGAAGGTTTTCTCCAAATAGATAGATACGCTCTCCGTTAAGATAAAAATTACGTCCGGCAACCTTGAACTCCCGGAACCCGAAACGCACGGTGTCGGCGGAGATTATTTTGTCGTTTTCACAAAGATAAAGAACCGTATAATAAAGGAATGGATTGGCGGGCGACCACAATTCCGGGTGGTCAAGCTTGATGCGGAGTGTTCCGGAATTCACGCCGGGATTAAGTTTCAGCTTTGTATCGGCAGAGGTTTCTCCCGTTTTGACCTGATGGCTGTTTTTTGTAGCGGCAACAACTACTCCGGCAATATCTACCTCCAAAGGTTTCTCCGTCGGATTATTTATTTCATAACATACCTCAATTGCTGAATCCTTAAGTTTTGGATTTACCAGCAAACGGGAAAAATATACCTGCGGCTCAAAACGCAGACTGACATTTTGCCACAGACCACCTTTAATATTGGAGAGACCCCATTGGGAACCGTAAGCACGAACCGCTTTCATCTGTCCCCAGCTTTCCACCGTTCCGGCCGCAGTCCATTCACTTCTTCCTACATTACTGAAGCGGGGACCAAAATCGCTGAACAAACGTAAGGCAAAGGTGTTTTTCCCTGCTTTCAGGAATTGCGTTATATCAATATCCCATGGCGTAAAATCGCCATGATGCTTACCCGCTTCTTTTCCGTTAACAAATAAAACTGCTTCATAAGGCGCTACCCCAAAATGGAGGAATACACTGCGATCCTTCAACTCGGCGGCGCTGATTTCAATCTGTTTCCGGTACCAGCCTTTGACAAATGGCTTGGAACAGGTACTTTTTCCCTTATCCAGCTGCCTGATCTTCGGATATTTTTTGTACCAATCTAACGGTACATCTATGTCATCCCATTTCGAATCGTTAAAATCTCTCTTCAGAAAATCTTTGTCAAAATCGACATCGGCGGCGAATGGGCGGGCGGAATTGTCCAGCCCGGAGCATTTCCATGTGCCGTTAAGCGAACGTTCTGAAACAAATTTGCCCGGTTCCAGTTTTAAGCCATTCTGTAACTCGATCTTCAGCTCATTGACTGGAATCACAGACGACTGATACGGCTTTATCGGAGCCGATTCAGGCAGATAAGGTTTTGGAGCGGCCCATAATTGAGTAATTGCGGCGCCACAGGTCAATAATGATAAAATCCCTCTCTTCTCTAATACTGACATACAATGCATCCTTTTATTATTTTGATTATATTTTAAGAACAAATAAATTTATTTGACCACCATACCGCTTCCATCACGGGAGAACCATAAATCCTTATTGCCTACGCCACTGGTTTGGTTATACATGGCATCCTTGTAATTCAGAGAATCGGCATGTCCGTCATAAAATGCTACATTGATTATTTTTCTATTCCCATGACGGTAAGCCGGAGTTACACTGTTATAATTTTCTCCTGTAAGCCAATAATAATTTTCCGGATTAGAGCGACTTGCGGCTAAAAGCCAGTCCAGGCCATCAGCAAACGCCATTAGCGACGCGGGGCGTTTCAATTTTGGCAGAAAATATGTCTTTAGCGTATCATTACTCCATGTGGAACTGAAATCATTATAAGCCCGTCCATAACAGGAGGTGTAGGAATATCCATCATTGTTGTGGTTGACTCGAATCGTCGCGTTCGGACAGATTAATCTTTCCGGCCAGTTTCCTGTCATTGTTGTCGAAGAATATACCGAGTAAGCAGATATTCCCATAAGAGCGCGGAACTCAGGATTTTTAGTCCACATATTTCCCGCATATTGTATCGGAACATAATATTCGTTGTTGTTTGAGGCGTACAAAGTTCCGGCAAGACCGAGCTGTTTAAGGGTGTTTTTGCATTGGATTTGTTTGGCTGTCTCCCGGGCGTTGTTAAGCGCCGGAAGTAACATTGCTGCAAGGATAGCCATGATGGCTATCACTACAAGGAGTTCGATTAAAGTGAAGCTCCTGAGCTGCAACAAGTTGCGCTTCATCAGCTTCACCTCACCGACCAAACCGTGCATGAAGTTTTCCCTCACACGGCTTTCCATTTGAAATTCATATGGTA
>JAFGXT010000213.1 GCA_016936495.1 Victivallales bacterium
AATCGTCGTAGGGCGTATTTCTCAGATGACTGACCCTGCTTTGGATTCTCTGCGTCATACCTTTGATGTGCTCGCTCCTTTCGGGCGGGTGGTTCCGGCTGGAGAACTGCCGTTGGAATTCGGAGCCGATGGTAAGATGTCTTTGAAAAAGAAGATTCCGCCGATGCGCTGGATATATCCGCTGGTCTTTTCCGATATGTCGGTGGGCGCGCTGTCCACCCGTGCATGGGAGGCAATTTGTCTGGCGGCAGGATATTTGAATGAAGAATGCGGCTTGCCGGTAAGGATGTGCTCAGGGGAGGGCGGTATGCCCGCACGGCTGTTGCGCTCCAAATACCTGAAATACATGTTCATTCAGATAGCTTCCGGTCATTTCGGCTGGAACCGTATCATCAAGGCGATGCCGGAAATGATTGAAGATCCCGCCGGAATAATCATCAAAATCGGTCAGGGAGCGAAGCCTGGCGACGGTGGATTGCTGATGGCGAAAAAAGTGTCGAAGCTGGTTCAGGAAATACGTGGCGTTCCCAAGTCGGATCTGGCCTCGCCTCCGAATCATCAGGGATTGTATTCGATTGAGGAATCCGTGCAGAAGATGTTCCTGTCAATGAACGCGGCGTTCCGTTTTCGGGTACCGGTGGCGATTAAGACCGCCGCCACTGCCAGCTCGGTTTCGATTTATAACAATTTGTTGCGCGACCCATATCAGATTGTGGGCGGATATATTCTTGACGGTATCCATGGCGGTACCGGAGCGGCAAATGAAATATCTCTGGATCATACCGGGCACCCGATTGTGTCCAAACTCCGCGACTGCTATAAAGCGGCGGTGATTCAGGGACGTCAGGGGCAGATTCCATTGTGGGCTGCCGGTGGCGTGGGAATGACCGGTAATGCCGCGGCGGATGCCTTTAAACTTATATGTCTGGGAGCCAATGGCGTGTTCTTCAGCAAAATGCTCCTTCAGCTTATGGGGTGCGTAGGTAATGACAATGGACGTTGCAACGCCTGCAATACAGGCTTGTGTCCTGCCGGTATCACCACTCAGGAAGTGAAATTGGTAAAACGCCTGGATATAGACAAGGCGGCGCAGAATATAGTTGATTATGTACTGGCTTTTGACCAGGAGTTGAGGAAACTGATGGCGCCTGTAGGGAATAGCTCTCTGCCGGTGGGACGTTCGGACGCGCTGGTCTCAATCGATCAGGACATCGCATCCAAACTTGACATCCAGTACGCATGTTAGAAAGGAGTAAAGGCAATATGGCTTATCATATTAAAACGGTTGAAGGAAACCAGCGACTGTCAACTCAGGAGCTGTTGCAGGAAATATACTCCGCCATGGATAACGGTGAGCGGGATTTCCTCATAGACGCATGCGGTCAGCATGATATCGGCGGCCCCCTGTGGAGCCCCGAGGGAGAACTTAAATTCACGGTCAGAAACCCCGGTCAGCGCGTCGGCTCAATGGCTATGGAAGGAACTACTATCATAGTGGAGGGAACCGCCTCCGCCGATACCGGCTGGCTTAACGCCGGAGCCGAGATCATCGTCAAAGGCGACAGCGGGGACACCACCGGGCATTGTGCCGCTTCCGGTAAAATATATATCGGCGGCAGAGCCGGAACCCGTACCGGATCGTTGATGAAATTCGACCCCGCGCATTCGGCTCCTGAGATGTGGATCCTTAAGAATACCGGTTCTTTCAGTTTTGAGTTCATGGGCGGCGGCGCAGCCGTAGTCTGTGGCGTAGATTGTGAGGAATTTGATTCTGTGCTCGGTGACCGTGCTTGCGTAGGTATGGTTGGCGGTACCGTATATTTTCGTGGTCCGGCTTATGGCATTGACAACGTTACCTCTAGAACCCTGGAGCTGGACGATAAAGATATTGAATTCCTGAAAAACGGATTCCCCGGCTTTTTGGCGAAAATCGGACGCGAAGATGTGCTTGAACAACTATTGGACATGAGCCAGTGGCGGAAAGTCGTAGCGGTATCCTATGAAGAACGCAGTAAATCCAAGCCTAAAGTTAAATCCATTAATGAGTTTCGCTCCATGGACTGGGTGCCAGGCGGGATATTCGGCGACATTTTCAAGGATGACGGCAAGATTGTTGGTATGGTAAATCGTGCCGATGGTCGCCTGCGTGTGCCTGAATGGCTCAACGCCTTGTTTATGGCGCCTTGCGAAGCCGCATGTCATGCCGGAATACCTTCTCAGACCCGGTTTAACCTGCTGCGCGAGGGCAGAGAGGAAGAGGCTTATAAACTCATTCTCGAATATACTCCTTTTCCCGGCTCGGTGTGCGGCTCCGTATGCCCGAACCTGTGTATGGAAGCATGTACCAGATGTATGGTGGACGTCGCGGCAAACATCAAGGGGCTCGGACGGCAATCGGCTTTTGTTTCAGTGGATATGCCACAAATCTCTTCGGAGAAACGTATCGCCGTAGTCGGCGCCGGCGTCGGCGGTCTCAGCGCGGCATGGCTGTTGCGCTTACGCGGCTGCGACGTAACGGTTTTTGATAAAGATGATAACATTGGCGGCAAGCTTGCCAATGCCGTATCCCGCGAGCGTCTGGATACTGCGGTGCTGAATGCCGAAGTCGATCGTTTGATGAATTCCGGCATTAATTTTGTCCTGGATACTTATGTTAATAAGGATAAGCTGGCGGAGCTTCGTCGTGATTACGATTATGTGATACTGGCGACTGGCGCCTATATGCCCAAACTTCCCCCCTGGGAAGGTAAAGAGAGGATTTCCCCTTATTTGGATTTTCTCAAACAAGTCAACGCCGGTAAGCGCCCGGACATCGGGAAAAAAGTAGTGGTCATCGGTTGCGGCAACTCCGGCATGGATGTGATCTTTGGCGCGTATGCCTGCGGAGCCGAACACGTTACCGCAATCGATATCCAGGAGCCTGCGGCGTTTAAAGATGAGATACAACACGCCAAAAATCTCGGCGCAAAATTGCAATGGCCAGCATTTACCGATAAAATAACTGATAAGGGTGTATTGCTGAAAGACGGCTCATTGCTTGAAGCCGATACCGTGTTCTGTTGCATCGGCGAGGCTCCTGTACTGGACGATCTGCTCCCCGGAGCTGAAACCAACCGGGGATACCTCAAGACTGGCGAGAATTATCTGATTGATGAACGCCTTTATGCTATAGGCGATATGACTCAACTCGGATTGCTGGTTGCCGCCATCGGCGCCGGACGCGAGGTGGCGTTGCGGATCGTTGCCGAAATTCGCGGCGAAGTCTATGCCGCCAAACCGCGCATAAAAATACCGCATGAACGGCTGTCTCTGGGATACTTTTCCGCAGTCGATGTAACTGACTTCGAAGATGAACCCGAGTCGGATCATCAACGTTGTATCAGTTGTGGTACTTGTCGCGATTGTGAGATGTGCCTTAAGTCCTGCCCTGAACACGCCATCAGCCGTGTGGTGGATGAGAAAAATGGCACATATGAATATGTGTCTGATCCGGATCTGTGTATCGGTTGCGGCATCTGCTCCGGTGTATGTCCTTGCGGTATATGGACGATGAGGGATGACCCCACCCCGGAATGATGTAATCTAATAATTTGTTCTGATTGTGCCGGTTCCGGTAAATTTTTTACCGGAATCGGTTTTCTGTTATTGACAATTATTTCATTAGGAGATATTATTTGTTTAGATGATTATTAACTTCAAAACGGGGGTGGATTATGTCTGTATTTGCGTTTGTACTAAAGGGTTTTGTTGTGTTTTCAATTTTGTCAACGGTGTTTATAAGTGGCTGCCGTTCTCCGCAAGCGGAACAAACCGTGTTTATACCGGATGAATATGCAAAATTGATGAAAGATCATTCTGAAAACGCCGGTTTACACCGTGCCTGGGGCGCACCTGACAAGATCAGACAATATGATAAGATCAATGTTGACGTTATTATCTCGCCGCGTCAGTTGGGGGAAACCTGGTGGCAACAGCAAAACGCGCGCAGACTGGTGGCAAGTCAGGACGAGGATATGAAATATGTGGCTGAATATGCTCAGAAATCGTTTCGTCAAGCTTTCGAAAAAAGCAAATACTTTACTTTGACGGACAAACCTGGAAGTAAGACTCTGGCTTTGGAGTTCGCAATCGTTCAGGTCGTCCCGAACAAGCCTGTGCTTGGCGCTATGGCTAATCTCAGTAACCTCACTCCCATCGGTCTTATTTTGTTCCCGGTTAAGCTGAGCCTGAAAGGTGTTTCAGAAGATTCCGGAGGCGCGATTGCCATGGAATCGGTGATGCGGGATTCTGAATCGGGTAAAATTCTGGCGGTGTTCGCCGACAGAGAAAAGGGGCGGCTTGCGTATTTTAACGTCAAGGAATTTACCGCTTATGCCAATGTCAGGGCAATTATTGACCAGTGGACGCAAAATATTGTTACCGCGCTTGATCAGATTAAAGAAGGAAAGAAAGTAAAAATAGACCATGAATACCTGTTTACTCCGGTCGATTTCTGATTTTTCGCTGAAATCATGATTTTGGGATAAAGTCTCACTTTCATGACCATGTGATAGACTATTATAATCATGATGTCATTATATCTGCCACTTATCCGCTTGCACTGCAAGCGGATAAATGGATATATCAGCAGACTTTGCCCGGATTGAGTATGTTTTTCGGGTCAAAGGCTAGCTTGATATTTCTCAGCAGATTAATGCCATATTCCCCCATTGAATCGTTAAGGTATGGCTTTTTCGCAAAACCGATACCATGTTCGCCGGAGACCTTGCCGCCGAGTTCGAGCGCGTGTGAATACATGACTTCAAACACATCGTGCAACTTTTGCTTCCAGGTTTGCTCGTCGAGTTGATCGCGCAGCACGTAAATATGCAGATTTCCGTCTCCGGCATGTCCGAAGCTCATGATGCGGATGTTAAATCTGTCCTGCAACTGCCTGGTGAATTTGACGAACTCGCCGACGTGTTTGCGCGGCACCACCACATCACACTCATCCATTTCGGTGGTGGAAGCCTTGATCGCCTCAAGAAAAGCTCCACGCGCCGACCAGATGGCTGCATGACGCTCCTGAGTGTTGGAAATGAACACATCCAGAGCACCGGAGTCCAGGCAGATATGTGCTACTTTCTCATACGCTTTTTCTATTTCCTCTTTGCTGTTGCCATCAAAAGTCAACAGCAGATACGCGTCGGAAGTGTTGTCTGGAAATTTTTTGCCGAGGAATTCCTCCGCCGCCAGGATAACGTCGCGCTCCATGAACTCTATCGCGGTGGGTATGGCTTTGGATTTGATGATTTTAGGAACCGTTTCAATAGCCATTTCCAGCTCGGGAAAGGGAATCAGCAAACTGATGGTCTTCTGTGGTAACGGCAGCAGTTTGAGTATAGCTTTGGTTATAATCGCTAAAGTCCCCTCGGAACCGACTATCATGTCTTTCAGACTGTAGCCTGAACTGTTCTTGACCACCTTACCGCCCAGTTCCATGACTGTGCCGTCAGGCATGACCACTTCCAGACCGCGTACGTAATCGCGGGTGACGCCGTATTTGACCGCGCGCATGCCTCCTGCATTGGTGTTGATGTTGCCGCCGATGGTGGCGCTCTTTTCGCCTGGATCGGGCGGATAGAACAAATCACGCTCTTCTACGAATTTGGATATTTCCATAAGCAGTACGCCGGGCTCAAGTGTGAGGGTCAGGTTGTCCTCGTCCAGCTCCAGAAAGTGGTTCATCCGGCACATGTTCAGCATTATGCCGCCGTGCATGGCGACCGACGCGCCCACTAGACCGGTGCCTTGTCCGCGCGGGGTTACCGGGATATTGTTGTCATAAGCATATTTCATGATGGCGGAGACTTCTTCGGTGGACGTTACTTCGACCATGACGTCGGGCATGCGGCTGACGCCGCCGAGTTCGTCATGGCTGAAGTCCTCGTTGATCGCTTTTCCGGTATAAACCCGGTCAGTGCCGCAGACGGACACCAGGAAATCAATATCGGCGGATGCTATCTGTTTGTAATTCATGATTTTACCTCCATGCCGGATTTGATGTTTTTTATCAGTGCCGGTATTATTTCATAAATATCGCCAACGATTCCCACATGAGCGTTTTGGAATATCGGAGCTTGTTTGTCGGTGTTTATAGCCACAATATGTTCTGAACCGTTCATTCCTGCTACAAACTGGATTGCGCCTGATACTCCGCAAGTGATGATAAGTTGCGGTTTGACGGTTCTGCCACTGAGCCCTATCTGGCGTTTGGGGTCTAGCCATCCGGTCTCGATTAACGATCGTGTTCCGGCAACCTGAGCATTAAGGAGCTTTGCCAGTTCCATTATCATTTCCATGTCTTCGGCTTTTTTTACACCGCGTCCGGCAACGATTATGACTTCCGCGTCTTCGATGCCGGTCTCAAGTTCTTTGGCGTTGATCTCCAATACTTTGATATTTGACTTAAGCTTGGCGGCGTCAATCGTACATCGCCGGAGGTTGCCGCTTGATGTGCCTTTTTTCTCTGGCGCGTTGAATATTTTATAGCGGACGGTGGCGAATTGCGGACGGTGGTCGGGCGTGTTGATGTGCGCCATGATATTTCCCCCGAATGCCGGACGTATCTGATCCAGATTGGTGTCAGGCTGAATGTCCAGTACTGTACAATCGGCGGTAAGTCCGGTTCTGAAACGCGCTGCGATACGGGGAGCCAGAGAGCGTCCGATGGTGGTGCCGCCCACAAGTATGGACGATGGTTTGACCTGTTTGATGAAATCCTCGAATACCGCTGTGTAAGGCTCTATTCTGAAGTGTTCAAGTTCTTTGTAATCATATATAAAAACCTCATCCACGCCATAGTGCATAAGTTCGGCGGCTGAGTCGGCAATATTGTGCCCCATCATCAGGCAATACACCGGCTGACCGGTCTTTGCCGCAAGCTCCTCCGCTTTGCCGATAAGCTCGAATGTAACCGGATAAATGTCGCCTTCGAGGTGATCCACATAGACGGCGATTCCATTCCACAGTGATTTGTCCACCTGTGGACGCTGGCTTTCTACGTATTTGAACACGCCATCGGTATCTTTTTTAAGGCACAGACGGCACATTTTGCAAGCGGAGTTTATGGACAAATAGCCGTTTATATAGTCGATTGCACCAAAGGGACAAAGTTCGACTATTTTTTGCGGATCTTTGACTTTATCATGATTTATAATTATTTTGGCCATTGCTTTACCTCTGTAAAAATTTCTTTTCGGACAGTTGCTCAAAAAGTCTTCCCGCAAGCTCCGTGGTGCTTCCTTCCCATATTTCATGATCGTCGTTGGCGGGAGGGGGAAATATCTTTATCACCTGAGTAGGGGAGCCGTTCAGACCGTAATTCATTTCATCCTGATCTGAAAAATCATCCAGAGAAAGCCGTTTGACCGGACGTCCGGCGCTGGCGAGTTTCAGCTTGAACGAGGGCAGGCGTGGCTCATTGATGTCTTTGGCGACGGTGATCAGAGCCGGCAACTTTACCTCCACTACTTCGACCGTCTGGGGCATATCCATTTCCACCTTGATGTGTTCAGAAGTAAGGTCGATGATCTTTCTGACGTCGGCGACATGCGGGATATTGAGGAATTCGGCGATTTCCGGACCTACCTGAGCGGTGTCGCCATCGGTAGTCTGCTTGCCGCAAATTATTAAATCTGGAATCCCATCGCGGGCTATTCCCTGGGATAAAGTGTAGGCGGTCGCCAGCACATCAGACCCGGCAAAACGGCGGTCACTTAGGATGACACCATCATCAGCACCCATCATATAGGCTTCGCGGATAATCTCCTCCGCCTGAGGCGGTCCCATGGTTATAGCGGTAACTTCAGTGGCGAACTGCTGTTTTATGCGAATGGCGCTTTCCAGTGCGAACAGGTCATAAGGATTCATTTTCGAATCTATGCCGTCGCGCTTCAGCACCCCGGTCTTTTCATCCACTTCCACTTCGGAAGTGCCAGGCACCTGCTTGATGCATACTGTTATTTTCATTTTTTCTCCTATCTAATGTATTAGAACTTTGCCCCTGTTTGTTTTAAATAAATTGGTACTACCAATTAATATAATTGTTTATCCGGCAAAAATCAAGCATTAAAGCCAACAATACAGTATACTTTATGCTGATTTCGGCAATGGTACGGTACTGACATGTCAAACCTTGGCTACTTACAATGCGTTGCAGGTTAATACATTTAGCCTGTGGCGACCAGCGAGCCGCCGCTGGATCGCATGCCGGTTGAGATTGTACTGTTGCGCAGCTTTTTTTCTTGTTTTGTTTTTGTTAATTTAGGAGCCTTTGCACTTATTCCAGTTGTCTGGATTCAGGGAAGAAGCGCAGGCAACATAATTTGATTGTCATGGAGTCTTAATCTCAAAATGTAATAATGTGTAAGTTATCTTACGGTATTGTGTTTTATTTCAAAAATGTAATATTGTTGTGATTGTATATGGTGTAATGGGTGGGGGGATGGCGAAATAAACCGATCCCGGATTCTTATATGTAAGTGACTGTTTACGTTTGCTTTGTGTTGTTGATTGTTGTGCATTTGCTTCTACTTTACGCCGTTTTGCTATCCGTTCTGCGATACTGGCATATTTAATGTGTTTTGTCAGTTATCAAAAATATGGAGTAGAGTGATGAAAAAGTTATTGGTCTATATTATAGTCGGGTTGATGATGTTGTGCGGTTCATATATTATTGCCAAAGAAAAACCGTTGACAATATTCGCGGCGGCGAGCAGCGCGGAGGCGGCAGAGGAATCTGGACGTGAATTTACCATGGCGTCCGGGATAAGTGTAAGGGTGAATCCGGGCTCGTCCGGGCGTCTGGTGCGTCAGATGGAACAGGGTGCGGAAGCAGATGTATTTATCTCGGCCTCTAAGGCTTGGATGGATCATGCCAAGATCGGAGGATTACTGAAAAACAGCACCGTTTGCGTGTTGATGTCCGGCGCTCTGGCTATAGTAGCGCCCAAAGACAGCGGCATGAAAACTTTCGAGCCGAATGTGGATATTGATTTTCCTGCCAGTTTCCAGGGGCGGCTTTCAATTGGAGATCCCCGGCATGTTCCCGCGGGCAAATACGCCATGGAAAGCTTGAAATACTATAAATGGGACAAAGCTTTGGAATCGCGTCTGCTTCCGGCGATGGACGCCCGTTCCGCGTTGATGGTGGTGGAACAGTGGGAAGCCGACGCTGGTATTGTATTCCTGACCGACGCCCGTAAATCGCGGCGGATAAAGATACTGGCGATACTGCCGGAAAAGTCGCATTCTCCGGTGATGTATTATGCCGCCACATGTAAGGGCGCTTCTCCAGGGGCTGAAAAGCTGTTAACGTTTATGCGCGGAGATAAAGGAGTAGAGATATTGAAAAAGCATGGCTTTATGGTAGCGCCGGAAAAGTGAATTTATTCAGGTGAAGTATTATGAATTTATGGTTTGACGCTCAGGAGATGGACACGGTGATGCTGTCCGTAAAAGTGGCTTTGGCAAGTACACTGCTCTCATTCATCCCTGCCGTGCTGCTCAGTCTGCTGCTGGCAAGAAAGAACTTTCCCGGCAAGACGTTGTTTGACGGGATGTTGAGTTTGCCCTTGGTGCTGCCGCCGGTAACGACCGGCTATCTGTTGTTGATGTTTCTGGGGCGACGCAGTTATGTGGGAGCGTTTTTCGAGGAACACTTCGGGATAAGGATGTCCTTTACTCTGCTAGGGGCGGTAATTGCGTCAATGGTGGTATCTTTCCCTTTGGTACTCAGGGCGATGCGGGTGGCGTTCGAGATGGTGGATCCCCGATTGGAACAGGCGGCGGGTACACTCGGGGCATCGCCGTTTCAGGTCATATGCAGAATTACGATGCCGCTGGCGTTGCCCGGGATAATCAACGGTTTCCTGTTGGGGTTCGCGCGCAGTCTGGGAGAGTTCGGAGCCACGATAACTTTTGCCGGAAATATTGCCGGGGAAACGCGAACGATTCCATTGACGGTATATACGCTCATGCAGATCCCAGGAGAAGAAAGCGCATCGTTGAAGCTGGTGGCGATATCGGTGATATTGGCGTTTGCGGCGATGATCGGTTCAGAGCTGTTGAATCGGGGGATGCGTAAGCGTTTAAAGAGGAGTAACGGGCGATGTTCCTCGAACTGAAAAATGTATGTCTTAGTCGCGATAACTTTATGATGGACATAAATGTGTATATCAGTCGCGAAATATGCGGGATATTTGGTGTTTCAGGTTCGGGCAAGACTTCGCTGATGCATTTGCTGTCGGGATTGGAGCGTCCGGAATCCGGGAGTATTGTATTCAACGGCAGAGAATTGGTGAACGTGGGGCGCGGACGATTCATTCCGGCGCATCGTCGCCAGGTGGGAATGGTGTTTCAGGAATCCCGCTTGTTTCCGCATATGAACGTCAGAAAAAATCTATTGTTCGGGCGTCGCTACAGCATTTCCGAACGCGGAAAACCGGATTTTGACGATATAGTAGATATGCTGGAATTGCGATGCCTGCT
>JAFGXT010000214.1 GCA_016936495.1 Victivallales bacterium
ACATTGGATGAGGATTGTTTACCACATTGCAAGGTGTTCAAAAAAGCCGCCGGAGAATTAGGTCTTGTGTGCGAAGTCAAATATATCGACGGACTGGCGCACGACTATCCGGACGATATATCGTGTTCATTGTTTTGAGCTAGGAATTAACAACTTTAAAAAACGCATCGACGACGGAAGGATCAAATTGATTGCCGGCACCCTTCCTTATTTCCGCCAGCGCCTCTTCTCTTTCCATAGCTTTTCGATAGGCTCTTGTAAATGTCATTGCATCAAACGCATCAACAACGGAAAGAATTCTGGCAAGCAGAGGAATGGACTCCCCTTTAATCCCTCTTGGATAGCCTTTGCCATCCCAACGTTCATGATGGGCTAATATGTATTGGGCAATGGACGATAATTCGGGAGAAGCCATAGCAATCCGATAGCCGATTTCCGGATGACTTCGCATAGACTGTTGCTCTTCAGGGGTTAATGCTTCTGGTTTGTCTAAAATACGGTCATCGATTCCGATTTTGCCCAAATCATGAAGAACTGCCAGAAGTTCCAGTTCGTCCATCTCGATCTGTGTCAGTTCAAACAATTTGCCGATTGCTCTCGATAATGTTGTCAAACGCTCTGCGTGCTCTTCTGTTTCCCTGCTTCTTTCGTACATCGTCGTCTTTATGGAATTCAATAAATTGCTGTGCGCGCTGCTGCGATCAAGAAGTTTGCGTTTGTTCATGTATTCTTCTGCTGTTTTTTGAACGGCATCCATATCCTGGGAAAGGTCTTCTCTCGTTCCACATCCCGAAGAAAGATTGAATTTGAGAGTATCTACGGATTCTTCCATCGTAAAGGCAGCGATTTCATCCTGGATTTGTCTCATAATTTGATAAGCGATCGCATGGTCTGTGTTTGGCATAAGTATACTGAATTCATCACCGCCGGTTCTTGCAAGAACATCGGTTTTCCGGATGTAATGACTAATAAATCTTCCGATTTCAGTTATAAGGTGGTTTCCGACCGAATGACCGAAAACTTCATTGATTAATTTAAGACCGTTTATGTCTGAAACAATATATGAAAGGGGAAGATATTCTTTACTTTTTAATCGTTCGATTTCTGCATCAAAATAAATCCGGTTGAATTGGCCTGTTAAAGCGTCGTGGGTGTTGAGATAGAGTATCCGGTCTTCCTTTTCTTTCCTCTCGGTTATATCGATAATCAAGCCTTCCAGGGCTTCAATGTTTCCGTCCTTGTCATAGACGGCCTGACCTTTTTCGTAAACCCACTTTTGTATTCCGTCTTTTGTCAGAATACCGTACTCGCCCAAATAGCTTCCCTGCTCTTGTACAGAATTCCGCCATTCCGCATAAAGCTCTTCGGGATGATCTGCATTGATTAAAGCTCCATATTTCCTGTCGGGATTATGAAGGAGTTCCTCAGGTTTGTAGCCTGTGAGTTCAAGACATCCTTCGGAAAGATAATCCATTGTTAATTCGTCATCAAACCTGCACCGATAAGCCACTCCGGGCAGGTTTGCAAGCAGGACCAGTTTGCTCCGGTTGCTTTCTGCAAGCTCAGCCGCTGCTCTTTTTCGCTCAGTAATGTCAAAAAAGGTTATAACAGAACCTAGAATCTCATCGTTTTTAAATTGAGGGTGAGCATAGACTTCGACGGGAAAACAGGTTCCATCTGCGCGCCAGTAATATTCATCTTCCGAATGAAAGAGTTTTCCATCTTTATTTGCCTGAGCTACCAAGCAGTTTTCTCTTGTTAATCTGGCGCCTTCTTTCGTATGGTAATGGATGGTATCGTGCATGTTAAATCCAAGTATTTGTTTTTCTGATTTGTATCCCAAAAGGGTTAGCGCACTTTTATTGCAAAACGTACATTTTCCATTTGTATCTATGCCAAAAATACCCTCTGTGGCAGAATTCAGGATCGCCCGGACGCGTTGTTCACTTTCTTCGATTTTCAGGGCAAGCTTTGTGATGTCAAAGAAAATGGTAATAAAGAAACCCATTTCAGAAGAGAAGGCCCAGACATTGTAGTTCCGTTTTAGCGGAGCGGAATAATACGTAAGTTCAATGCAATCTTTTTTAAGAGCGACGGCTCCATATGTTTTGATCCAGTTGAATCCGGCGTCTTTGATTTGCGGATCAACCTCCGTCACACGCTTTCCAATCAGCTCTTCAGATGAAAAACCAGACAATAATTCATATGTCTGGTTTACATCAATATATTCGTAGTCGCACGGAATTCCCTCGTCATTTAAGATGATTTTGTGCTCTGCATATCCGATTGTGCTGGCTCTTAAACTGCCTCGAAACCATTCTATGTCCATTTAGAATTCCTCAACTTACTAAGTTTTCGCTTGACTGATAAAATGATACTGCATCCCTGACCTGGTGTCAATTGAATGGGTATTTCAATGGTAACCTTTATATTAAAATGCAAAGAAATTTGAAGAGGTATTATTAAAAAACCGACCTTGATAGTCGGTTTTTAATGGTGCATCCACAGGGCTTACACAAATGTACAGTTATATAATCATTGAACTTATAAAGCTTTTCGCATCAAATAATATTTTTTAATCATCATCTTCGTGGCCGTCCTCGTAATCATCTTCGTCATCATATTCTGTTTCAACATCTTCAGTAACATCATCAGACATTGTATCTGATGGTGCTATAAATATTCCATAACTTCTATAAATCATAACCATCGCTTGCTCTCTTGTAGCATAACCGGAAGGGTTGAAAATACCTGAACCAGTACCTATCATTATACCTTTTTCGCTCATAAGCCGAACAGCGTCAACGGCCCATAATGCAATCTGATTTTCATCTGTAAATGCGGTTCTGAAGTTACTTGAAACTGTTGAATTCCATTGATC
>JAFGXT010000215.1 GCA_016936495.1 Victivallales bacterium
AACCCTGCTTGGGAGTTCTCAAAGCATTGCACGAAAACAACGTTAAGATTCCTTCCGAACTCAGCATTGTAAGCATAGGAGAAATCGGCAACAGCGCATTCTATTACCCTGCGCTGACCACTGTCTCTACCAGCTTGGAGCTACAAATGGCAGAAAGCATCACCAGTATCAGAGATATAGTTAATGGAGAAATAAAACCACCAGTAAAAAAATGTCTCAAGGCTGAAATTAAAATTCTGGAATCCAGCGGAATTGCTCCGCAAAAATAACCCATAAAAAAAGAGGCAAAATGAAAAAATCATTCACACTGATAGAGCTCCTTGTGGTGATAGCTGTCATAGCTATTCTCGCAGCAATGCTACTCCCTGCGTTGGCACGATCCAAGGAAGTTGGGAAATCAATTCATTGTACGGGTAACCTAAAACAACTTGGAGTATTAATGACAATGTATACAGATTCCTATAAGGAATGGTTTCCCTTCAACAGTGGAGCTCCATATAATTGGATTCGTTGTTTAGAAAACTCTGATCTGTTAAAAACCACAGCTGGTACAAAAATGAACAATCAGACAAAGGTATTTATGTGTCCGAATGATCTGTATAATATTAAACGAATGCATATTCGTTCCTGGGTATATGACAGCATAAACGTTTCTTATGGTTACAACTTTCGCCATCTGTGCCGCATACAAAGGAAGACCAATCAGATAACCAGACCCAGCAATACCATTTTAATGGTGGATTGCAGCGAGGATGGAGTATCTTCGCGTGGATATGGTCTCGCTTATTCATGGATAATCAACCAACGGGCTTTCCCGCGCCATTATGGTAACGCCAATAGCGTATTTATTGACGGGCATGTCGAAAGCGTCAGGTCGAGCAATGGAAGTTCTTCAGGATTATACTCTACAGACGTTCTCGGAACAAAATCGTCTGACAACAATCGATGGACTGCAAATTCTAAACCAGCTCCGAGCGAATAACGTAAGCCAACGCAAACTTTTAACAGGAAAATGTACTTATCTGTAATTTTTATTAATAAAAAATCAAGGAAGTCGAAAAGAATGATAAAGAATGAACAGCAAAATGATGGCTCCGTTAAGGTATCTAATTTAATTTGGGATAAGAATATTTTCTGTCTCTGTAAAAAATTATTGGCAGGCATGGTAATTCTATGTATGCTAGCATGGCCTACTAGTACTATCTACGCTAATACCTTAATGCTAGATCACTGCCGACACAGCGGTAACTGGGAATTCATGAACGGCGGAGAATTTCCCGGAGCAAAAGGTAGCATCGGAATTGTACCGAAAGAGGCTGTGGTACTTAATTTTGATTTTTCCAAAGGCGGAAGGTACGTCGGAATGCAGTCAAGATTCAGGCTTCCAGATAAAATACAATCATTAACATTTTCACTATCCGCAGACAATGACAGCAACGTAGGAGTCAGAATAACCGATGCAAGCGGGCGAGTCTTTCAAAGCTTTCCTGCAACCATCGGCAAAGATAATAAAAAACTGACAATATGCATGGCAGGGAAATGGGCAGATGCCTGGGGCGGAGAAAAATCTACATCTCCCAAGCAACCATTAAAATCAATTATGCTCATTGCCAGTATAAAAAAAAACAGCTCTCTAATCGGAAAGATATTTGTGGATGCAGTTACCGCTAATCTTGCTGCTCCAGTTCAGGTCGATTTCATCGGACAAAGTACGGAAATTGCTGATGCCGCATGGAACATAAAGGCAGAGTGGCTACAGATGGCGACTAGCACAATTTTAAAACTCACGGCTAGGAAACTACGAGACTTAGATGCAGAATTAAGTATAACATTTCCGCAAAAAGCCAGGGATTTGACTACGCGTTATTGGTTGTTGGCTACAAAATCAGAATATGAGTTTTTTTATAATCCCCCCTTACTCAATGGCGGTAATACTCACAATATCTACCAAATCAAGCTGGAACTGAACTCCTCCGATGGCTCCCTAACTAAGCGAACGCTACTGCTTACCGGCAGAGATTCTGTTGATATAAACTTCGGCAAGCCGATAGCCAGTAGCGAAATAGTCGAGTCCAAAGTCGGTACCTGTACCCACTTTAGCTTCGGTACCTTCGGAGCATTCCGAGGATGGAAACCGTATCGCGAACTAATTGATAGCATTTCAGCTTGTGGGTTTAAGTGGATTCGCGATGAATGCCGCATTATTAATAATCCTGACGGCAGTTTTACCGTACGTCCATATGATATTGAGTGGATGAAGTATGCACATAATAAGAAGTTGAAAATCATTTTGGTCATGGGAATGGCTCCCAAAGGAACCATTGAACGATCCATATCCGTTGCAGAAGCAGTGGTTAGCCAGACTAGAGAATTCGTTAGCGCCTACGAGCTGGGTAATGAACCCCAGAACACCGGCTGGCGCAAAGTATTTAAAGGCTCCTGGAATGGTTATGAAACTGATGGCACCATCAGTAAATGGGTCAAAGAGCACGTAAAATGTACAAATGCGATAGCAGATCATATCAAACGGCTTTTCCCTAACACAACTATCATAGGCCTGGGAGCCTGTTCTCCCACAAATTTCCATGCATTGAATTTGGGAGTCAGTGAAAACCTTGACGGTATAGTCGATCACCCCTATACGTACTCAATGCCGCCAGAATCTATCCCTTTTGGCCATGGTCTGACCAAGCGGGACGGCATAAAAATCGGCGACAAAAACCATACTTATGCCGGATTGGTAAATTCCTATATTGATCATTTCAAAAAGACTGGGAAAATGCGTTCTTTGTGGATGACGGAATTTGGATTCACGACCTTCTGGTTTAACGGAAAAACGGAGAAAGGTCTTTATGCCGGATTCTCCGAAGAAGCTCAAGCTGTTTTTCTGGTCAGGCGTTTTTTGGAGGATATGGTCTTGCCAATTGCAGCAAGCTGTCAATATGACTTCCTTGATGACTATGGTTCATCCCAATTTAAGGATGAAGCCAACTTTGGGATCATGCGGGCTGACCACAGCAAAAAACCTGCTTATTATGCCATTCAACGCATGAATTCGCTTTTTAACGGCTATTCGTATACCCATGAATTAAAAATAGTTATTGATGATGCTCCCCTTCATCGCAGTTGTATACGTGATGAATTGGTAAAAAAATGGGACGAGACGAATATCCGTGCTAATAACGGTATAATGGCATTTGGCTTTGCCAATGCTAAATCACCACAGAAAAGAATGCTTGCAGTGTGGTCGGCTCAACCATTCAGTGGAGAGTTCAACAATCGGTCATGCACTATCAGAATTTCTGGCGGCAGTATCTATAAAGCGATCCCAATTGCCATAGACCTGATCACCGGTCAGAGTTATGATCTTATGTCCAAGGTAGATGGAGATGATCTTATTCTTGAGAATTTATCGTTAAAGAATCATCCCTTGATAATAAAACTGTTAGAAGATTAATACATTACTATTTTGCGGATTCAACACCGAATCAAAGACACAATAACGGATCGTCATTGCAGATTATGCGCATGACGATCCGTTTTAATTTTATTATTCTATTGGGTCAGCTGCCCAATACGGCTTTGATCTTGGCGATAAAAGCGTCCTGAGCAAAAGGTTTGACCAGATAATTGCTGGCTCCGAGTTTGATGGCTTCCATTACCGCGCTTTTTTCGGCGACGGAAGTACACATAACCACCGGCACTTCCTTATGTGTTGCCTTGATAGCGGTAAGCGTCTCAATGCCATTCATTTCCGGCATATTCATATCACAGAGCACCAGATCTACTTTATAATTGCAGTTTTCCAGTTCAGTGATGGCTTCCTTGCCGTTATTAGCCTCCAGGATGTCCTCCACGCCGATCTGCGCAAGCAACCGCTTCTGTATTTTCCGCATAGTCGCGGAATCATCAACAAGAAGTATTTTCATTATTCCTCCAGCATAAGTAAGACTTTAAAATCCCCCCATTCCGCAAATCTCATCGGAATGGCCAGACAATTGACGCTTTCTCTTATATGAATCTGCAATTCGCCAGCCATAACGGTCGGCAAAGCAAGTTCAAAACTCACGCCTTGAAGCTTTCCTGAGAACGCTCCCGCGATTATATTGATAATCTCTCCGAATCCGTCAAGCAGATCTGAATTGATCTCGGTGATCTCATCCATCAGAAATGAACCGACCATCTTCATTGCCACTTGAGAAGGCATTGTCATCATGATATCGCCTTTTTTGTGACCGGAAAGACCTATGATCCCCAGGAATTCATCGGTCTTGAACGTTTGTGGCGTCTCAAGTTCCTCTGCTTCTCCTATCTGTTCCGGTTCAACGCCGCACATGGAACTGAATGTTTCAATTACCGACTCAACACAAGGGGTCTCGTAGTTCATTGTTATTCTGACTCCTCTCCTGCCCATTGACAGAAAGTTGTAATTTTATATATCGACCTTCGTAATTAAAAATATATAATACAACAAGATTATTTTCAATGTTTTTTTTAGATATTATACTGCTTATCCTGATATTTCCATGTATAATTTTAGTCAATTTAAAAAAATTGTCAAGAGCAGAAGCGGGTAAAATCAGATATGAGATTGCTTTATTCGCGTAATATGGCAGATATTTCCTGATGCAAAGGGCTAAACTTAAGCACTTTTCGGCCGTTAAGCATAAATATATGACTTTTTTGCAAATAATTTTGATATGACGGTATTGCAATAGGCCGTAAGCTGTTATAATTATAAAGAGAAGTGCAACGCTTACAGAATATACGGGAGCAAGGAACATGGCATACGAAGAAGAATTAAACAGTATTCTTGAAGAGGGCATTGAAGGCGGGGATGATTCTATGAAAAACCGTTTCCTGACCTTTGAGGTTGGTGACGAGTTTTACGGCGTAGAGATTCTCTATGTAACTGAGATCGTGAGCATGCAGAAAGTTACGGAAGTACCTGACGTACCGGATTACATCAAAGGGGTAATCAATCTTCGCGGACAAGTTATCCCTGTCATTGACGTGCGCGCCAGGTTCAAACTTGAGGCAAAGGAATACGATGATCGCACTTGTGCCATTGTGGTGAATGTGGAAAATGCGGTTATAGGGCTCATTGTGGATTCAGTGGATGAGGTTATCAATATCGCCGAAGAGAACATCGGACCATCTCCGGCAATCAGCGAAAGCCAGTCATGCCGCTTTATCAAGGGCATGGGCAGAGTCGATGGCAATGTCATTATTCTGCTCAGCGTGGCGCGTTTGCTCAACGATGATGTATTGGAAGATATCGCCACCACCGGAAAATAATCAGCAGTTCAGTTTTTTTATCAAACTGACCGCCAGTCCACAGGGTCTGGCGGTTTTATTATTTTTAGAAAAATGGATTGGATATTTTTTCACTGCCGACGGTAGTCTCGGCACCATGTCCTGGCATCATCACCAGGTCATCGGGAAGGGTCATGATCTTTTCTCTGATGGAGCTGAGCAGTATATCAAGGTTGCCGCCGGGGAAGTCGGTGCGCCCGATGGAACCGGCAAAGATAGTATCGCCGCAAAACAATACCGGCATGGATTTAAAATAAAAGCAGACGCCGCCGGGAGTATGCCCGGGTGTGTGAATCACCTCATAGTCATCGCCTTCGAACTCATCGGTCGCCTGCGGCAGCCGTACTGGGGGAGGGACATAGGGGAGCAGATGATTATCCGGACTTTTGTATAGAGCGTGATCATCGCGGTGCAGCCGTACTTTTTCGATTCCGAGCGCGAGGGCGAGCTCTCCAGCGGCGCTGATATGATCAACATGACCGTGAGTGAGGAGTATTTCCGCGCGGTCGAATTCCATACTTCTGGCGGCATTGATGATCTTATCGGCTTCCGCGCCGGGATCGATTATATACAATGTCCCACTTTTCGCGACCGGCACCAGAAAACAATTGGTCTCCAGCATTCCGAGCGCTAATTTTTTAAACATTTGCTTATCCATAATATAGAGAAAACTCCTTGTCCGCCGTTATTTTACGGCGTGCTTGTTGTTATTTCAGTCTTATTCTGGGATCCACCCAGGCATATATAATATCAGTAATTAAATTTACCGCGACAAACATCATCGCGCCGATCACAACCAATGCTTTTATCATTTGCAGATCAGAGTTATTGAGCGCGTTGACGCCCGCATAACCCAGTCCGGGTATGCCGAAAAAGGTTTCCAGCAGCAAACTTCCGGTAAAGAGAAAAGGCAGCACGGTGCTGGCACGGGTTATAATGGGAATGGAGGCGTTTCTCAGCAGGTGTCTGCCGTATACGGAAAATTCTCCGCAACCTTTAGCGCGGGCGGTTCTCAAATACTCATGATTGAGCTCATTGACGAATACCGTACGGTAAAACCTGACGCCGCCACCAAGCCCGGAGGCAATACCGATAATAATCGGCAAGAGCAGATGCTGCATGGTTCCGTAACCCCAGACCGGAAAGAAATTATAATAATACCCCAAATACCATTGTCCGAAGATAATAAACACCAGATAACTGACGCTCATGCCGGTAACCGCGAACAAGACAATAAGTCTATCCACCCAGCTATCCTTAAAGGCGGTGGCGAACAGAGCCAGCACAATACCCAGAATGAGTTCGCCGAAAAATATCGGCAGCATAATCATCAAAGACGGCGGAATACCACGGATAATAATGTCTTTGACCGGTTCGCGGGTAGTAAGCGTTCTGCCGAAATTCAAAAAGGACACATAAGGGAACTGTGTACTGAAACGGACAATCTCCCGGAATGAGTCCAGCAGTTGAGTGTCCCAAAAGTGCTTACCCGCTTTAAAAAACTCTATCCGGCGGATATGGAGTTTCTTACCGGCGGGGGGCGCAATCTCTATTTCCGGCGCAGGGGACTCGGAGATGAATTGCCGGGTAGTCCAGTCCGGTGCGGAAAAGTATTCGTAATCGCCTTTGATGACGCCCTTAAAAACAATACGCATCATATGTGAACCGGATTCCGGGTTGAAATTGCGTTTGAATACCAGTGGCTTTGAGTCAAGTGTGATCCCGCCATTTTCATATATGGCGTCATCGGGGATTATTACGCCGGGCAGATTGCGTGCTTCGTTGAAATCCATTGAAGTATAAACTTCGGTTTTGCGCCAGCGTCCCCAGAACAGGGGTTTATCCACGCCGAGCTCTCCACGTAATTGCTCCAAAGCTTCGGGCGAGGGATTTTTGCCGAGTACCGCCGCCGCGGGATCACCCGCCGCCACTCTGAACAGCAGGAAGGTAACAATCATTACTCCGATAATGATCAGTATTGAATAAGCGGTTCTTCTTATGATATATGATAACACGACGGCTCCCCGGATTACGGAATTTCATTAAAATCACGCAAAAACGTAAAAAAACAGCTTCATACATATAAAATCGCTGTGTTATTTCACCTTTCCGATTTTACAGCACAGCACTTATGTTTTATATTGACTTGTTTCAACCGGATAAATATAACACCGGAAAGTAAAAAATCATATGAAATTATTAGAAATCTTAAAGTATAACGGCGCATTGTTTTTCACCGGATTGTTTCTGGTGTTCATTTCTTCAGTGGCGGCGGGCAATCTTTTGCTCAACGCGGGCATATCAACTTTCGTCATATCCGGCTGTATCTGGCTGGCGGGGAGTTCCGCCGGACTTTTTGCAGCCAGGGGCTACGAGGGCAAGGCGGAGTTCGTTCCGGATTATTTTATCGTAATCCTGCCGATTACCGCGTTTCTGGTGGTATTCACCGCGTTGATCGACTATGAACTGGCGGGATTATATGCCTTTATCTGGGGTTTCAGCGTGGGAATATGTTTCGGTTTGCTGATCCGATGCAATCCCAGTCCACGTTCCACGGGGTTCCCGGTCTTTGCACTGGGAGCGTTCAGCGGCGGGATGCTGTCGATCCCGGTATTGAGCGGCGCGTGGCATCTGTGTGACACCTTTGCGGTGCTCGCCACGCTTATCGCGCTAACGCCTACGGTATTGTTTTCCAGCAAGCTGAAATCGCGTAAAAGTGTGGCGATACTGGCGCTTGCCGGGTTTGTGGTCTGCGGCGTATCCATCCACGGCGCGCGCGAAGTGAAAAAGATTGAAGCTAGTTCCAAAGAAACATCCCTGATACGGACTAAATCCACCACAAAGGAAAAACATGATCTAGTGGGGATTACGCCGTTCCTGCCTCCCTTACTGCAAACGGATTACGCTAATCTGAGAATACTTTTCAGCGGACCGGAGAAATCGAATCTGCCGGTTCAGCTTTCACAATTGCCATTTGTTTCGGATGTGGTAAAAGCCGGCAGTACCAAAATACATCATTACTACAAGCCGTTTTCCTGGCACAGTGGCTTACGCAAAAATCTCACCGCCGCGGTATCCGCCGACGTTGGCAGTTCCAATTTCAATGTGGTGATGATTCTTGCCGACAAACCTCTGTCTCCGGAGGACAACCGTTTTTATACGATGGAATTCTATGATATAGTATCACGCTTTATGATGTCCGGAGGCATTGCCATCAGCAATGTCAAAGACTACAAGCAAGCCGCGGTGGTGAGAAAAACCATGTTGGAGGTCTTTGATTACGCAGAAGTCTTCCCGGGGCGTACCAATGATGAGATTCTGGTGGCGGGAAGCAATACTCCGATTACCATAGATTATAACGAGATCGACCGCCGTGCGTCCATACGCCTCGAATTTTTCGGCTTCTGCCGGGGGATGCTGTTGCTCTTCCTGCCTCCGCTGGATTCATATGACGCCCGCACTAGAGTGGCTGAAATGAGTAGGCAGTATGACGTCAATACCGACCTCAACCCATTCTTTCTCAACTACAAAATAGCTCAACTGCTGGATTTTACCGAGCATTACTGGTTTCCCGCCATATTGCTGATATACCTGACGGCGCGCTTCCTGTTGTCCCGCAAAATCGAACGCCGGGTCAGCTTCAGCTCTTTTGAAAATGGCATTTTCTGTGGTGGTTTCGTGCTGGTCGCCACCTTTGCGCTCCAGGCGATCGAAGGACGGATCTTCCTTTATACCGGTTGGCTCGGAGCTATATTCACGCTCGGCGCTGCCTGCGGTTACGGCTTAAAGCTTCACGCCGCCCCGGGACGTACAATGCTGATGATCTTTTCAGCCCTGTTACCCGCCACGCTGCTATTCTACACTGATATGCTGTATCAGGAATATTATTTGCTGATAGTCAGCATATATATGCTTTCGGCGGGATTTTCCGGCGGTCTCGCCGCCAACATGTTCGCGACAGCGCTGCCGGAACATACATACCGCGATTATTTGAACTGGATGATTTTAGGCATGACTTTTGGAGCCGGATTATGCTGGCTGTTTCTGGCGTCCCCGCATATGGGACTGGTGGCGTGCATCGTGTTATTGGCGACGGTCAGACTGCCGCTGATATTTCGTCCGCTCAAATAAACCGGCTTGTTTTCCGTATGGAATATGATACATTGTTGCTATATAAGAATAAGGATTTTATTATGAAGCTTTTATTAAAGATGTTAGTTATTATGTCTTTATCGGCGTGTTTGCCCGCCCGCGGAGTAGACCCGAACCAGATTAGGGTGGATTCCGTGCTGGCATCGGTCAACGGTTCGCCGATAAGCCTGCTGGATGTAGTGGACGACTGCGCCGGAGAAGAAGCCAGACTGCGAATGATGTTTTCCGGCGATGAACTCAAAGCCCGCGTAAAGGCACTGCGCCGCAAAGTCCTCGATGAAGCCATAGACCGCAAACTCATCGTGGATGACTATGACAACAATCCCTTTGACATCCCTCGCCAGCATATTGAGGACATGATCGATAAAATGTCGTGGAGCCTCAGCGACGGCACCCGTAAATCACTTAAAAAGAAAATAGAGGAAAGCGGTATCACGCTTGAAGATTTTGAAGGCAAGGCAAAAGACCGGATCATTATCGATTACACTCTAGGCACATTGTTTTATAAAGTCCAGTCAGTTACGCCCAGGGAGATCTATGAGTTTTATGAGCAGAACAAAGATAAGTTCGCCTCTCCCTCCACCATCCGGCTCCAGGTATTGTTCCTGCAAGGAACCCGGGAAGCCAACCTCGAATTGCTCAAGGAAATCGCCGAAGATGTAAAGTCGGGCAATGAAAAAATATTCACCTCGCTGGTCATCCTCCATTCCGCAGCACCCAACGCGAAAAACGGGGGAGACCTGGGCTGGATAGAAACAGGTAAACTCCGTCCGGAATTCGCCGCCGCGATCAAAGATAACGCCCCCGGATTCATCTCCGAGCCGGTTGTTACCCCGGAAGGCATATATTTTTTGCGTATAGCCGGACTTGTGCCCGGAGGCGCCAAACCCTTTGAGGAAGTCAATACACAAATAAGTGATGAACTCAACCGGAGAGTGCGGGAACAGACATATAAAGATTACATAAAAAAACTCAGATCGGAAGCCATCATCCGTTACTTTATTAAATAAAGATAAAAACCCTCGCCAGACCAAAGCAACCGCAGCGCCCCTGCCGCTTGCGAATCCCGCAATAACCCGGCAAATTTCACGCTGTTTTCCATGCAGCTAGCCTGACGGTCAGGATTGCGCGACGCATATCCGGCAAGAATATGGCTTATGCCATGTTTACGGCAATGTGCAATCAGCTCATCATGATTTTCAGGCATAGGCGTAAAATGCCTTGACTGAAAAAACGGCGTTCCAAGCTCAGTTTTACGGGGAATATACAAAGAACGATTATCAAACACCAGCAATACTTTAGCATCTTTCGGCGTCAACATATGCACCGCCTCCGCCGCGGGAAGATAACCTTCTCCACTGCCGGTATAAATATAGCTTTTCAAGCTTATTTTATTACTGACAAGATACTTCCAGCAATTAAAACTGTTTCTGAATGGCTGTATTGAAATACTCAACAAGGTTAACGTTAAAACCGTCATCCCTGCGGCTCGGCGATAACGCCATGGCAGTTTGCCTGTGAATACTGCGCACAACATCAACACGATCAGTACAGCCGGTAGCAGAAATCTGACCTGCTGCGCACTGAAAAACCAAGCTGAATAAATCAATCCCGCGGCAAATACAAACAATATTCCCCGGCGACGAAAATCTCCAGCCCGACACAGAATCAACCCTGTCGCCGCCAGTAATAGAATCAGTAAATATTGCCATCCCAGACTCCCGTCATAAGTGCCGCTCTCAAAACATACCCGCAAAGGCGTACTGATAAACCCCCATAGACCCTTCACTCCAAACTTATCCGCCGCCGCCGCATGATGATACGCGCTACTCAACAATACCGATGGATAAGAATTGAAAAAACGCGCATAAAACGGATGCATTGGATTA
The DNA here is from genome assembly GCA_016936495.1 of Victivallales bacterium. Taxonomy (GTDB): domain Bacteria; phylum Verrucomicrobiota; class Lentisphaeria; order Victivallales; family SZUA-371; genus JAFGXT01. Next base: position 11,358 of record JAFGXT010000215.1, read on the forward strand.
CCGCTGAGTATCCATGGACGAGAATAAAATGCGACAACGAAAACTCCAGTAACAGCCAAAGTCCAAAACTCCGCCATCAGTCTGTTCCTTGCTTCAGCCGTAAATATCATGACCCCGAAAAACGCCACCGCTATTACCACGCCATTAAGCTTCATAGCACACAAGCCACCTAGAAGTATCCCTGACGCCAATACGGCTCCCGATGAACGCATTGCGCGGGCGTCGTTTAACCATAACAGTATCGCCGCCACCCCCGCCAGCATAAACACCTCAATATATGCCCCCTTGAAAATCATAAACACAACTGGAGACAACGCAAATGCCACGCAGTAAATCAACGCCATCGGTCTGTCCCCGCCAGACACCTGCAAAAACAAAACATATAACATCACCAGCAATACCCCGGACGTCATCCATACCAGTAAACCCGGAGCACTGATTCCCCCAACCGCAGTCAACGCCCAGAAAACAAATTCCGGCGCCGATGGATACCCCGAATACGGCAGATCTGCGTATACTGCCGGAAATCCGTCCGCCTGCCACCGCAATGGTAATACCAGATGATAGGTTAGATCATCCCACCACACCGGATAGCATAATACCGGAGCAACAAAGAACAGCATATAAGTCGCGAAGAATATCACAAAACCTTTATTACTCCGGGCAAATTCATACCCACTTTTACAATAATCCGTGGCACAGAAAATCACAAATCCAGCACTACCCGCAGATAACAACGTCCAAACCGTAAACTTGTTAAGTACGCCGCACAGCCCGGACAACAGGAATATCATAAAAAACAC